>JALZWM010000041.1 GCA_023300105.1 Hellea sp.
ATCATGTGCGATGAGAAGGGGCAGATCATCGATGGTGACCAGCTATTGGCCTTGATAGGCACAGGCTGGAAAGAAAGCGGCTTGCTGTCTAAACCGGGTATCGTGGCAACTGTAATGTCTAACCTTGGCTTAGAACGGTTTATCGAAGATCATGATTTGGCGTTTATTCGTACGGCTGTTGGTGACCGTCATGTTGCGGCGCGTATGCGTAGAGATGGGTATAATGTTGGCGGGGAGCAATCTGGACATCTCTTGATGACAGATTTTGCGCCAACCGGAGATGGCACCATTGCTGCGCTTCAAGTCTTGGCTGAGATTAAACGCCGAGGCCGCCCAGCCAGTGAAGTGTTGAAGCTTTTTGACCCTGTACCTCAATTACTCAAAAATGTGACATATTCAGGGGCTTCGCCTATGGATAGCGCAGAGCTGCAATCTGCAATAAAAGATGCGCAATCTATGTTTGGAAATTCTGGTCGTGTTCTCGTAAGAGCTTCAGGAACAGAGCCGCTTATTCGCGTCATGGCAGAAGGTGATGATGCGGCACAGGTCGAAAAAATTACAACTGACCTTGCGAATTTAATCGAAAATATCGCAGCTTAGGCGATTACCTTTGAGGCTCTTGCATAAATAGCTGACATTTACCTGTCACAGTTGAAATCTACACTATTCACGAATCAGTCTAAGGGGTAAGCCCTGTTCAGGTCATAAGGCCTGTTTGGGGATATTGTGCCATTTGAAACTTTGGACATAAATCTAATTATTACCGCGGCGGCAGTTCTTCTGGCTGTGCTGATGTCTATCTATGCGTTTCGTTTGGCAGCCAAAGGAAATGAATCCCCACAGAAGTGGAAAAATAAATGTGCCGAACTTGACCAACAAATCGGACATATGGATTCTATTTTTGGATCCTATCCAGGATTAATTTTAGTCTGGGAAGAAACAGTCCCTGACCCTAATTCTGATTGGGGACAGCCCAAGGTCTATGGCTCACCTGCCGCGCTCGCGTCTATGATGCGTTTTGCAGACCCGGGGCGCTCCAAAGACACGCCCATGCGCATATTAAATGGTTTGGCCGATTTAAATACGATTAGCGAAGCTGATGAGACAGATACGCTTCGGACCAATACAGCCAAATTGCGTAGCGCGGGAACGCCTTTCTCGATTTCGATAATTTTACCTGAAGGCAATGTTATTGAAGCTGATGGGCGTGTTGCTGGCAGGCAAGTTGTTTTGTGGCTTGAAGATGCCTCGATACGTGGTGAGGATGAACGCACGGCGATATCACGGTTTGAGAATAGCCGTATTACAGCAGAAGTTGACCCTATCGCCTTTATTGAGATGATGAGCCGTGCCCCATTCCCGCTATGGCGTATGACAAGTACAGGACGTATAAATTGGGTCAATGATGCTTATGTTGATGCGGTCAGCGCAAAAAATGTACGTGATGTTTTAGATGAACAAACGCACTTAGATGATATGGCCGCAGAGCAAGCTCAAAAAACGCTCAAAAGTAATGAACGCGTCGAGGACATGCGCAATATTGTTCTGAGTGGCCAAAACAAGTCGACATATGTGAACCTCTTTCCCGTCTCAGGCGGCGTGGCAGGGATTGCGATGGACGCAACCGAAGCCGAAGGCCTGCGCCAGACTTTAACGCGGCACATTCAAGCTCATGATGAAATGCTTAATGCGATGGACGAGGCGATTGTTATCTTTGGTGCGGATAAACGGATGAGTTTTCATAATAAAGCGTTCGCCGCACTTTTTCAAATTGATGCAGGTTGGTTTCGTGATCGTCCCGCGCATAGTGATTGGCTCGACCATATGCGTGAGCGAGACATTCTTCCCGCTAAGTCTGATTATTCTGCGTGGAAAAAAGAAGAACTCGCGCTTTATACAGAGTGGCCTGAAGAGACACCTGATGAGTTATGGGCGCTACCTGATGGGAGGACATTGCGGTTAGTTCGCATGCGTGATCCGCATGGGGGTATCTCTTTATTGTTCTCTGACATGACGGATTCTATGACACTCAAAAGTCAACTTGGAACACTAATCAATGTTCAAAAAGCCACACTTGATAAACTCAGTGAGGGTATTGCCGTGTTTGGCACAGATGGCCGTCTCAAAATTTCAAATGCAGCCTTTGCCAAGCTTTGGAATATTTCAGAAGACAACATGAAAGAAAACCCGCGTTTCTCAGCTTTGATAGAACGTAGCTTACCGCTTTATCATGACGCTGTTTTTTGGGATGATCTTAAGGCGCGCGTGACGGATCCGAATCCAGAAATTCGCCGCCATGTTGACGGAGAAATTGAGCGTGCTGATAATCGCCGTTTGACATGGTTTTCGCGTCCGCTCCCTGACGGTGCAACGCTGATCGCCTTTAATGATGTCACTTCTGCGCGCAAAGCTGAGGCTGCTTTGATTGAACGCGCTGAAGCTCTCGAAGAGGCTGACCGAATGAAGTCAGAATTTGTTGGCCATGTCAGTTATCAGCTCCGGACGCCGCTAACAACAATTTCAGGCTATTCGGATTTTCTACAATCTGGCGGCGCGGGCGAAATGAACGATAAACAAAGCGAATATATATTTGCAATTCAGACCGCTTCCGAAGACCTTGCGAAAACAATTGATGATATTTTGGATATCGCCGCGATTGAGGCCAATGTTCTGGACCTCGAGCTCGGTGATGTGGATGTCTTTGCTATGCTGGAGAATTCACTCGATTATGTAGCGACCAAGGCTGAAGACACAAAGATTGTGCTTAAGCTTAAATGTAATAAAAATGTCGGCATTATTCGCGCAGATGAAACACGCCTTAAACAAGTTGTCTATAACTTGCTATCAAATGCGCTGCGTTTTACGAAACCTGGCGGGGCAATTGAGCTTGGCGGCAAAAAGGCCGAAGGCGGCGGAGTTACAATTTGGGTTAAGGATGACGGCGTTGGTATTCCGAGTGAGCGTCAACCACAGGTCTTTTCATCATTCGAGAGTAGCCGCGGCGGCGCAGGCTTAGGCTTGGCTCTGGTACAACGTTTCGTGCAACGCCACGGCGGCTGGGTTGAGCTTGAGTCTGAAGAAAATGAAGGGACCCATGTCACCATCTATCTTCCGAAAGAGGCCGCAACAGATGCGGCCCATCCTGAATTATTTACGCGATAGTTTGAGGTAAACTATTGAGCCGCAGGCGTCGTAACGACAAGGCCGTCTAATTCGTCATTCATAAGAATTTGACAGGACAAACGCGAGTTGTCTTGAACTTCATCGGCGAAATCAAGCATGCTTTCCTCCATATCGTCTTTCGCTTTTAATTTGGGTAGCCAATCAGCCGCTACATAAATGTGACAGGTCGCACAAGCACAAGCGCCGCCGCAATCTGCGTCAATTCCAGGGATCATGTTTTGAACGGCAGCTTCCATGACAGAGCTCCCTTTTTTCGTTTCGACGTCGCGCGAAGTGCCTTCAGCGTCGATGAATGTAATTTTTGGCATGAGATCGTCCTGTATTATTTGAGTAATTATTCTGGTAATTATATCCAAAACTTATGTAAGGGCTTGCGATGATTTTGCAAGCGCGTATCAATGACGCATGCAGCTCATTAAATTAGCAAACGAAGACGAAACACTCGCCCTTGGCGCGCGCATCATCAAAACTTTATCTGCTGGGCAGGCGGTTGCTCTAACAGGAGATCTCGGCGCGGGCAAAACAACTTTGGTACGCGGCATGTTGCAATCTGTTCTTGGGAACATAGATGTGCCGTCACCGACCTATACTTTGGTGCAAACATATGAGCTTCCAAAGTTTGATTTATGGCATTGCGACATGTACCGTCTCGAGCGGCCTGAGGATGGTTATGAGCTTGGGCTTTTGGACGCCTTTGAGGACGCCGTTTGCGTGATTGAATGGCCCGATAAAATTGCGCCTTTATTGCCTAAAGGCATACTGGAGATTGACATTCAATTCGACACCCATGGTGACACTGAAGGCCGCATGGCAAAACTAACAGGATTTGGAGAGCGCTTTGAGTAAACGTGAAGCAGATATTCAGAACTTTCTAAAAGCGGCAAAATGGGACGCGGCAACGCGGAGCGCAGTTCCGGGCGATGCCTCATCGCGCCGTTACGAGCGCCTTACATTAAATGGTAAAAAGGCTGTATTAATGGACGCCCCAAAAGGAGTTGAAACGCCAAGTGAGCCTGAAGGCGCGAGTGTTAAAGACCGCAAAGCTTTGGGTTATAACGCCGTGGCCCGTATTGCAGGTAACAACCCTGAGGCTTTTGCCGTTATTTCTTCTGAGTTATCTAAAAGAGGTTTCTCTGCGCCGCGTATAATTGCGGCAGACCTCGACAAAGGGTTCATGTTACTCGAAGATTTAGGCGATGGTCTTTATGCCCGTGTGATTGAAATTGACCCGAGTCTTGAACGCGAACTTTATGAAGCCGCTATTGATACGCTGGCCGCGATTTATCGTTCATCCTTTCCGTCACAATCTGAATTTGGCGGTAAGAGCTGGCGCATAAGAGAATATGATAGCGCCGCGCTTTTGGCAGAGGCAGATTTGTTTTTAGACTGGTACGCCAAGGATTTGGGCGGCGATATTTCGAGTGCTGCCCGGGCTGAGTGGAACGCTATTTGGACGGCGCTGTTTGAAACGCTGGATGCCCACGCACCGGGATTGGCGCTTAGAGATTTTCACGCAGAAAATGTATTTTGGCTGCCTGAGCGTCAAGCGACTGAGCGTGTCGGCCTCATTGATTTTCAAGACGGTCTCTTCGCGCACCCTGCCTATGACCTTGTGAGCCTAATAGAAGACGCGCGGCGTGATGTGTCGCCTGATTTGGCTGGGCCTTTAACAAAACGGTTCTGTAAAAAGGCAGGTCTTAAATATGGTTCTAAATTTAAAACCGCCTATGCCGTTATGGGCGCGCAGCGCAATGCCAAAATTCTTGGTATATTTATACGCCTTGCTGAGCGGGATAAGAAACCACAATACCGAGACCTTATACCCCGCGTTGCCGCGCATTTTCAAAAGAATCTCGAAGACCCAAAATGTGCGGATTTGAAAGCATGGGTGGCAAAAAATGTACCAGAGGCTTTATCATGATTAAAACAGCAATGGTCATGGCGGCGGGGCACGGCACGCGCATGCGGCCTCTCACAAATAACCGCTCCAAAGCAATGGTTGAGGTCGCAGGAAAACCGCTCATCGATCACATGCTTGATAGGCTCGCCGCGGTTGGCGTCGAGCGCGCCGTGGTAAACGTACATGCCCATGCCGATCATTTGGAAGCGCATATAAAGACGCGCAAAAATGGTCCTGAGATTATTATTTCCGATGAGCGCGAAGCCTTATTGGAAACTGGCGGCGGTGTTGTGAAAGCCCTACCGCTTCTGGGAGAGGCGCCAATTTTAATTTGTAACATCGACGCGATATGGCTGCCTTTTGAACCTGTGCTCGAAAGCCTGATGTCGCAATGGAATCCCGAAAAAATGGATGAGCTTTTATTATGCGCCCGCTCGGATTGGTCTTTGGGTTATGCAGGCAAAGGTGATTTTGATATTCATAAAGACGCCCGTATTACGCGGCGCGCCGGGGAGAGCGCAGAACATGTCTATGCAGGCGTGCAGATTTTCAAGCCCGCGCTCGCCAAGCCGTTTGAAATAGAGCCCTTCTCACGTAATAAAATATGGGACAAAACATTGAAACGCCGCAAAATTTACGGGGCGGAACTTGCGGGTTATTGGATGCATGTTGGCGACCCCCGCGCTGTTAAAGCGTCGGAGGCTGTGCTGAAACAGGCCCAAATTTTAAGACAAAAAAATGGATAAGCCGCGCGTCTTTAACATGCCTTCGGGTGTCCCTTTTTTGCCGTCATTGGCGATGGGACTGAGCGACATTTATGGTGACCGACTGCAAGATTGTCTCATCCTATTGCCAACGCGCCGCGCGGTGCGGGCCTTAGGTAATGCCTTTGTTGGCGATACGGGCGCAAGTCTGTTGCCGCGTATGAGACCTCTCGCGGATATCAATCCAGAAGAACCGCCTTTTGAACCGGGGGAACTTGCGGGTCTTGTAAAGCCTGCCATTGAACCGATGCAGCGCCGCTTTGAGATGGCGCAACTGATTTTTCAATATCATAAAAATATATCAGACTTACCGCTTGATGCTGCTGGCGCGCTCGCCCTCGCGGACCCGCTTATTGCCATATTGGATGACGCCGATATGGAACAAGCTGATTTATCGAGGTTGTCTGAACTTGACGAGATTCAAAAATTTGCCTCAGAACATTTCCAAAATGCGATCACGCTTTATAAAATCGTGCAGGACTTCTGGCCTGAACGCCTCGCTGAAATTAATCTCATGCAACCCTTTGAACGCCGCGTGGCTTTGCTTGAGGCGCTGACGGAGATTTGGGAAAACGAACCGCCGAAATACCCCGTTATAATCGCAGGCTCAACAGGTACGCTTGCGGCCTCTGCGCGGCTTATGCGCTGCGTCGCTAATATGCCAGAGGGGGCGATTGTTCTCCCAGGATTGAATACCGCTGTGCCTGATGAAGCGTGGCTAGATGTTGGCTCACAGCATCCACAAAACTCTCTTAAAAATCTGATTAACGTCATTGGTATTGATAGGGGTGACGTTCCTGACTGGGGCTATATCTCCCAAGGGGTCGCGAATGACATGGATGCGCGACGCCGTGTTATATCCGAAGCCTTAGTTCCGATTGAGGCGACAGGTGATTGGCCGAGCCGCATTGAAACACTACGTAAAGGGGCTGCCCAAGAAGGCGGTGATCTGTTTAAAAACGCGTTAAAAGGTTTGTCCCTATTAGAAGCAGATAACGACGAAGAAGAAGCCTTAAGCATTGCGCTCATTATGCGCGAAACTCTGGAATCTGAGGGACAAACAGCTGCGCTTGTGACGCCTGACCCTGCACTTGCGCGGCGCGTGAAAGCGCGGCTGAGGCGCTGGGATGTTGAAGTTGATTATTCA
>JALZWM010000042.1 GCA_023300105.1 Hellea sp.
AACTTTGGCGTTGAAATCATTGACGTACGTATTAAGCGCGCTGACTTACCGCAAGAAAACGCACAACGTGTTTTCGCGCGTATGGTCACACAGCGTCAGCAAGAAGCCTCTGGTATTCGCGCTGAAGGCGGAGAACGCGCTCAGGAAATCAAAGCGACAGCTGAGAAGACAGCGACGATTATTTTAGCCGAAGCTCAGCAAAAAGCTGAAATCATTCGCGGTCAAGGTGACCAAGAACGAAACGCGATTTATGCCTCAGCTTATAACCTAGACCCTGAGTTTTTCGCGTTTTCGCGCTCTATGGATGCTTATAAAAAAGGCCTTGGTAAGGGCACAACTTATGTCCTTTCACCTGATAGCGATTTCCTTGGCTATCTTGATAACCAAAACGGCCCAGGTCGCCGCTAGTTATATGACTCTCGGCGTTGTTATACTCATCGCCTTGGGCGGCGCTTTGGCGTTTGAAGGATTTGTTTGGGCGGTATTTCCCGCCCAAATGCGCAGGGCTTATGAGCAAAGCCTGAAAATGGCCGATGATAAGTCGCTTCACATCACAGGGTTGATGTGCGTGGCTATCGGTGTTGTCCTCATGGGTATTGCAGTTAAAATATCAGGTTAACTTAAGCTGGAGATATTTATGAAACGATTATCCTTTATTTCAATACTTCTTCTCTCTGCGTGCCAAGCCGCGCAAACGACAGCAATCGCAGACCCCGCTATTCAGCGCGGCTTTGAAGCCTATCAACAATATTGCGTATCTTGCCACGGCGCGGGACTTGCGGGCGGTCAAGCGCCGAGTCTCGCTGATGATAATTGGGAATACGGCGGAACAGACGCTGATATCCTTAAGATTATCAATGAAGGTATCGAAGACGTCGGGATGCCTGAGTTTGCCGCTCTAACAGAGCAAGAAAAACAAGACCTCCTTGTATATATCCGTAGCGGCGGCACGTTAAAAACAACCATGCCAATTGATGATGTTCCGTCAGTCGCAGATCAAGTTCAAATAGAGGACTGGGCCACAGGCCTTAATGCGCCATGGGGCGTTCATTTTGTGGGTCATGATATGGCGCTTGTCACCGAGAAAAGCGGAAAATTCTGGCAAGTATCGTCAAAGGCGAGAATGGAAATTACGGGTATTCCAGTTTCAGTCGATAAAGGGCAGGGCGGCCTCATGGATGTGGCAACAGACCCTGACTATGCTAACAATAGCTGGGTCTATCTTAGTTTCACCCATGCGGATGAAACGTCTAAAAATCTCATGACAAAAGTTGTTCGCGGTAAGGTCGTGGCGCAAGGTGATGGCTTGGTGTGGACACAGGAACAAACCTTGTTCCAAGCCAAGCCTGAACATTACATAAGCACAGGGCGGCACTTTGGCTCTCGTATTACTTTTGACGATAATGGGCATCTTTATTTTGGGATTGGGGACCGCGGCAAGAAAGATATGGCGCAAGACATCTCAAAGCCGAACGGAAAAATTCACCGTATTATGCGTGATGGGTCCATCCCAAAAGATAACCCATTTGTAGATAATTTAGAGGCTTACGCCTCTATCTTTACGTATGGAAACCGAAACCCGCAGGGCACGATTGTGCATCCTGATACTCAAGTCGTTTGGGAAACGGAACATGGCCCCAAGGGCGGTGATGAGCTTAACAGTATTAAATCGGGCGTGAATTACGGTTGGCCCGAAATATCCTATGGCCGTAATTATAACGGCACTGTTTTAACGCCTCATACGGCCTTGCCCGGTATGGCGCAGCCGATATCCCAATGGACGCCATCTATCGCTGTGTGCGGCTTAGATGTCTATACGGGCGACCTTTTTCCGAATTGGAAAGGCCGCTTAATGGCGGGCTCGCTTAGAAACCAAAGCGTTCGCTTGATTGAGGTGGACGGAGAGAATTACTTAGGCGAAGCTGTATTGATTAAAGATCAGGGGCGTGTTCGCGATGTCACCACAGGATGGGACGGCGCTATTTATGTCGCGCTACCTAATAAAATTGTAAGGATATCTCCAAAACCATGAGTTACCGTAAAGACAAGTTGATTGCTGGCTATAAAGCCTTTCGTTCAGGCGATTATAAAGCGCAAAAGACGCTCTATGAGAACTTAGGAACCAAAGGTCAAAGCCCCAAAACCATGCTTATCGCGTGCTCTGATAGCCGTGTTGATCCAACGGATATCTTTGATGCTTATCCGGGCGAAATGTTTGTCGCGCGCAATGTCGCCAATATTGTGCCGCCGCTTGATGATAGTGATGGCTTCCACGGAACGTCAGCGACAATTGAATATGCGGTTACTGTGCTTAAGGTCGAAATGATTGTTGTCATGGGCCATGAGAGCTGCGGCGGCATACAGGGCTGCCTCGATGGTATGGGGCATGACCCCAATGCGGGTTATGTCGGTAAATGGGTCTCTATTATCAACAATGTCAGAGACCGCGTTTTAGCGCGAAATCTTCCAGAGGATGAAATCGTCCTTGAGATGGAACTCGAGGGCGTGCGCCAATCTCTCACAAACCTCATGACTTTTCCTTTCGTCCACGAAGCGGTAGAAGCTGGAACACTTAAGCTTCAAGGCGCGTATTTCTCAATTATTCAGGCTCGTTTGATGCTTTTGAATGAGGAAAATGAGTTTGAGCTTATTGAAGCTTAAGTCTCGGTTGACTGTATTCAAGACCTGTAAAAGCACATGCAATCTAAGGGTGCTTCTTAAGTAGTTGTAAAGCATATTCAGTTAAGATCTACGAAAGTTCGTGATTGTTGAAAACATACAAATTCGTGGTAGGAGACATTACTTCCGTACTCGAACTTCAAAATAATGTTCTTTTGAGAATATATGTTTGTGGAGTTGCTGGAATGTTTTTCCAAATAAAGACCCTATATATGACCCTATATATGAATCGTCTTGTGAGCGTTTCATTATTATCATTAGTGTGTCTTTTTCTTAGTCAAAACGCCTCAGCTCAAACAGTTGTTTATCAAGATGACTTTGAAGGGGCTGTTTCAGGATGGTCATCTAACACGACAGAGAATGCACCAATTATCGGTACAAATTTTCTAGGTCGTTTTGGGGGGACATCAGCACAGACCACACGAACATTTACAGTACCTGCAGACGCGACGGCACTGGATATAGAATTTGATTTATTACGGTTCGATAGTTGGGATTTTTTCAACTCTGCGAATCAAGACGGATTTGCCGTTCTAATTGATGGTAATCCCATATTTTCTACCACATCTAATTTTGGAACATTTCCAAGGTTATCTTTTGGTCTTGGGCAAGGGCCAAGATCAGGAACATCTGGGAATGTAGATTGGGCACATGTGCGCTTGAACCCAACTGATGCACAAGTGAATTCAGGAAACCAAGAACAAGAGCTTGGATTTACCTCAGGCCAATTTTGGTTCGACCAAATCCATAGATTTACGATTAATGTCAATAATCCCGGCAACAGCGTTGATGTGACATTACGCTTTGATTCAGATCAAGACATTAATGATGAGTCAGTTGGTTTTGATAACTTTCTTGTCACTGCGATGACACCATTTATACCGACTGATGTTGATCTGGTGACAACGAAAACATTGATCTCTGCCACAGCAACACCAAGTGAAGGCGGCATAGTTACTTTTCAGATTGACGTTACGAATAATGGCGGGGCTGACGCTACGGGCGTTACGTTGACGGATTTACTGCCTGCGGGGCTGACAGCGACAGCTGCGAACGGAGCGGTAACAGCAGGCACTTATGAGGCAGCTACAGGACTTTGGACTTTGGGCGCGCTTGCAGATGGCGCATCAGCTACGCTAACAATTGAAGGCACAGTCGACGCGGGCCAAGTGGGTAATATAATTGCGAACACATTGGCTGCGCCTGCATCTGGAGATCAAACTGACCCAACAACGCAAGGGGATGATCTTACGGAAAGCGTGACACCTATGGTCCCTGTTATAGACGCCGTGGATAATGATTTTACAGCGGCCTCATTTGTGCCGGGCATAGATAATACTACCCCGTCCATTTTTGAAAATGATACGTTAAATGGCGCGGCTTTCGCACCAAGTTCTGTCACTGCGAGAATTACTGATAATGGGAGTTTATTTGGAGCTGTTATCAATCCCGACGGAACGATCGACATTCCTGCGGCAATAGCGCCAGGTATTTATCAACTTGTCTATGAGCTTTGCGATGTCAATGACGCCAGTAATTGTGACACGGCGCTCGTAATGCTTGCGGTTCAAGGGGCCACCACAAACACCTTTAATAGACCAGGAGTGTGTGGAGAGTATTTATCGCAAAGCTGGATTACGCACGGGAAGCTGAATCTTCATGACTCTGAAGTCAGGTTTAGATCGGGAGATTTCGCAACAGACCCTTATGTCTATTTGCCTATTGAACGTGATGCTGACGGCCGAATTTTAACTTATTTTGGGGAAAATGCTGTGGTTGATTCTGGAACGATATTGACAATAGCAGGTTTAAATTTGGTATCGACAAGCAATAACCTATCAAATCATGAATCTGACTTTCACGTCATAGTTTACAAACTCGAAGGCGCGCCGGGGTCAACTTTAACCGCAAGTTTAAATACCCGCGCTGGACAAGAACATACCGCTTATTGGATTGAGGATACGGCTGGTAACGTTACGAATGCCTCTGATTTTGAGTTTACGACATCTACACCTAATATTGGTGGGGTAGGTGAGGCACTACCTTTGAGTTTCACAGCGCCTGCTGATGGAGTTTCTTATCTTAACGTTGCCATATTTGATCCTAGCGTAGCTTTTGGACGGCCTGTTATTTCTGATTATGAATGCCCCGCGCCGTCACTCACTATGACGAAACTTGCTGATAGTGAGGGGCCTTATGTAGCGGGTGAGGTTGTGACCTATACTTATACGGTTACGAATAACGGCAATCAAAATGTAAATGATGTCGCGATTACAGATACGCATAATGGATCTGACCCTGCGCCAATCCCGAGCAATGAAACGCTCTTAACTGACGTTGCGCCGTCAGGGGATTCGACGGATGCAACTAACGATAATTCTTGGGATGTTTTAGCGCCCGGTGATGCGATCACCTTTACTGGGGCATATACCATCACGGAAATAGACGCTGCGACCTTAGGTCAATAACTAAACTGATTGAGTCAGAGATACGCTAAAGGCTGAATATGACGTCTTACAAGAACGGCGCGGGCTAACGCGTAAGCAAATATCGCGACTGGCGCGGCCATTTTACAAACAATTGCGGTAGCCGCAGCGTCTTCGGCCACACCAAGCACGCGGCCCTTAAGATATTGAGAAGACAACCAAAACTCTCAAAGCATAAAAGGTCGTGTTGAAATTATAGAGCGTTCAGTATTCATTAAGCGAGAACAATTCATCATATGCGCTATATTGTAAACCAATGGTGATGTTATGAATAAGCCCTCAAAAACCCACAAACCTAAAGGTATATCCGTTGAAGGGTTTTGGCGTCAGCTAAACAACAAAACAGCAAAGAAAGACAGCGGACAGAATATCATAAATTCCTCTGACTCTCCCGACGTTCATTTATCTAACGCTAATGTGTCCGACGCTAATAAAGATAACTGGGAATCTCGTTTCGATGAATGGCTGGACAGGCTGTAATCATCTCAGAGGCTTAGTTTGGGCGATTTTAGGACGCTCGCTAAATTGTAGGTATACCGGTCAATGAGTATTATTTTAGGTGGTTTAAGCCTAACGGTGAAACTCGTCCTTAAATTCTATGGCTCGCTTCAATCCTTAAAGTTTAAAGATGATTCCAAGCATCGCGTGTAAAGACCTGTTCTATAATGGGGTAAAAATGCTCCAACGGTAGTGTGTCATAGTCTGGGTCGAAACTTTTTTGATCCCATTTTTCACAAAACTTTACGGCGGCGTCGTAATGAGGGTTATCTTTGTACTTCTGGCGCGCTTCAGGGTTGAGACCAATTTTATCAGCATAATATTTATATTGAAAAATGCCGTGATGTTTCACTGTCCATACGCATTCTTCACGGACATAGGGTTTTAATATCGCCGCGGCTAAGCTGTCGTGGTTAAGTGGGGCCAAGTCATCTCCTAAGTCATGTACCAAAGCACTCACGATCCAGTCTATATCTGCTCCATCACGTTGAGCGCGGGTCGCTGTTTGGAGACTGTGTTCCAAGCGGTCTATTTTATAGCCTGAAAAGCTATCTCTAAGTTTTTCAAGGGCCATTATAATACGCTGTGGTAAGTCTTGTACGAAAGTCTTTTCATGCCGTGCAAGAAAGGCGTAATCCTCTTCTGAACCATCTTCCATTTTGATGAAGGAAACTGTTTTCATTTTACGCCTCTGTTGCCACGGCTGTTATTTGACTGCCATTGGCGAGCATACGGTAAAGACTCAATACGCCGTCATGATCCGTGTAACAGCCTTGTAAATGACGATGTCCTTGTTTGCCATTATAGGCGGTACGGCCATGTAGGAGGCGATAATTATCCATCATCAAAAGCGTGCCTTCTTTGAAGGGGAATTGAATTTGAAATTCGTCATCATTTGAAAGCTCATGGAGGCGGCGGCGTGCCGCATAAAACATATCCAGAGAGACTTTATCGAGCGCCGGAACATAATCAAGCTTAGAACTGAGGCGAATACGGTAGACGATCCCTCGGTGGTCACGCTCTATGATTGGGCCCCAATTTTCTAAAACTGCTGTTGGGCCTTCATAGCGGAAGCGCACATTTATGGTCTCAAGAAGCGCGGCTTGCTCAGGGGACTCTGCCGCGAGGCGTTCCGTGATCGCGATACCGTCAACAAGGGTAGATAACCCGCCTGAGACTTCGTTTTTGAGGCAGTGCAAAAATTGCAATCCGGGAATAGGTTCACGGTAGGGATTATCCGTATGGGAGGAGAGGGCGGCATCTGTATAGGCGAGATCTGTGGCCTGTGGTTTCATCTCGACATTGAAAATTTTTCCCCAATGCGTGTTTCGGACATAACCAAAGCGCCCCGCGAGCTCATGAAGTGCATTTCTGTGGCTTGGCGTGTTTTGTATGATACAAAACCCATAACGTAGAAATCCGTCCAGCATTTTTTTAAGCGCCGCAGGGTCATTCAAATCGTCCCAATTCACCTCAGGTCTTTCTCTTAGAGCGGTCGTCCAGCTCTGCGGAATTGGTGGGGCTTCAGGGTCTGGCGTCCATCCGATTTCACGTTCGATATCTGCGAGGTTTAAACGCGATTGATATCCATCGCTAAACTGAATTTCTATATTATCGTTTTCTGCGAGTACGACATCTTTCACGGTGAGGTCGAGTGGAAGTTCTGCCAACTCATATTTGCGCTGATGGCTAACCGGGTCCAAGTCCAAGGGGCCGTTGAGGCGCTCGCGAATCCATAAAGGATGCAGACTTATGGTCTTACTAACGCCGTCAGACAGCGTAATCCCTCCGGATATAATATCTAGTGTGACACGATTTTGGTTAGCAATCATTCAGAACTCTTGACTATTGGTGTTTGCATTAGATTACATAAACTGGTGAACCGAAAAATAGAAAAATTGCATTTAACAATATAATTAGAAAAATTTACATGAAGGATAACTAAGACTCTGACACTCAAAATAATGCCTGATTTCAGATATGAATGAAGCCCCTATCCTACTTTCCAAAATTAGTGAAATTATCCTGAGCGTCCTACTTTGGGCGTTCTAAGCCTCTCGCCCAGAGGCTTAGTTGAGGCGATTTTAAGACGCTCAGTTATATCTGCTTTGTCGGCAGACGTAACGTTGGAATTTTACATTATTCCCGTAGAATTCCAACCTCGATTCGCTGCCCACTTTCTATAAACTCGGAGCATTTCCCTGTTTGCCCCAATCCGTCATCAATCCTTACCGATACCCTCATAAACCCGTGCCACCGCATAATTTAAAAACTCAATCCTCACTATCCAAAGCGGGGGTATGTTTTTAAAATGAAAAATACTTACACATCTTCACTTCAAACACTTCCGCATCAAACGCTT
>JALZWM010000043.1 GCA_023300105.1 Hellea sp.
TCGTGCAAAAGGTGAAAAAGCAGATAACTCTAACAAAGTCTCTAAGGCTGATAAAAAAGCGAACCCAGTTGTTAAAGCTGAAAAGCCAGCGCCTAAGCCAAAGCCTGCTCCGAAACCGAAAGCAGCGCCAAAGCCAGTAGCTGAAGCTAAGCCAGCGCCAAAGCCAAAAGCTGCTGCTAAACCAAAAGCTGAGCCTAAACCAAAGGCTGCTGCTAAACCAAAAGCTGCTAAGCCTCAGGTTCTATACACTGATGGTGCGACTGATGGCGAACCTGATGATTTGAAGAAAATCAAAGGTATTGGACCAAAATTCGAAGGTGATTTAAATGCGAAAGGCGTATATTACTTCCGCCAAATCGCAGCTTGGAAAGCCAAGGATATCGAAATGGTTGATAAAATCATCGACTCATTCCCAGGCCGTATTCAACGCGACGAATGGGTTAAGCAGGCCGGCGAGCTCGCTAAGGGTTAAAGTGTAGTTAGGTAAAGCTGTAGCGTGTTAAATCTTTAACCCGCTACGGGCCTTTTCTAAAGGCACCTTACATTTCCTTCAGAGGATACCTATTTAGGGATAAATCTGAAGTTAAAGAATAAGGGTATACCATGGCGTCAGCCTCTGAACAGCTCGCATCGAATATGAACTTTGGCGTATTTGCCAAAGCGAAAGAACTTCAACAGCGCCTTCTTTTTACTCTTTTCATTCTCGTGGTTTACAGGATAGGTACATTCGTACCGGTCCCCGGAATGGATATGAGCGCTTTTCAAGCCGCTTTCCAAAGTGGCGGCGGCGGACTGCTTACGCGTTTGAACATGTTTGCCGGCGGTGCTGTTGAGCGGATGGCTATTTTTGCTCTAAACGTGATGCCTTATATTTCAGCCTCCATCATTATGACTTTGATGAAGGGGTCTCTGCCTTCTCTTAAAGAGCTTGATAAAGACGGCGAGCAGGGCCGTAAGCAGATTAATCAATATACACGTTATCTCACTGTCTTTTTGGCGGCGTTTCAAGCCTATGGCATCGCAAGAGCGCTACAAGCTACTGAAGGCGCTGTTATTAACCCCGGCATGTTTTTTGAGGCTTCAACTGTTATCACGCTTGTCGGTGGTACAATGTTTCTTATGTGGCTTGGTGAGCAGGTGACGGCGCGCGGAGTCGGTAATGGTGTATCCTTGATCATTTTTGCGGGGATTGTTGCCGAATTGCCTAAAGCCTTATTCCAGTCCTTTAGCTTAAACCAACAAGGGACGATTAGTGAGCTCTTACTTGTTTTCATTATTGTACTCTTTGTTGCCCTGTCCATGTTGATTGTGTTTGTTGAACGCGCTCAAAGACGATTGCTTGTGCAGTACCCTAAGCGCCAGATGGCGGGGGGTAAGACATTCGGTGGTGAAGCCTCATTTATGCCGCTTAAGCTTAACACAGCAGGCGTTATCCCGCCAATTTTCGCCAGTTCCCTCTTGTTACTCCCCGCTACCTTTGGGCAGCTCGCTCTTAGTGGTGAAGGCGGCGGGTCAGGCTTTATGACTTCACTGCTGGCGTATATCGGATATGGCTCTCCAGTTTACCTGACGCTTTATGCAATACTGATTGTTTTCTTCTGTTACTTTTATGTACCTTATGTCTTTAAGCCTGATGATGTTGCAGACAACCTGCGTAAGAATGGCGGCTTCCTTCCTGGTATCCGTCCCGGTGAACGTACGGCAAAATATCTCACTTATGTCTTGTCACGCTTGACGTTTATTGGCGCGATATATGTCGCCTTCGTTTGTGTCCTTCCCGAATACATCATTGCGCAGAATAAAGGCATTCCGCCCTCAGTTGCCATGCTTATCGGCGGCATGAGCTTGTTGATTATCGTCTCTGTTACACTCGACACAGTTGCTCAAATTCAATCGCATCTGATTGCGCATCAATATGAAGGCCTTATCAAAAAGTCTCGTATGCGCCGTAAGAAAAAATAGGGTAGGGGAGAGCTATGAATATTATTCTTTTTGGACCACCTGCTGCGGGTAAAGGTACGCAAGCAAAAAAGCTTGTCTCTGAGCGTAGCCTTATTCAGCTCTCTACAGGCGATATGCTGCGCGCGGCCCGCGCCTCTGGAACTGAGCTTGGTAAGAAAGTTGCTGGCATAATGGACCGGGGTGATCTTGTGTCTGATGAAATCGTTATCGCATTGATCGAAGAGCAAATTGAACTTAACCCTGCTGCGAAAGGGTTCATCTTTGATGGATTTCCGCGCACGGTGGCTCAAGCAGAAGCCCTAGATCTTTTGCTCACACAACATAACACGAAGGTTCATTCTGTTATCCGCCTTTGCGTGGATGATGAGGCTCTGCTTACGCGGGTCACGAAACGATTCAAAGAAGAAGGTCGTAAAGACGATAACCCTGAAAGCTTTAAAGTGCGTCTAGCGAATTATAATTCGCAAACAGCTTTGTTGCTGCCATATTACTCTACGCAGGGTAAATTAACTGAGGTTGATGGTATGGCTGATGTTGCGACTGTATCGACCGCTGTGTCGAAAGTTTTAGGTAAAAATGACAACGGATCTGGTTTCTCAGCGGCTGTTGTTAAAAAAGGATTTTTTGCTCGCCTGTTCGGTAAGTAAAAAATAAGTTAAGAACTCTGGCTCACGACGCTTGACGGCGGCGAGGCTTGGGACTAAGTAACCCGCTTTCGCGGATGGATGAGTCTACTCCGCCCCTTTTGCTATGGGGCAAGGTATAGACTTAACCAGAACGAAGCGATGTAGGATTTTAAGGAGGCCAGTGTGGCTCGTATTGCAGGGATAAATATCCCGACAAATAAGCGCGTAGAAATCGCGTTGACATACATTCACGGAATTGGCCCCGCCAAAGCTAAGAGTATTTGCGATGTTGTCGGCATCGCATTTGAGCGCCGGGTGCAAGACTTGACGGATCAGGAAATTCTTAAAATTCGCGAAACGATTGATGCTAGTCATCAAGTCGAGGGTGACCTTCGTCGTGAAAATGGTCAAAACATAAAGCGCCTAATGGATATGGGTAACTATCGCGGTCTACGTCACAGACGTGGTCTTCCTGTTCGTGGGCAACGTACACATACAAATGCGCGGACTCGTAAGGGTCCAGCGAAGTCAATCGCTGGCAAGAAGAAGTAGGATACTAAGATGGCAAAAGAACCAGGTCGCGTTCGTCGCGCTGATCGGAAGAATATTACTTCCGGTGTCGCACATGTTAACTCTACATTTAACAATACAATGATTACAATCACTGACGCTCAAGGCAATACAGTTGCTTGGTCTTCAGCTGGTACTATGGGCTTTAAAGGCTCTCGTAAGTCAACGCCTTATGCTGCGCAGGTCGCTGCAGAAGACGCTGCGAAAAAAGCGCAAGAGCACGGTATGAACACATTAGAAATTAATGTGAACGGTCCAGGTTCTGGTCGTGAATCAGCTGTACGTGCCTTACAGGCCGCTGGTTACACAATCACAACAATTCGTGATGTGACGCCTATCCCGCATAATGGGTGTCGTCCGCCGAAACGCCGCCGCGTTTAACTGGTCCCAATTTTCCCTAACTTAGGGGATTTATCAAGCGCATCATTAATGCGCCGCAAAACTTAAAGAGGTCACACTGTGATTGAAAAAAATTGGCAAGAACTTATCCGTCCGATCAATCCTGAGATTGAACCTGGACGTGATCCAGAGCGTAAAGCTGTTGTAACGGCTGAGCCACTAGAGCGCGGCTTTGGCATGACGCTTGGGAACTCGCTTCGCCGCGTTCTATTGTCGTCACTTCAAGGCGCTGCTGTTTCAGCTGTTCAAATCGATGGTATCGTTCATGAATTCACATCAATTCCTGGTGTTCGCGAAGATGTCACAAACATCGTTCTTAACCTAAAAGGCCTCGCTGTGCGTATGCACGCTGAAGGCCCTAAGAAGTTACTTCTGCGTAAAACAGGTTCAGGTCCAGTAACGGGCGCTGATATCGAAGAAACAGCTGATGTTGAAATTTTAAACAAAGACCACATTATCTGTACTGCCGATGAAGGCGCTGATATCCGTATGGAGCTTACAGTTACCACGGGTAAAGGCTACGTGGCTGCATCTGCAAGCCGTCCAGAAGATGCACCCATTGGTCTTATCTCTATCGACGCGCTTTATTCACCTGTTAAACGCGTGGCTTACCGCGTTGAAGATACACGTGAAGGTCAAGTTCTTGATTATGATAAACTCATCATCGACATTGAAACAAACGGCGCTGTAACGCCAGAAGATGCCGTAGCTGTTGCCGCGCGTATTCTTCAAGACCAATTCCAAGTCTTCGTGAACTTTGATGATCCAGAAGATATTGGCCGCGGCGAAGAAAAGCCAGAGCTTGACTTTAACCCAGCGCTTCTGCGTAAGGTTGACGAGCTTGAGCTATCTGTACGTTCAGCTAATTGCCTTAAGAACGACAATATCGTTTATATCGGTGACCTCATTCAAAAGTCAGAAGCAGAAATGCTTCGTACGCCAAACTTTGGCCGTAAATCTCTAAACGAGATTAAAGAAGTGCTGGCTGCCATGGGTCTACACCTCGGTATGGACGCGCCAAACTGGCCACCAGAGAACATCGAAGAACTTGCTAAGAAATACGACGACCACATTTAGGTCTCTCGAAATAATAAAAGGATAAAGCCATGCGTCATAAAATGGCCCATCGTAAACTCAACCGGACGGCATCTCACCGTAAAGCTATGTTCGCCAATATGGCTTGCGCGCTTATCGAGCATGAGCAGATCGTAACGACATTGCCAAAAGCAAAAGAATTACGCCCGATCGTTGAAAAACTTGTTACACTTGCTAAACGCGGTGACCTCAATAGCCGCCGTCTTGCTATCGCCCGTACACGCGATAAAGACATGGCTAAGAAGCTTTTCGATATCCTCGGACCACGTTACAAAGACCGTCAAGGCGGATATATTCGTATCATGAAAGCGGGCTTCCGCTACGGTGATAACGCGCCTATGGCCGTCATCGAATTTGTTGACCGCGACGAGAGTGCTAAAGGCGCTGTTGATCACGCCAAGAAAGAAACTGAAGACGCTTAGTCTAGTTTCAAAACTGAATAAAAGAACCCGTCCTTAGAGGCGGGTTTTTTTATGCTCGAATTTAAAGTGGATGAGGTGATAAACGCAAAAATAAGCCGTTCTAGCTAAAGTCGGTTCATCCCGTGGCTGCTCAATTAAAAGCCCGTAGTGCATTTCTAAATCTTCTTAACCCATAGCCTTGACTGCTATATGAACAAATTTTTATGTTAGGTTCAGCTTTTATGGTATAAGATATATGTATGCGCGTCCCTATGAAATGGGGTGCATCTGAAGCAATATATGAATGATAACGCTAAAATTGTTATATAAGGATGTCCATTATGACATATTTTAAGTCACCTATTAAAGTTGCCAAACTTGCCTTAACGGCAACCCTCGCATTAGGAATGACAGCCTGTGCAACGAGCGGAGCTAATGTTGTGCCCGTCATTGACGCCTCCAACAAGCCACAGTTGCAGGCTGACCTCACTCAGTGCCAAACGCTCGCCTCCGAATATCAGAATTCTGGTAATAATACCGTACTCGCTGCCGTCGTCGGCGCAGGTATCGGAGCTTTAACCGGCGGAACAATTAACAATCGTTTTCGTCGCAACCGTTTAAGCGGAAATAATGCTCTTGCAGGGGCCGCCATTGGTGGTGCGGCTGGCTTGGGTTATGGAGCCTATAATTCTGAGAACAAAAAATCTGAGATTGTCTACCGCTGCATGTCTGGACGCGGCTATAATATCCTCGGCTAATCATCCCTAAATTATTTTAACTTCGTCCACAGGCGCGTCTTGACCCAACGGTTCGGCACGCCTGTTTAATTTTCATGACTATAAGACCGATTTAACCGTCGACAAAACTGTGGTTGACGTCACGGTGTTCGGCCTCATCGGCGATCCACGCCTCTTTTCTGTGGTGCTAAACGTCCGCAACCCTAGCAATCCAAATCTAACACGCATAGTCGATGAAATTGAAGATTTCGGTTTCAGACGCTTATCACATTAAACATCGCGGAATAAATCATTAGCTCGTGTCTTACTTGAACCGCACCTAAATTGACATTAACTCACATGATGTAGCGCCGTTTAGAATCAATTTTAGCGTCTAACTATTCTCTCGCGGGTATCTCTTTGAACTCTTCTCGTTGTAAGAATATTCGCGGCCTTATTTCTGCCTTTTGTCCATTTTAACATGTAATTCACAGATGCAGCGGCGTAAATCTTGCTGTAATAAGCCGCGAAGTAAAATAATGGAGGTGTTTATGTTGACACGCACTTTAACAGTTTTGGGTCTGACGGCAGGTCTTCTTGCAACGGCCCCAGTGGCGAGCGCTCAATATGGAGATTTGTCTCCCAATATTCTCGTCGAATCTGGGCCCTCGGATAACCCTGAATATAGACGTATGGTTTTTGTAAAATTCCTATCCGGTGACCGGGTGAGCGTAAATTACAAAGCCTATAACCGGACAGAATTTAAACAGGTTCCGAACTCTACGCCGCGTGATGTTCTTTCGGCTTGTGCTAATGGCGCGGCGACATCGCTTAGTGAAATCAAATCATTTGAACGCGCTGAAGCCCGCGCTAAGCGGTCTGGCAAAAAACCTGAAATCGTCCGGTTCTGTATTAAGAATGTTCAAAATTGGGAAGGCGGCAACCGCAATAAATATCTAGACCCAATTTTTGAAGGTCTACCGCATGCCGGCTCTTTGAAATAAAGATCGTGAAATAAAGATCGTGAAATAAAGTATAATCAGCCCGCTCAATAGAGCGGGTTTTTTTATGCCGCATATAACCGTGTAAATATTCTAGAATTGATAAATGAAATTTCGCTCATTTTCTGCCCATTCGCCTAGTATATCCGCGGGAAGTCCCTAAATATAGGGGTATGAAAAAACCGATATTATCACTGCTAAGCGGATTACTTCTTTTGGTTGGGGCAGGGCAGAACATCTCCCCTTCGGCTCATGCCAAGGAACCTGTGTTGTCTTTTCCAGGTGCCAGCCGTGTTGTTCCGACCTCAAATACGCAAGTGCAGCTGTCCTATTCGCCCGTTGTTAAACAAACAGCCCCCGCCGTGGTAAATGTCTTTACCTCCAGAACTGTGCGCGCGCGGTCTCGGAGTTCTTTCTTTGATGAAATGTTTGGATTTGGACGCGCCCCTCAAGAACGCACCCAAAGCTCATTGGGCTCAGGCGTTATTGTTCGCGAGAGCGGTATCATTGTGACGAATGCGCATGTGGTAAAGGGCGCGGATGAGCTTAAAATTGTTCTTAATGATCGCCGCGAATTTGAAGCCAAAGTTATTGCGCAAGACGAAGAGATAGATGTCGCCGTTTTGAAAATTGAGACGAATGGCGAACGCCTGCCGAGCTTGTCTATTCAAAGCGACGGCGACCTTGAAATTGGCGATATAGTTTTGGCAATCGGCAATCCTTTCGGTGTTGGCCAAACTGTGACCAGCGGCATTGTATCTGCTCTTGGCCGTACGAATGTGACCAATGTGTCGAGCTTTATTCAAACAGATGCCGCGGTGAACCCGGGCAATTCTGGCGGCGCTCTGGTTAATCTCTCTGGCGAACTTATAGGTGTCAATACTGCTATTTTCTCGCGCTCTGGCGGCTCCAACGGGATTGGCTTTGCTATTCCTGCCGAGCTAGTTGCACGGGCTGTAGACAGCGCAATTTCTGAAGGCCGTATCGTCAAACCTTGGATTGGCGCACGTACTGATGCAGTCGATGCGACAATGGCCTCAGCGCTCGGTCTTGACCGTTCTAAGGGTGCTGTGATTAATGATATTTACCCTGATGGCCCAGCCGATAAAGCTGGGCTTGAAAAGGGCGACGTTATTCTGTCCGTCGACGGGACAGCGGTGAATGATAATAGTGGATTGCGCTTTAAACTAGCGACCTTACGCAGAGGGCAAAATTCAAAAGTTACGATTTGGCGAGACGGCCGCGAACGTATTTATGACGTGACCGCCGATACGCCTCAAGAAAGCCCCGCGCGTGATGAGCGTAAACTCGAAGGCTTTCATCCTCTGGACGGGGCGAGCGCAGTGAACATGAGCCCTGCGCTGGGCGAAGAGCTTGGCTTTGACCCTTATGTGCGCGGCGTTATGGTTTTAAAAGTGGAACGCGGCAGCGCGGCGAATTATAACCGCCTAAGGCCGGGCGATTTTATTGTTGATATTAACGGCGAGGATATCACCTCCGCGCGTCAACTCGACTCGTTTTTACTCACAGCAGACGAAGAGACAGAGTGGAATGTTTCTGTTGATAGAAACGGTAGAATTGGTGTTCTCCCCATACGCTATATGCCGAGAGAAAAATAAAGCGCTAAATTATCTCAGGTTTAAACCATCTCAGGCTTAAACCAGCTCAGGCTTAGGTTTGGCTCTAAATAAAATCAGTCCGATTCCGAATAAGGTTGTAAGGCCGCCTATCAGTAATTGGGGCGTAAGCGCTTCGTTCAATATCACAATACTCGCTGTCACGGCGATAACAGTGGTCATCAATCCGCCCGTCGAGACGATGTAAATCGGCAGGCGTTGTAGAAGCCAGTAATAGCTAGAGTGGGCAACAATAGAGACTAAGAGAGCAGAGTAGAGCAGGGCAAGTCCGAAGTTCATGCGGTTCTCTTCTGAAAATGCGGCTAATTGATTGTCTTCAATGAGGAAGCTCAATGGCCACAGAACAACAGAGCCAACAATAGCAAACCATGCGAGCAGTTGCAGAGGCCCAACGCCTTTAACGAACTTAACAAGAACGGCCCCGACAGCTTCGCTCATGGCTGCGCCAATAATGAGCAAAATGCCCAGTAAGAATTGAGGGCCAGCCGTTTCATCTGGGCCCGCGCTTGTCAAAATGATGACGCCAATAAACGCCATCACAATACCGGTTGCTTTGTATTTCCCAATTTTATCTTTGAAAACGATCATAGACAGTATGATTGCGAATGGAACATAAAGTTCAATTGTAATCGCCGCTGCAGACGCGGTTGTCATGCCGAGAGCTGGGAACATGAAAGCATAATTCAAAGCGCCATATCCGAGGCCAGCCCCTAAGATTGGGAACATAAGACCCTTATGCCATTTGAGTTTTGGTAAGAGTAAAACAGCGACAATACTCATTCGGATAGCCGCGTAAAATAGCGGTTCCGCCGTCGCCCCGACCGTAACCTTCATAACCACGAAGTGTAGTCCCCAGATGAGGCAAACCATAAAAAGGACGGCAAACTCTTTAATCGACATTGTGTGTTTCCATAGCTCTGGCTATGACGTGAATAGGAAAGTAATTCTATGAAAAATTATAAACAATTATCCGAAAATTTGATGCGTGTTGCACCCTCGGCAACTATGGCTGTGACGCAAACCGCGCGAGAGCTAAAAGCTAGCGGCGTAGATGTGATTGCCCTCGGCGCAGGAGAGCCAGATTTTGATACGCCTGACCATATCAAAGACGCTGCGATTGAAGCCATCCGTAAAGGCGAGACGAATTATACGAATATTGATGGTATAGCTGAGTTGAAAGCCGCCATTAGTGCTAAATTTAAACGCGATAATAATTTGAGTTATACGGCGCAGCAAATAAATGTGTCTCCGGGCGGTAAACCCGTTCTCTTTAATGCCCTTCTCGCAACTATAAATCTCGGCGATGAAGTCATTATTCCTGCACCCGCATGGGTATCTTATCCTGAAATGACTAAGTTATGCGGCGGCGTGCCGGTGCTTGTCCCCTGCGATATAAAGAGCGGGTTTAAAATTACAGCCGAGCAATTAGAGGCGGTAATTACTCCCCAAACGCGGTGGTTGATTTTAAACTCTCCCTCTAACCCTACGGGCGCAGGCTATAGTTTTGCTGATTTAAAGGCTCTTGCGCAGGTTCTTCTGCGTCATCCCCGGGTCATGGTTTTGACGGATGATATTTATGAGCATCTCGTCTATGATGATTTTAAATTTGCGACTATCGCGGACGTCGAGCCAGCTCTTTATGAGAGAACGCTCACGATGAACGGTCTGTCTAAAGCTTATGCCATGACTGGCTGGCGTATTGGTTTTGCTGGCGGTCCGCAGTGGCTTATACAAGCTATGGCAAAGGTTATGAGCCAATCAACGTCTAACCCGTCATCAATTTCTCAATGGGCCGGTGTGGCCGCTTTAAACGGCTCGCATGACTTTATTAAAACGAGGAATGTTGCTTTCACTAAGCGGCGTAATGCGATTGTTTCTATTTTGAATAAGGTAGAGGGGTTAAGATGCACGGTGCCTGATGGAGCCTTTTATGTGTATCCTGATTGCTCGGGCCTTATCGGGAAGACTTCGAAGGCGGGTCAAAAAATTACGAGTGACACTGATTTCGCAACGGCTTTATTAAGAGAATCTCATGTCGCTGTTGTTCCGGGCACAGCTTTCCATAGCGCGCCGAATTTCAGAATTTCCTACGCAACTTCTTTACCTCAATTGCAGGAAGCTGGCGCTAGAATTAGTCAGTTTTGTGCTGATTTAAGTTAGGCTGAATAAGCGGAATATAGCTAGGAGGCGAGGGGGGTGTTTACTTTCACCGCCCGGCCTGTCCAAAGTTCTAATTTGTCGAGCAAGTCAGTTTGCTTAACGGGCTTAGGCAAATAGTCATCCATACCTGCTTGTAAACACGCTTCGCGGTCCGTCTTTAGAGCATGACCCGTTAAGGCAATAACGGGCACATGGGATAGGTGACGTGAAAGTTCGAAGGCAGATATCAACTTTGTGGCTTTATATCCATCCATCACGGGCATTGAAACATCCATTAAGATAGCTGGAAAACGCAAGGGAGCTTCTTTGTAGAGTTCAACAGCCTCTTTACCATTATTGACAAAAACGGGATCGTATATGCTGTCTTCTAACATTAGCCTCACGACGTCTTGGTTAAGGGCGAAATCTTCAGCGACAAGAATTTCAACACGGCCTCCTTCTACACCGCGTTCTTGCGTGGCTTGAAGGGCCGTCTCTGAAACTTGACCGTTTTGCGGCTCTTTAGTGGTCTGTGCTAATGTCGTGAGGATTGTTTTATACAACCTTTTTTCTCTGACAGGCTTCATTAAATACGAAGATATACCAATGGCTGCCATGTCATCATTTGTAATAGGTTGATCACACGAAGATAGCATGATTATAGGCGTTACCCCCAGCGTATCACTATGAGTGATCATCTTCGCGAATTCATGACCATCCATACCAGGCATTAAATAATCAAGCAAAATAACGTCATAGGGTTTGTTGAATTCATAACTTGCTTTCAAGACAGTCATGCCTTCGACGCCATCTTTGACACAATCTGCCTTCATGCCCCAGTTGCTTAACTGCTCGGTTAGGACGTGTCTGTTCGTTGCAATATCGTCAATGATTAAGGCACGTTTTCCTGTTAATGTTGTTATGTCGTAATTCTTCTCTACAGCATTGACATCTATTGGAAGCGGAATCTTAAAATTAAAATCAGACCCCTGTCCGAGTGTAGAACTAACAGCAATACGGCCATCCATCATTTCAACAATAGCTTTCGATATTGAAAGCCCGAGGCCTGTACCGCCATACATCCGTGTTGTACTTCCATCCGCTTGCGTAAATTTATTGAAAATACCGCCCAATTGGTCTGATGGAATGCCAATCCCTGTATCTTTTATGCTGACATTTACGATCGAAACGTCATTGCGCGGCTCGGCAGCGTCGATATCGATAGTGATATGACCGTGATCTGTAAATTTAATTGCATTTCCGATAAGGTTAGTAAGAACTTGGCGTAGACGTCCCGCATCGCCAATAAACCCTCTAGGCATTAAGGGGGGGTAGTTTATGATGAGTTCTAATTTTTTTTCTTGAGCCTTCGGTGCGAGAATAGCCGTGACATCATTAACTGATGACTTAAGATCGAATGCCGTCGGGTCTAAATTAAACGCGCCGGCTTCTATTTTAGAGAAGTCCAAAATATCGTTTATTATCGTTAGCAGCGCTGAGGCCGAGTTGTTTATAACACTTAAAAAGTCTCTTTGGCGCTCAGTGATATCAGTATTTGATAATAATTCAGCCATGCCCAATATGCCATTCATAGGCGTTCTGATTTCGTGGCTCATATTGGCGAGAAATTCAGACTTCGCTTGAGACGCCGCGATGGCTGCGTCTTTAGCCTTAGTTAATTCTGCAGACCTCTCACGTTGCCGCATGACATTTTTAATAAAGGCTTGCATTTTGATGGGTTTCCCATCTTTGTCTCTAATAATTTCTCCAGCGGTGTTGACCCAAATTTCCTGATTTTTTGAATTTAAGGTTCTGAGAGTAACGTCAAAACGAGAATTGCTCTTGGAAATGCTTCGTAAAGCATTCTTTAATAAGTGTCTGTCTTCAGGGTGAATGGTCGCTACAATGCCTTTTGATTGAATTGTATCAACGTCTTCTTGCGTGTAGAATTTTTTTAATGTGTCACTGAGTAAATATGTCTTTGTAGAAAAATCATAAATCCAATATCCCGCTTTACCAAGTTCCAGCGCTTTGCTTAAAAGACGGTCCTTTTCAATGATATCCGTAACATTTGTGGCCATTGAAATTGTGTAATCATTGTCTAAAGTTTTGCGCATGAACCTGTGTGTCGACCCATCACCCAAATGCACTATGGTTGTTCCGGCGTTAATACGGTTTTCGGTTCGCTTTTTTTGTTCGCTTGCAGAGAGGTGGTTCTTTGCCATGATCTCTGGAGTCATCATGCCGTTGGCAAGCATCAGGTCATGACATTTAGAGAGCGGGTCTCCAACTTGTAGGTCGTCAGGGCAAAGGTCTAATTGCTTGTAAACAAGATCGCTGATGAAACGATAATTCAAGTCTTTATCTAGGATGCTAACGCCTATGTCTAAGGTATCACACAGCATTCGCAGTAACTGCTGGTCCTGACCAGGTTGAATTTTTTTGTCATAATGGTTGAGAGAGTTTTTAGGCACAGCAGGGACTCTTCGTTATTGTTATCCCACAGGTGCTTTGTGGTGGAACAAGGTTAATAAAGTCCAAAAAAAAACTGGGCACGCAGTAAAACTGGGCCCAGCTAAAGTCTTCGCAAAACATTCGGGGAGGAATTATTTGCGGTATTCAAAAACACAGGATCTGAAAAGGGAGGACGTCACCGTATGTTGTGAACTCTAATTAGGGTTTATTGTGATATTAAGAAGACCATATTTTGCAATTTAACTATGCATTAATGCATAGCTCGGGCAAATATTTGGATTTACTAATTTTCAGGGTTCCAATTTTTTGTGACGCGCACAAGGAATTCCCGAAAAACTTTAGCTTTCACTGAGCCTCTAAGCTCTGAAGGATACACAAAAAACACGTCAAATGGCTCTCCTTTTAATTGCGGCAATACGCGAACAAGCCGGCGCGACATAACTGTCATATAATCAGGAATGCCGACAAGTCCGATACCTGCTTCTGCGGCGCGCATAATGCCATGTAGGTTATTCACGCATAAGACGGGTTTGCGCGGCGGGCCGTTATGCCCCACGGTTAAGACCCAGTTGGTGCTGTGCAGGTTCTTGGGAATTAAATCCCCAAATGCAATGATGTTATGGTTATCCAAATCTTCGACAGATGTAGGCGCGCCATATTTTGCGAGATAGGCGTGAGAGGCATAAAGACTTTGAGAAATAGACCCTAACTTTCTTTGGATGACATCCCCTTGCGTGGAGGGCCATGGCCGAAGCGCGCAATCTACATCAAAGGCTGACAGGTCATGTTCGCCGTCTTCCATGACAATTTGAATATCAATTTCTGGATAAGCGTCAATAAATTCAGGGAGGACCGAAGTTAACCAATTAGAGCCCAAAGATATAGGTGTGGAGACCCGCAACGTGCCTTGTGGTTTGCTTCGGCTATCGAGCACTGTTGCTTGTGCAAGGGCCACCTTATGCGCCATATCATGCGCAGTTTGATAAAGTATCCGGCCTTGCTCAGTTAGGGTAAGCCCGCGTGCATGACGATGGAACAGGGGGGTGTCCAGACTATCTTCGAGCGACGTAATTTGGCGCGAAACAGCAGATTGAGAGATGCGAAGCGTTTCCGCTGCAGCAGTCAGAGATCCGCTCTCTGCTGCCGCATGGAATGTCTTTAATTTATCCCAGTCCAGCGTATCCATATGCGCCCTTTATACGGTATGTCTCTATATAGCTAGGCGTATCAACCGCGATCTTACACGCCCATCTTACTCTCTTGCCGTTAAGATATTAAACTTCGCCGTCTTGTTCGGCTAAATAACGCTCGGCTTCTAGCGCGCCCATGCAGCCAAGACCCGCTGCGGTGACAGCCTGTCGATAAATCTCATCGGAGACATCGCCTGTGGCAAAGACGCCGGGAATATTTGTCGCCGTGCTATCGGGAGCGGTGGTGATATAGCCGCCTGCATTCATCTCAACATGGCCTTTGAAAATATCGGTCGCAGGCTTATGTCCAATTGCTATAAAGACGCCATGTGTCGCGCGCTCATAAGTTTCGCCCGTTTTCTTATTGGTCAGGCGAACACCTGTTACGCCAAGCGGGTTTTCATCACCTAAAATTTCATCAACTGTTGTATCCCAAAGGATTTCGACTTTATCATTTTTGAACAAACGATTTTGTAAAATCTTTTCAGCTCGTAATGTGTCGCGGCGATGGACGAGGGTAACACGAGAGGCGAACTTAGTAAGGAATAGAGCTTCTTCAACGGCTGTATTGCCGCCGCCGACAACGACAACTTCTTTGCCGCGGTAAAAAAATCCGTCACAGGTGGCACAGGCAGAAACGCCAAAACCTTGGAACTTGTCTTCAGAGGGAAGGCCCATCCATTTCGCTTGTGCGCCTGTCGCAATCACAACCGCATCGGATGTATAAGTCTTGCCGCTATCGCCTATCATGACGAAGGGACGAACGGTGAAGTCAACGTCAAGGATTGTATCCTCGTAAAAGCTTGTTCCGAATTTAAGGGCATGCTCTTTGAATTTGTCCATGAGTTCAGGCCCCTGAATTTCAGGAAACCCTGGATAGTTTTCAACTTCGGTTGTGATGGTCAATTGTCCACCAGGTTGTAGCCCTGCTACCATACCAGGCTCTAACATTGCTCGCGCAGCATAGACTGCGGCCGTATATCCAGCCGGGCCAGAGCCGATAATCATGACTTTGTGATGGATTTTCTCTGGCATGTTTTGTCCTTAAGGCTGTGTTGCTTTCTTCATACATAGGAAAGACAGTGGAGATTCGCAACTAAGCTCATGTTGATGTTGAGATGGGGCTGTGGATGGAGTTTTGATGCGGGCATTGATTTTTAGAGATTTTTAGAAATTTTTAGAAAAAACTATAAGGTGTATTTCTTGCAAGCCTAAGCGTGTGAAACTATACGAAGCGCAGGGCTTGAGACATTGATTTTGAGATGGAATCTATGCCTTTTCTTTAAGTTACGCCATGCTGGCATTAATATTAATTATGCCAGCATTAACTATTAGTATGAATAATGAACTTTTCTTGCTTAAGAACCGTATTTAACTACGAGATATGAATAATCACAAGGTTATTTAAATGCTAGAAAACATTGAAACTCGTAATGCTTCACGTCTCGCAGATTTGCATGGCCTTGAGGTTTTAGATAGCGGGGCTGAAAAAGTTTATGACGATATCATTAAACTAACAGCGGATATTTGTCAGGTACCTCTTTGTGCTATCAACGTGGTTGAAGAAGAACGTCAATGGTTCAGGTCAGAGGTTGGCTTAGGAGTTTTAGACGCACTCGTTGACGAGTCAATTTGCGCTCATGCTATAATTCAAAACGACTATCTGGAAATTGAAGATACTCAGGACCACGCGTTCAGCATGTACATTCCTCTATGTCAGGGGGATAACCCTGTTCGGTTTTATGCGGGGGCCATATTACGCACTTCGAATGGCGTGCCGCTCGGGACATTATGCATTTTGGATTATAAACCTAGACGTCTTAATGGGCTTCAGCGGCGTGTCTTAGAGGTCAATGCCAATAGTGTGATGCGGCATTTAGAGCTTACACGGGCATTAGTTGAAAAGGTTGTGCTTATTGAACAGTCTAGTGGGCCGCCTCTCTCCGAAGATGAAAAACGATTGATTGAAAAAACGCATGTTTTGTTTCAAAGCCTGACGCCTCGTGAAAAAGAGATTTTGAAATTGATTGCTGGGAACTCGAAAAGCTTATCGAGTAAAGAAATCGCACGAGCATTGGATATTAGTTACCGAACGGTTCATCACCACCGCGCTCATATCATGACAAAAATGCAGGTTCATTCCGTTGCTGAACTCATTGCTCTAAGCCTGAAAGCGCGCATATTTGCTTAAATCTAACTCACACTCCTATCATTTTTAATAGGTAATCATACTCATATACTTTAAACCGAGAAATATTAATCAAAACTGACATATGGGACAATGCGCCCCGTTCCAGATGTATAAGTCTAGCACTTTTAGGAGTGCTAGACTTTTTAATAGCTGCGTTAATAGCTACTGGCCGTTATGGCTCTGCCCTTTTAAGTCTCTCTTGGTCTATAACCGCGCTTGCATAGCGCTTAAAACATCCCTATATACCGCCTCTGAATTTAGACTGGCTGTCTTATAGAAGCCATTTTTGCTATTGGAGTGCCTTATGGCCCGCGTTACTGTTGAAGATTGTATCGAAAAAGTTGAAAATCGTTTTGATTTAGTGCTTCTTGCAGCTCATCGTTCACGAAATATTTCCGCAGGCGCTGCGCTTACGATTGATCGTGACAATGATAAGACACCTGTTGTGTCTTTACGTGAGCTTGCTGAAGAAACACTTGATATGGACGATCTTCGCGAGAGCCTTATTGTTGGACTACAGCGTGTTATCACAGATGATGATATGCCGGATGAAGTCGAAGAGGCGCCGCTGTTGGGTATTGAGCACGGCGAAGCGAAAGCGCCAGTTGAGATGTCAGAGCAAGACTTGCTCCGCGCCCTACAAAGTGACCGCGATAACGATAATTCAAGCCGTTTTTAGGTTTAACTCATTATCTAATATTGAAGCCGTCCTTTGGGGCGGTTTTTTTATGGGTAAAATTTGGTGTATCGGTGATACAATATTATAAAAGGGCTATTTCATACCCAATAAAAGACTTATATCTACATCTATGAACCAAACCGCTGATATCAACATGGCTTTGCCAAGCAAAGGTCAGAGCTATCTTCGCCAATTTGAATTGGTCGATTTGGTGCGGGCCTATGACCCGTCAGTTGATGAGGCATTACTGAATAAGGCTTATATATTTTCAGTTAAAGCGCACGGCGAACAAATGCGCCATTCAGGAGATCCTTATTACGCCCACCCTATAGAAGTCGCGGGAATTTTAGCTGGACTTCATTTGGACGTAGCTAGTATTTGTACGGCTCTTTTACATGATGTGCTTGAAGATACAGATACGACCTATGAGGATCTTGAGAGAGAATTCACGCCAGAAATTGCGAAGCTCGTGCAAGGCGTTACGAAACTAGGAAACCTTGAGCTAACGCCCAATGCCACACGCGAGACCGCGCAAGCTGAGAACTTTCAAAAATTCGTCCTGGCTATGAGTAAAGATGTGCGGGTTTTGCTCGTGAAAATGTGTGACCGCCTTCATAATATGCGCACATTGCAATTTCATCCCAAGCTAGAATCGCGAGAGCGTATTGCGCGGGAAACGCTTGAAATTTACGCGCCGCTCGCCCGCCGTGTTGGCGTAGATAAAATATGTTCTGAGCTTGAAAATTTGTCTTTTCAACATCTTAATCCGTCGGCATTTGAAAGTATTACTAAGCGGCTTGCAGCATGGCGCTCTGATCAAAAAGTTGCCATTTCAGAGATGTCGATTGCTCTGCGAAACTTAGTTGATGAGGTCGGTATTGAGGCCAGAATTTACGGACGTGAAAAACGCGCCTATGCGATTTGGCGTAAACTGCAACGCCAAGGTATTTCCTTTGATGACGTTGCTGACATTTTCGCTTTTCGTATGGTCGTCGAAAACAAAACGGACTGTTACCGTCTTATGGGGGAATTGCACGGGGCTTACCGCTGTGTGCCTGGGCGGTTCCGAGACTTCATTTCTGTCCCTAAGCCTAATGGGTATCGTTCGTTGCAGACAACAATTTTAACAGGAGATAACCGCCGTGTTGAGCTCCAAATAAGAACCGAACGTATGGAAGATGTTGCTGAGCGCGGTGTTGCTGCGCATTGGGCTTATAAGGATAATAGCTATGCATATGATCCTGAAATGGCAAAGGCCAGCGGCGGCGACCCTTTGCGGCGCATTCGACCTCTCGTTGAGATGATGGAGCAAAGTGGGAACGCAGATGAATTTTTGGAACATGCCAAGCTTGAAATGTTCACGGATCAAGTTTTCACATTTACCCCTAAAGGCGATTTAATTGCCCTGCCGCGCGGGGCCACACCGATTGACTTTGCTTATGCTGTTCATACCAAAGTTGGAGATACCTGTATTGGGGCTGTTATCAATGGCCGAGAAGTACAACTACGTAAACGCCTGAATAATGGCGACGTCGTTAAAATTATTCGCGGTGGTCAACCTGAAGCGCAACAGGGGTGGGAAAATATAGTTGTGACAGGTAAAGCGCGTTCCGCCTTGCGCCGTTTGACACGCGAGGGGGAGTTAGAGGAGTTTCGCCGTATTGGTACGATGTTGGCCAACCACGCCTTTGCCCGTGAAGGGAAAGACTTTAGCGAAAGCGCGCTGACCGATGCCTTAAAGCGGCTAAATTTTGACGAAGCAGAAGACCTTTATGAGGGCTTAGGGCGGGGTGATTTGTCTATCAGAAAATTTATGAATGCCGTCTTCCCGGGGCGGGATAGTACCAAAGTGATCGATGAATATGCTTCTCGTGAAGTTATCAATGATGATACTGCCCGTCTTTATGTGAAAGGTGAGGGGCTTCGCGCTGGGGTCTCCATGCATTTGGCAGCGTGTTGTTCACCCATAGCGGGCGACCGTATTGTAGGCTATCAATCCATTGGGCGCGGCGTTGATATTCATACTATTGATTGCGAAATTTTAGCGGAGCTCGAAGAACATCAAGACCGTTGGCTTGATTTAGGCTGGCGCAGAGCGGTGGAGCAGACAGCGTCTAAGGGCAAAATTACAACAACTGTTGAGCATGTCCCCGGTGCCCTTGCTGACGTGACTAAAATCGTAGGAGAAGCACTGGGAAATATCACGAAGGTCAAAACCTTGGTGCGTAGCCCCAGTTTCTTTGATATGGAGATTGATGTTGAAGTGACAGATAATCGCCACTTGATACAAATTGTTGCAGCTTTGCGGGCTAGCGCCTATGTCGTGTCTGCAAAGAGGACCCGTGTTGAGTCCTCCAATAAAAACTGGATTACATAATGAACACTGATGATGTTTTAGACGTCTTTCGCGAGGCTGGAGCTTTACTTGAGGGACATTTCATTTTGTCGTCGGGACGCCGTAGCTCTGTATTCTTACAAAAGGCATTAATCTTTAAAAACCCTGTTTTGACATCAAAGTTATGCGAGGCTTTGGCACACAAGGTAAAAGCGACATTAGACGTCCAGCCAGACATTATTGTAGCCCCTGCGATGGGTGGCGTTATCCCGGGCTATGAAACCGCGCGCCACATGGGGCTTGAGTCCATATTCGTAGAGCGTGAGGACGGTGAATTTACGTTACGGCGCGGCTTTACACTGCAACCCGGTCAAAAAGTCTTGATGGTTGAAGATATCGTCACCACAGGATTGTCATCGCGCGAATGTATTGCCTCCATGAATAAAACAGGGGCAACAGTTATCGCTGGCGCATGTCTTTTTGACCGCTCAAATGGAACCGCAGATATTGGCGTGCCCCTCGTCAGCTTGGCAGCACGTAAATTCCCAGATTATGCCCCTGATGATTTGCCTGCTGAACTTGCAAAGCTACCCGCCATTAAGCCTGGAAGCCGAGGCCTTAAGTAATGAACTCTCAAATCAAGATAGGGGGAAGACTTAAGACGCTTCCGCGTCTTGGAGTTAATATAGACCATATCGCCACAGTTCGAAATGCGCGCGGTGGAGAACATCCTGACCCCGTTGCAGGGGCTTGGGCGGCTATTCAAGCTGGCGCTGATGGGATAACGGCGCACCTACGCGAGGACCGCCGTCATATTCGTGATGATGATTTAGAGCGCTTGCAGGCCTTATGCAGCAATGAAAAAATTCCGCTGAATATGGAAATGGCCGCAACGGATGAAATGCGTGATATTGCGATTCGGCTTAAACCTTACGCTGTTTGTATCGTGCCAGAAAAACGCGAAGAACGCACTACAGAGGGCGGTCTTGATGTTGCTGGCCAGCTTAACCGCTTAGTTCCGATCATTACTGCGCTCAACGAAGTTGGGTCCCGTGTCTCTTTATTTATTGAAGCTGTGACACATCAAATCGAAGCCGCGGCGCGTACAGATGCCAAAGTTGTTGAGTTTCATACTGGCGCGTATGCCCATGCGCTTGACCGGCAAGATAAAGCAGAGGCCGCTGTGATTTTGACAGCTCTTAAGGACGGGGCGAAACTAGCACACGCATTAGGTCTAGAAGTCCATTTTGGTCACGGGCTAACGTTTGATAATGTTGCCCCGATTGCCGCCATACCAGAAGGCATGGAGCTTAACATTGGTCATTTTATCATTGGCGAAGCGATATTCATTGGTCTAGAAGCGGCCATTGGAGAAATGCGGTTTCTCGCAACTGAAGCAAGGACAACATGATTTTAGGTATAGGCACAGACATTTGCGATATTACGCGTATCGAAGACCTGATTGAAAAATTCGGACAGAAATTTCTTGATAAGACATTTACGACGCATGAGCAAAGTTATTGCGAACCAAAGTCGAGTAAAGGCTCATCCTATGCAAAGCGTTTTGCGGCAAAGGAGGCTGTTGCAAAAGCGTTAGCGACGACGAACTCCGGGGCTTTATCATGGACGGATGTTGAAGTAAAAAATGACCCATCTGGCCGTCCGCGAGCTGTATTACAAGGCGGTGCATTGGAACGGTTAAAGGCAAAAACACCTGACGGACATGAAGCGCGTGTCTTTTTAAGTCTCTCCGATGATTATCCATACGCAACAGCCTATGCGTTAATTGAAGCACATCAGAAGTAATTGACAATATAATGACTGAAATAGACATGAGTACAACAAAGACCAAAGAAGAAATAGGAAATCCATTCCTTGAGACGGTTTCGACGGTTGTTTGGGCTTTGGGTATTGCCTTTGTTCTAAGGACGTTTTTGTTCCAACCTTTTCACATTCCCTCGGGCTCTATGCTGCCGGGTTTGATGAAGGGAGATTACCTTATTACGACGAAATATTCATTAGGCTACGGGGAACATGCGGCTACGCCTTTACCCTTTCCAGTGAAGAAGGGCCGCTTATTTGAGCGTGAGCCAGAGCGCGGGGATGTTCTGGTCTTTCGCATGGAAGAATTATCTAAAAATTATATCAAGCGTTTAGTGGGACTTCCTGGCGATCAAGTCCAAATGAATGACGGACGTTTGTTCTTAAATGGTCAAGCTGTTCAATCTGAATTAGAAAGCGAGGGAGCCGTTATCGATCAGGACGGCCGAGACGTCATTGGAAACCTTTGGCGGGAGACTTTTGAAAATGGAAACTCGCATTTAATTTTGGATACGGGAGAAAATGGACAAGCGGATAATACGGGTGTTTATACCGTTCCTGCGGGACATTACTTCATGATGGGGGATAACCGTGATGGGTCTTTAGATAGCCGTTTTTCAATTAACCGTGGAGGCGCAGGCCATGTGCCGACGGAGCATCTGATCGGTAAAGCTGAGTTTGTTCTCTTATCTGTTAATCCAGAGTTCAAATTATTCAAGCCGTGGACTTGGGCGAATATGCGCGGCAACCGTTTCTTTAAAGCTATAAAATGAGTGTTGAATACCGCAAATTGACAGCGCTTGAAGCCCGCATTGGGTTTAAGTTTAAGGACAAAAATCTTGCCTTACGCGCTTTAACGCATAGCTCCTTTGGAGATGGCCGCCGCATTATCCAAGACAATGAACGGTTGGAATTTTTAGGTGACCGCGTATTGGGACTTTTTACGGCTGAAGTTTTATTTTTTCTAAGTCCAGAAAGTGAAGGGACGATGGCACGCCGCCTTAATGCCCTTGTTCGCAAAGAAACCTGCGCGCGCATTGCGCGCAAACTCGGTGTTGGAGAGGCGCTTCAAATTTCTCCGAGTGAAGAGAAACAAGGTGGACGTGAGAAAAACTCAATTTTAGGGGATGCCTGCGAAGCTTTATTGGCCGCCGTTTATCTGGATGGTGGTTTCGCCGCCTCGAAAACTTTTTATGAAACACATTGGGCTACTGAAATTGAAGCTGTCACAAATGGGTCTATGAAAGACCCTAAGACGAGCTTACAAGAAAAAGCCGCAGGGCAAACGGGCGCGCAGCCTGTCTATACCATAATAGAGAGATCAGGCCCTGATCACCGTCCTTTATTTGTTGTTGAAGTCACTGTCGAACATATCGGATCCGCTAAGGGGTCTGGAAAATCAAAAAAAGATGCCGAGCGTTATGCTGCCCTCCACCTCCTTGAAGACTGGCCCTCATGAATAACCCTATTAAAACCCGAGCAGGTTTCGTTGCTGTTATTGGCGCGCCCAATGCGGGTAAGTCGACTTTGACGAATGCCTTAGTGGGCGAAAAAGTATCTATCGTTACGCATAAAGTTCAAACCACACGGTTTCAAGTGCGCGGCATTGCTATGCTTGAAACGACAGAGGGTGATGAAGCGCAAGTTGTTTTGGTTGATACACCCGGAATTTTTGCCCCCAAAGAGACTGACCGCCTTGCCAAATCCATGGTGCATGCGGCGTGGACTGGCGTTGGCGATTCTGATGCGATTGTGCATGTTGTCGACGCGCCGGCGCATCATCGTTATAAAAACGGTGAGGGCAGCGCGCAGGACCGTCTTTGCGTTGAAGATACGCAACGCGTTGTCGCGGGTCTTAAATTAAGACAGCAAAAAAAGGTCTTCTTAGCGCTTAATAAAATCGATGAGATGCCGCATGATCTTTTATTAGAACAGATAGCCGAATTTAGTAAGCTCGAAGTCTTTACGGAAATATTCATGATTTCGGCGCTGAATTTAGACGGCGTTGACGCGCTCTCTAAAATGCTCGCAGGGTCAATGCCGCAAAGCCCATTTCTATACCCCGCAGACCAAGCTGCAGATATTCCGTCTCGCCTTATGGCGGCTGAGATTACTCGTGAAAAAATATTCCTACGCTTGCATGACGAGCTTCCATATGCATCCACTGTTGAAACTGAAAAATGGACGAACCAAAAAAATGGCGATGTTCGAATTGATCAAGTTATCTATGTCCGCCGCGATAGCCAAAAACCAATCGTGCTGGGTAAAGGGGGTAAAACTATCAAAGACATTGGCGGCGCGGCGCGGCGCGATATGCAGGAATGGCTTGGAAAAAAAGTTCACCTCTTCCTCTTTGTTAAGGTTCGCGATAATTGGCAAAACGATAAAGCACGTTATGTTGAGAGCGGGCTGGAATTTGATGTCTAGGCCGTCTGATGTTTAATAACGTTTAGCTATGGATTGGGAATCAGAAGGCTATGTTCTATCTGTAAAACGGCACGGTGAGACGTCGGCTATAATTGATGTTTTTACACCCGATCATGGCCGTCACTTAGGTCTTGTGCGCGGTGGGATTGGACGCCGTATGCGCCCTGTTCTTCAGCCTGGGAATAAAGTAAAAATCGCGTGGCGTGGACGTCTTTCTGAACATCTTGGAACGTTTACCGTCGAGGCGCTTTCTGCTCGCGCAGCTGAACTCATGGATGATCGTCTTTCTTTGGCGGGCCTCAATTCGATATGCGCTGTTGCGCGTGAATGCCTCCCTGAACGCGAGCCTCACTTAAATGTATATGCCGCCTTGGAAGTGTTGCTCGATAATCTCCATGACCCAGATATTTGGCCTGCGCTTTATGTGCAATGGGAGGCGGGCCTATTGACAGCTATGGGCTACGGGCTTGATCTTAAGAGCTGCGCCGCAACGGGGGGGAATGATAATCTTACGCATGTTTCCCCGCGTTCTGGCCGCGCCGTTTCCGCCAGTGCGGCTGAGCCTTATAAGGATAAACTCCTTCCGCTGCCTCTATTTATGCTGGGTCAGCCCTTTGCCCCAAAAGAAGAGATTGCTAAGGGCTTACGACTGACAGGTTACTTTCTTGAAACGCGTGTGCAATGGGGCGTTAATAAGACATTGCCAGAAGCCCGGGCACGAATGATTGATAGATTACTGGCCGTTTAAGAAACTTGGCAGTTTTTTGCTTATTTTTAACACTTATAGCTTATTTAACTAAGTAATATGGATTGGGACAACTATGTTAAACGCTGTTAAAATACGCGACGGGCACGATAATTTTTTTACACCTTTACGCCTTCTTTTCGCAATTCTTGTAGTTGTCGGACACACTTTTAATGTCGCTCTCATGGATGCTCAGGCTGAACCTCATGTTTTCTTCCATTATAACTTCAGCTATCTCGCTGTAAATCTGTTCTTTATTGCATCTGGATTTTTGGTTACAAAATCAATGCTTTATAGAGGAAATATTGCGGAATTTGCGTCTGCGAGAATTCTACGAATATATCCAGCACTCATTGCACTCGTGTTATTTACAATGTTCGTGGTTGGGCCTTTGTCTACATCATTGCCGTGGGCAGAGTATTTTACGCATATCGACTTTTTGAAACAGCCCTTTGCGGTTTTGAGTTTTGTTCAAACAGACATGTTTTTGCCGAGTATTTTTGAAACTAATGCTGAACAATTGGCTGGCGCCCCACTTTGGACCCTTCGATATGAATTTTTAGCTTATATTGGGACGGCTATTATTTTTTCACTTGGTTTTATGAGGAAAAAATGGATGGTTTTGGCACAATTCATATTCCCATCAATCGGTTGGGTTGCAGCCCATACATTCGGTTTTTATGATCACATTCCAGCAACGCTACAAGCGCTCTTACGATTTGGTATTGCTTATGGTTTAGGCGCAACGATATTTGCTTATCGTGACCGTCTCTCGTTTCATGCTCTAGGCATACCGGTGATGGTTTTACTGGCTGTATTGACGTGTAAGTTCGAAATTTTTGAAGTCACAACAAATTTAATGTTAGCTTATTTTGTGATGTGGGCGGCTTATGTGAAAGTGCCTAAACTTAACTTTTTACAAAAGCTGAGTGATGTGTCTTATGGGGTCTATATTTATCACTGGTGCGTCATGCAGCTTGTCTTCATGTGGTTTCCGAATTTATCTGTTACAGCACTTTTACTTATCACCTTGCCTGTTACCTATTGGCTCGCGACTATGTCATGGCACTTCGTAGAAAAGCCAATGCTAACAAAGAAAAAGGGTTTCTCTAAGTTCCTACGCTTTGGCCGTAAAGTCCCAAACTATGACGCCAAGACTGTACTGCTCGACTAGTCTCATTCTCTAAATCATAGGGAGAACGAACGCTAGAGTACTGTAGTTTCAAGTCTAGCGTTTATATGAAAGGCCCTAGGAGGCCTTAAGGACAGGCCCTAGGATGACACTCAAACGTGCAAGTTATCACTAGAAATGGATGGTACGGTCATAGGCATCAAGCACCGCTTCGTGCATCATCTCCGACAGCGTCGGGTGCGGGAACACGGTTTCCATTAACTCATGCTCAGTCGTTTCTAGTTTGCGCGCTATTGTGTAGCCTTGGATAAGCTCAGTCACTTCTGCACCAATCATATGCGCGCCGATAAGTTCGCCCGTCTTGGCATCAAATATTGTTTTAATAAGCCCCTCAGGCTCACCCAGCGCGATGGCTTTGCCGTTACCAACAAAAGGGAAGCGTCCGACTTTAATCTCGTGCCCAGCTTCTTTAGCCTGCGCTTCGGTATAACCGACGCTGGCGACTTGGGGGTGACAATAGGTACAGCCCGGTATCGCATTTGCATCCAAGGGATGCGGGTTGCCGCCTGCAATTTTCTCAATACAGATAATGCCTTCATGTGAGGCTTTGTGCGCGAGCCATGGCGGCGTGGTGACGTCACCAATCGCGTAGAGGCCTTTGACGCCTGTAAAGCTATACTCATCCACTGTGATGTGGCTGCGGTCAATTTTAACGCCGAGCTCTTCAAGGCCCATGTCTTCGACATTGCCGACAATGCCGACAGCTAAGATAACGCGGTCAAAGTCCGCGGTCTCAGTTTTCCCGCCTGATGTGAGGGTCGCCGTAACGCCGTTTGCATTGGGTTTAACGCTGGCCTGTGTTTCAGTTTTAATCGTCAGGCCGCGCTTCTCAAAGGACTTGCGCGCCATTTTAGAAATCTCTGCGTCTTCGGCAGGGAGGATGCGGTCAACCATTTCAACAACTGTGACGTCCGCGCCGAAAGCATCATAGAAGCTCGCGAATTCCATACCGATAGCGCCAGAGCCAATGACAAGGAGCTTCTTCGGCATTGTATCAGGCACCATGGCTTCTTTGGCTGTCCAGATAAATTTTCCATCAGGGGCTAAGCCAGCTTGCGGGATAGCGCGCGCGCGCGCGCCCGTGGCGAGGATAACGTGCTTGGCGGTATAGTCTTTGCTGTCAACAATAACAGTGGGGGCTTCTGTACCAGCTTTAAGCGTGGCAAAACCTGCGATGACTGTGACTTTGTTTTTCTTCATCAAATGCTTAATGCCGCCTGAGAGTTGCCCCGCGATTTTACGCGAGCGGCCGACAATGGCTTTAAGATCAAATTGCGGAGAGGCAGATAGTCCGTAGTCGGCGGCATGCTGCATGTTGTGATAAACTTCAGCAGAGCGAAGGAGCGCTTTGGTCGGGATACAGCCCCAGTTCAAACAGACGCCGCCCAAGTCTTCTTTCTCGACAATCGCTGTTTTGAAGCCAAGCTGCGCAGCGCGAATGGCGGTGACGTAGCCGCCAGGGCCAGACCCAATTATGATAACGTCAAAAGATGTTTCGGACATGAAATACTCTGTTCTAAAATGCGGAAAAACGTCCACCACATATACAGCTTTTACTTCAGTTTTGAACCCTTATTATTGAGAGGTGACTTATATTCGGTGAAAAATCAGCGCTATTGCATGGCTTCTGAGTTTTGCGTTTCTGGTGTTATCAAAGCTTCGATAACTTGGAGGCGCATAACATCGCGAAGGGCATCAACTTCGATGTCTTCTAAAATAGCGAAGGCTTTCTCTGCGTTACCATTTTTTGCATAATTGACAGCCATGCGGTTACGGGCTGTATCGCGCAGTTCAACTTGCTCGATTTTAGACGTCGCTATGTTTGCTGATGCTGTGTCGCCATTCTCTAAGGCATAAGAGACAAGGTCTAGATAGGCGCGGTCCCGTAATTCGGGCATGCTAATTTTTTCAGCTTGCGCCATAATGATTTTCACAGTTTCGGACGCTTCTACCTTACTGTTTGTGCGGGGTGCATCTTCACATTCTCTTTGATGTCCCTTTTCCATGCGGTGCATCTTTTTATGTTCCGATTTAGCATGCGCCGTGTGGCCATGTGGTTTCTTCATGTCATGAGATTTGTAGACCGGTTCCGCCAAGCTCTTTTCATCACAATTTATTTTGGTTTCATTTTTTCTAACTTTAAGTCTAATTTTTTGGGTGTCGTCATTAATTTGGGTGTCGTCATCAATGGCTGAATGATCTTGAGCTGAATAATTTTGAGTTAAGTGCTCTTGAGTTGAGTGCTCTTGAGTTGAATGACCTTCGACGTTTTCAGCTTTAAGAATAATCATCTTACTATTACCCAAATCAATGG
>JALZWM010000044.1 GCA_023300105.1 Hellea sp.
CGTGATCGCAGCCGTCAACGTTGTCTTACCATGATCAACGTGACCAATGGTGCCAATGTTAGCATGCGGTTTAGTCCGCTCGAACTTCTCTTTTGCCATCTTCTTGCTCCGTTATTCTTTCTTGGAGTTAAAAATACTCAGAACCGCGCTTATGCGCCGCCCTGCTTTGAAATTACTTCATCCATGACCGCACGCGGGGCTGCCGCATAATGATCAAATGTCATTGAGAACTGCGCGCGACCCTGAGTGGACGAGCGCAAATCATTAACATACCCAAACATATTCGCCAAAGGCACCATTGCGTTAGCCACAACAGCATTTCCGCGCATTTCCTGCCCAAGGATCATACCCCGGCGCGAGTTCAAATCACCGATAACTGACCCAAGATATTCATCAGGCGTTACGACTTCAACCTTCATCATAGGCTCAAGAAGCTTAAGCTTACCCTCAACTTTGATCTGACGGAAAGCCGCACGCGCTGCGATTTCAAACGCCATAACAGAGGAGTCAACATCATGATAAGCCCCATCATAAAGCTCTGCAGAGAAGTCGATAACTGGGAAACCAGCCAAGAGACCCGACTCAGACATCGTCCGAATACCCTTCTCAACACCAGGGATATATTCCTTAGGAACATTACCACCAACAACTTTAGAATCGAAGACAAAACCAGTCCCCGGCTCACCTGGAGCAAAACGAATCTTAACACGGCCAAATTGACCAGAACCACCAGACTGCTTCTTATGCGTATAATCAATATCAACTGGCTCAGCAAGCGCCTCACGATAAGCCACTTGAGGCTGACCAATATTTGCTTCAACACCAAATTCGCGCTTCAAACGATCAACAAGAATATCAAGATGAAGCTCACCCATTCCTGCCATAATTGTTTGACCCGATTCATGGTCAGTTGTCACACGGAATGACGGATCTTCAGCAGCAAGACGCTGGAGGCCAACACCTAATTTTTCTTGATCTGCCTTAGACTTTGGCTCAACCGCAATCTCAATAACTGGATCAGGGAATTCCATGCGCTCAAGAATAACAGGCGCATTCACATCACAAAGCGTATCACCTGTTGTTGACGTTTTAAGACCAGCAACAGCGATAATGTCGCCAGCGAATGCCTCTTGAATGTCTTCACGGTCATTTGAATGCATCATCATCATACGGCCAACGCGCTCTTTCTTCTCCTTAACAGAGTTTAGAAGCGTTGTGCCCGTTTCAAGTTTACCCGAATAAATACGACAGAAAGTCAACGTACCCACGAATTTGTCATTCATGATTTTAAACGCAAGCATCGAGAGCGGCGTGTCATCAGACGCAGGACGCGTTGTTTCTTCACCTGTCTTAACATCAATACCTTTGATAGCAGCAATATCGAGCGGGCTTGGTAAGTAAGCAACAACAGCATCCAATAGAGGCTGAACACCTTTGTTCTTAAAGGCTGTACCACAGAACACAGGTACAACTTTACCTGCAATCGTCGCCTCACGCACCAAACGCTGAATAGTTTCAACATCAGGCATCGTGCCTTCAAAATAAGCTTCCATTACAGCATCATCCATCTCAGCAACAGCTTCGATGAGCGCCTCGCGATATTCAGTTGCTTTCTCAGCAAGCTCCGCAGGAATATCTACAGTATCATAGTTAGCACCAAGATCTGTATCGATAGGCCATGTGTAAGCACAGTTCTTAACAAGATCAACAACCCCAATGAACTGATCTTCAGCACCGATAGGAAGCTGCATCTCTAGAGCGTTACCACCCAAACGATCCTTAACAGACTGAACAGATGCATAAAAATCAGCACCGATTTTATCCATTTTGTTAATGAAAATCATACGCGGAACATTGTACTTATCAGCCTGACGCCAAACAGTCTCTGTTTGTGGCTCAACACCCGCATTGGCATCCAAGAGCGCAACCGCACCATCCAAAACACGCAATGAACGCTCGACTTCAATTGTGAAGTCAACGTGACCCGGTGTATCAATGATATTTAGACGCTTATTATCCCAAAAACATGTCGTCGCAGCAGATGTAATTGTAATCCCGCGCTCTTGCTCTTGCTCCATCCAATCCATAGTGGCCGCGCCATCATGCACTTCAGCAATCTTATGGTTCTTACCAGTATAGTAAAGGATCCGCTCGGTACATGTAGTTTTACCCGCATCAATATGCGCCATAATACCAAAGTTACGGTAGTCTTTAAGATCGTATTCACGTGCCATGATTGGTCTCTAATTCCTAAATTCTACCAGCGATAATGAGAGAATGCCCGGTTAGCTTCAGCCATCCGGTGTGTATCTTCACGCTTTTTTACGGCAGAGCCGCGGTTATTTGAGGCATCAAGCAGTTCGCCCGCAAGGCGCTCACGCATTGTATTCTCATTGCGGCTCCGAGAGGCTGAAACCAACCAACGAATAGCCAAAGCTTGACGACGCTCAGGACGAACCTCAACAGGCACCTGATAAGTCGCACCACCAACACGGCGAGATCTAACCTCAACGGCAGGCTTAATATTTTCTAGTGCATCGTGAAAAACACGAATAGGCTCTGTCTTAGCTTTGTCTTCGACGATATCCATCGCACCATAGACAATTTTCTCGGCTGTAGATTTTTTACCATCAAGCATGATGGCATTCATGAATTTAGCTAGAATCAAATCCTGAAATTTAGCATCAGGAAGGATAACCCGTTTTTCTGCGCGGTGACGACGTGACATCTTACTCTACCCTTACTTAGGACGCTTAGCGCCGTATTTCGAACGACGTTGCTTACGATCTTTGACGCCCTGTGTATCAAGGACGCCACGAAGGACATGATAACGCACACCCGGCAAATCTTTTACGCGGCCGCCGCGAAGAAGCACAACACTATGCTCTTGT
>JALZWM010000045.1 GCA_023300105.1 Hellea sp.
GCCCGCCGTCAAAAGGAACTTACGTATATTTTGCGGTAGTTTATTTTCGCCCGCGCAATAATGTTTGAGCACAGACGGGATAATTCCCGCCGCGCCATTTGTCGGAGCGGTCACGACTTGCCCGCCATTGGCGTTTTCTTCATTCACAGCCATGGCGTAGACATTAAGCCAATCAAAGAGCTGTTCACGCTCATTGGACATAGGCGAGCTGTGCAGTTTTTGCCAAAGTTTGGGCGCGCGGCGCGTGACGTTTAATCCGCCCGGCAATATGCCTTCGGTCTCTAGTCCCCTTGCGATACAGGCCATCATAACCTCTGCGATACGGTCGAGCGCGGCATCGGTCTCTATACGTGGTCGCATGGCATCTTCATTGGCGTAGATAATATCGCAAATCGCTTTTTGCTCTGACTTACACAGCGCAAGTAATTCAGCCGCAGAGCCAAAGGGGTAAGGCACGCTTGGGCCGACATCTATCAAGTCATCCGTGACTGGCATTTTCATTTGGCGTTCAGAGGCAATAAATCCGCCGCCTGTCGAATAATAAGTTTGCGTGCGCAAAAGCTTTCCGTCTTTGGTAAAAGCCGAAAGCTTCATGCCGTTGGGATGCAACTCAGGTATTGTTGCGTAGTCAAAAACAAGGTCCGCCTCTGGGTCAAATGTTATGCGCTGCTCGCCCAAAAGTAACATGGACTTATCCGTATAGACTTTGGCGACATCAGCGTCAGCTGTATTCGGGTTAAGGGTTTCAGGTTCTAGTCCCAAGAGGCCTAAAATCACAGCTTTGGGTGTGGCGTGGCCTTTCCCCGTTAACGCGAGCGAGCCTTGCAATTCAACAACGATGCGGGCAGTTTTCGGTAAACGGTCTTTGCGGCGCAGGCTTTCGCCAAAGCGCTTGGCAATACGAATTGGCCCCACCGTATGCGAAGATGACGGTCCTATACCAATTCGAAATACGTCGAGAACAGATAACATGGCTATTCTACGCCTGCGCGCAGTCCTATGCCGCCAGCTGTCCTTTAGGCCTGAGAGATTGACAAAACACACGATCACCGCGCGCTTCGCTTACTCCGTCGGCGGGGCCTTACACTATGCAGCCCGCTTTCCAGCGTTGTTTGATTTCACACGGTCCTGTGGCCTGAGCGTTTCCGGGGCAGTTGCGCCTTCGGCGGCTACGTCATGCGCAGCTCTCTCCCATGTAAAATCTTATCTGCATATGAATGAACACATGCATTGGGGCAAGTTAGCACATAAGACTTAAGCAGTCTTAAAGTGAGCCATTAAGAAGCTTCATAATGCCAGAAAAATCAAGACCGTCTTTTCCTGCCGCTTCCATGAGGGAATACATCGCTTCGGATTGCGTCCCCAGAGGCGTGGCCGCGCGGGCAGATGTCGCCGCGTCTTGGGCCAAGCGAAGGTCTTTGAGCATCATCGCCGCAGAAAACCCTGCTTCATAATCACGGTTTGACGGCGCGCTTTCGACGGGGCCTGGCGCGGGGCAATAGCTTGTCATTGACCAGTTTTGGCCGCTGGCAGTGCTGGAAATATCATAAAATGTCTGTGCGTCCAGGCCGAGCTTTTCGGCCAGATTGAAAGCCTCACACGTCCCAATCATATGAATGCCCAGAAGCATATTATTGCAAATCTTGGCGACCTGCCCGTTCCCAGCATCACCTGCATGAAACACGTTCTTGCCCATAATATTCAAGACCTCTTGCGCACGTGAATAGGCCTCGTTAGTTCCGCCGCACATAAAGGTGAGCGTGCCAGCCGCCGCGCCGCCAACGCCGCCAGAGACTGGCGCGTCTATCATCGCAAAGCCTTTATGCTCAGCAGAAGCAATCACTTCACGGGCCGAGGCCACGTCGATAGTCGAGCAATCAATCATCAATGCGCCGGCTTTGGCGTAATTGAAAACACCGTCTTCGCCGCCGTAAACCATTTTCACATGCGCCCCAGCAGGAAGCATCGTGACAACGACATCAGCACTCTCGACAGCGTCTTTCGCATTCTTGGCAGCGGTGCACCCTGCGGCAACGGCGCGTCCAATAGCGTCTTTGGACAGATCAAGTGCGCGAACCTCATGGCCAGCTTTGGCAAGGTTACTCGCCATGCCAATACCCATATTCCCTAATCCGATAAATGCGATTGTTGTCATGATAAACCTATTTTAGAAACTGTTGCGACGGGTTAGCGCTCTTACGAAAGACTCGCTGCACTTGGGACTCACTCACTTTACTGACGTCCGCATGCGACCATTTTGGATTGCGGTCTTTGTCAATTAATTGCGCCCGAATGCCCTCATAGAAATCCTGCGTTTTGAGAAATCCCAGCGAGAGATCTAGCTCTTGCGTCATGACCTCTTTAAAGCTTTTCTTGGCCCCCCTGCGGATAGCTTCGAATGTCACGCACATCGCGAGAGGTGATTTACGGCGAATGTTTTTCGCTTGTTTAAGCGCCCATTCGCTACCGTCTTCATCAAGTTCACGCAGGATAGCAGGAACGGTCTGTGCGCCAAAAGCTTTCACGGCTTCTGGAATAGGCTCGCTGGCCGGCGGGGATTTCACAAAGCCCATGACCACATTCGCAACAGCAGAATCGGAACCATCTAGTTTCGCTGCCCCTAAAACTTCAATTAAATCTTCATGCCGCGCGCTTGGGACATAGGCATTAGCAACGCCAACAGCGCAGGATTGCCCTGCATCAAGACGCGCGCCCGTAAGACCAAGCCATTGACCGACATCCATGCCTCTATCTTTATATTTAAGACGGGGCAGGAAGTAAGTCCCGCCAACATCTGGAAAATAGCCAATGCCTGTTTCTGGCATGGCAAACATTGTCGTATCGCCCGCAATCCGAATGCGCCCATGCACAGACAGTCCAACGCCGCCGCCCATAACGAAGCCGTCAATCAGCGTGATATAAGGTTTTGAATAGCGGTGAATAAGCTCGTTAAGCGCATATTCAATACGCCAAAATTCTTCCGCGCGGCTATCGCCCGCTTTGCCGCTATCATGGAGCAAGATAACATCACCGCCCGCGCAGAAAGCCCGCTCGCCTGCTCCGTCAATTAAGATAGCGCCAATTTTAGGGTCTTTCTCCCACGTCACTAACAGGCGCGTGATTTCTTCGCACATCGCAAAAGTCAGTGCGTTAAGCGCCTTGGGACGGTTGAGCGTAATATGGCCGAGATTTCCGACCACGCGGGATTTGATTTCATGGGTCATAATTACTGCCTTAAGAGAGATCGCGACACGATCATGCGCATAATTTGGTTCGTACCTTCTAGGATTTGATGCACCCGCAGATCGCGCACGATCTGTTCGATTTGATATTCGGACAGATAACCATAACCGCCGTGAAGCTGTAGCGCGTCATTGGCGATTTTACTGCACATATCCGTCGTGAAGCGTTTTGCCATGGCGCAAGCCGCCCCAGCATTGGGGAGTTTCTTATCGAGCATATCTGCCGCGCGGTAAATCATCATGCGAGACGCTTCGAGCTCTGTCGCCATATCGGCGAGCATGAATTGCGTGTTTTGAAAAGCTGAAATGCTCTTGCCAAATTGTGTGCGCTCTTTGGTATATTGCAATGAAGCATCCAGCGCCTTTTGCGCGCCGCCCAAACTACACGCACCGATATTAATGCGGCCGCCGTCAAGACCGCTCATCGCGAATTTAAAGCCGTCGCCTTCGGCCCCGACACGGTTTTCAGCGGGGATACGGCACTCTTCCATAATCACTTGCGCGGTGGGCTGTGCGTTCCAGCCCATCTTTTTCTCATTCGCGCCAAAGCTGAGACCTGCTGTGCCTTTTTCAACAACGAAACAAGACACGCCTTTGGCTCCGTCATCGGAGGTACGCGCCATGACGACATATATGTCTGACCATCCTGCGCCCGAGATAAATGTCTTGGTGCCGTTTAGGATATAATCGCCGCCGTCTCGAACGGCTTTAGTTGTCAGCGACGCCGCATCAGACCCTGCCCCCGGTTCGGTCAGGCAATAGCTCGCAATAAGCTCTCCCGCTGTCAGGCGCGGTACATATTTAGCGCGCACAGTATCGTCACCATATCTATCGACCATCCATGTCGCCATATTGTGAATAGTTATCATCGCCGTGTGCGACACATCCCCCGCCGCGAGCTGTTCAAAAACAATAGCGGAATCGAGGCGCGAGAGCGCCGTGCCGCCATGCTCCTCACTGCTATACATGCCCATAAAACCAAGCTCTGCAGCTTTGGTGAACACAGCGCGGTCGAGGAATTTTTCTTCATCCCATTTGGACGAATGCGGCGCGAGTTCAGTGGCCGCAAAATTCTTCGCCATATCCTGAATAAGGGTTTGTTCTTCGGTGAGGGAGAAATCCATTTAGTTCTTTTCCGTCTTTTGCATCATTTCAAATCTGCGCATCGGCAT
>JALZWM010000046.1 GCA_023300105.1 Hellea sp.
CAGTTCATCAAACTCACGGACGCTTTTACAACAGGCAGTTCTATCATGCCGCAAAAGCGTAACCCGGACGCGGCGGAATTAGTCCGCGCCAAAGTCGGCCGTATTATGGGCGCGTTTACAAGCCTAACAATTGTCATGAAGGGGCTGCCGCTAGCCTATTCCAAAGATATGCAAGAAGACAAAGAACCTGTCTTTGACGCCTTCGACGCGCTTGATCTTGGCCTCGCCGCTATGGCGGGAATGGTGACGGATATGACGCCCAATAAACCCCGCCTCGCAGAAGCCGCAGGTGCAGCCTATTCCACCGCGACAGACCTTGCCGATTGGCTTGTGCGGAAACTTAACATGCCATTTCGCGACGCTCATCATGTGACAGGCACCATTGTCGCTCTGGCTGAAAAGCAAGGCAAGACTTTGGATGAAATGGATTTGGCAGATATGCAAAAGGTCGAAGCTAAAATCACCAAAGACGTGTTTAAAGTCCTCTCCCCGCTAGCCTCAGCCAATAGCCGCGTAAGCTACGGCGGCACAGCGCCAATGGAAGTTCGTAAGCAGGTTAAGCGCTGGCAGAAGACTTTGGGGTAACGAAGAAAATTAAACGACTTCATTCGTCTTTCACATATATACGTTTTCCTGCCGAATATTCACTCATGACCGCATTCCCGCGCAGCAACGCCAAGAACATCCATAACCCGTTTCGCCGCATCGCTATCATCTAGCGACTTTTTAATCGTGTTGGCTTTCCACTTCATCACCCATGCGCCCGTTTCATTATCCCACTCTGTATTGAGGCCGATATCGTCGCCATCTGCGCGGATAAAAATACGTATCAACCTATCATTCTTGGAGCCTAAGGATTTTGACGTGGCGTAGCCTTTATTATCGGCGGCAATAAAGACGGGAATGTCCGTCTCGCCGAATTTTATGGAGAGCGCGCAGACTTTGTTTTCATGTCCGCCAAAATTGGCCGTCCAGAATACGCGTGTTTTCAGGCTCTCAGGCGGCGTAGCAGACATATTCGTCACTGCCGCAAAAGCCGCCTCTGCGGTTGTGTCCAAGGCGCGTTGATTGGGCGTTTTAATGACAAGGCGTTTTATCATCTCGGCTGTGCTGTCTTTGACTGAAGACGCGCCTGATTTTACCGTATCCGTTACGGTTTCCGCGGCATTGCTAACGGCGCGGGCTGGCGCGGTGACGAGTTTATAGACGGTAGAACCTACGAAAATCACAAGGCCAAGAGAGACCGCAATCGCAATCCATTTAACGGCGCTAAAAGCATTATTGGCGGTCTCGGCAACCGAGGCCACAGACTCCCGCGCTTCATTGGCTTTGCCTAAAATTTTAACCGCTTTTCTAGCTGTACTTTTTTCAGAATTATTTTCGGGAGTTTGGGGGTCATCGCTCATAGGTGGTTCATCGCAAAATTTGAACCAGACGTCTACGTGCAATTAATTCTTGGCATCACCTGCGAGTTTTTCGAGCCGCTCATCAAGCTCGGTCATAACAAAGGCCCGCATGGCAGGACTATAGCGCGTCCACATGGCGATTTCTTCGCGCGAGCGCCCGCACCCTTTGCAAAGGCTTGATTCCAGATCAAGCTCACAAATGAGTTTGCACGGGCTTTCAATTTCAGGGGCCATATTTAGGGTCATGTAAACATTTCCATATTTGTCCTAGGGATTGCGGCGGTGTGACAATTATTATTCATTCCACCCACGGTCGGTCATTAGATAAGTCGCAAAACTGGCGAGCCAATGACTGCCCGAATAATGCTCGGCGCTGACGGCGGCAACGCCTGTGTCGGCGTGTATTTTAGCGGCAGCTACTAATGACGCTTTGCGCGCATCACCATCTGGGAGGGCGCGGGCAATATTATAAAGGTTCCACGCGCGAGATGAATTCACGCCGTCCAAATGCACAAGTTTCCCATCACTGGCATCTTTGACAATACCAGGCGCGAGCCAATCGCCCGACCCATTAACAGGAATGCTTGGCATGAATTTTGTGAGCCAGTTTGAAAAATCGGCACGGGGCAAAATACGCCGCATCAAATCTGCCTCCATGAGACACGGCGAGAGGAAATCTTCGCCGCTAGGCTCATACGCCAAGGGACAGTTCACATCATCATTATGAAAAGCCACTGAGCGCTGCACAATCAAACGTTCCATATCAGCATCCCCCGATACCCGCGCCCAGTCCAGCATCAGACCAAAGGCAAAGGCGCTTTGGTTATGTGTGCCGAGCCGAATAGGATAAGCCAGTTTTGGAAGCCACGCTTTGAGGCTATCTGCGATATCTTGTTCTAGGGGCTTTAGGGCCTCAAGCCATGCTTTGGCTTGCGAGTCGTTAGTCTCGCCTGCCCATTCGCGAAGTTCTGATGTCAGCTGTAGATACCAAGCGAGGCCATAAGGGCGTTCCCATGAGCCCCGCGCAGGCTGAGCAAAATTCGCGACTTCACCCGCCATGTTCTCTGCGGTGAAACTCTGATTAAGTTTCGCAATGGCGTCTTCACGCCACGGCGCGTCTTGAGGGCCAACGCGTAACAAGCGCACCAAAAGCCAATGGCCGTGAACCGAACTGTGCCAATCAAAACAGCCATAAAACGCAGGGAACAAATCTTTAGGACGGCCAATTTCTTCGGCTGTATTGGTTGTCCTAGCTATTTTATTCGGGAATTCTTGATGCACACAGGTCAGGGCGAGCGCGGAAAAACGGTCCGCAAGGTCAGGCGCAATGGATGTTGGATATTCGAGAGATTTAACAGACGCTGCAGTCTCAACGACTTCAGATGTAATTACGCTGTCACTCGCAGAGCACGCCGTTAAAGCAAGAATGGATAAGGCCGTAAAATAAATATGTTTCATGAAAGCAATCTAGCCGCTAACGGCTAAGATGCAAATTATTCCGTAAGCTCATAAATACAGAAACTACTCTTCTTTAGTCTCTTCATCCTCAGCGCAACCCGCAAATTTAGCGAGCGTCTTTGGGTCGGGTACGGGCGCGAGCTTATAGGGACCTCCCATGACTTTCAGCCCATCAGCCCCTAAGGTTTCAAGGTCTTCAATTTTTATCATAGCGTTATCGCAGAAGGTTGCATGATCAAGGCCTGCTGTGGGCGTTTGCGCCTGCATAGCTGTAAATTGCGGCCTCGTGTCATCATTCTCGTAATCAATCATAACATAAGTCATTTTTGGTACGATCACACGCATCGGCGCGGGGACCATTTTCTTATAATGAGATTTCCCATCCTTCAAACCGTCCTTGAGGGTTGCCAAATCATGGTAGCCCGTATTTTCAAGAAAAGTCACGTCACTCGTTAGATTAAACCGTATGCCCTCGCCTCGCGGCATGCCTTCTCGGCTCGGGTCTTCGGAACAAAGTTCGCTAGTTTTTGAGGCCTTTCCAATTTTAGAAAAGTCAGAAATATTTCCTTCTTCATCCACCGTGAAGTTTTCTTCAACGCCATTATCACGCATAAATACACGCTCTGGCAAAACACCCCCGTCTTGCACTTCAAAATTGGCGTCAAACAACATATCAACCGTATCACGTTTATCCGCGTCTAAACCTTGGAATTTATTTATCAGTCTGATGATTTTCTTAGCAGAAGAACACGTAATACGCTCACGCAACTCTGGGGCATCGTCATTGGCTTCGGCCAATACAGGTGTCCACATCATAAGCGCCGTAAGCGTTATAGCTTTACTTTTCATCATTTTCATCTTCACCCCAGCCAAAACGCTTCATTGTTTTGACACTGACTGTTGGCTGTAATTGATAGGCGCCGCCTTTAATTAAAAGTGCTGTTGCGCCCATATCTTCAAGCGTGTCCAAAGAGACAACATGCATGTCTTTGAAAAGCTCAGATTCAACGGCAACGTCTTCACCGTTCACTTGCACATAAATTTGCGAAGTTAGGCGAAAGTCATCATAGCGTACCGCGAGATATTTCGTATCTGGCATGAACATGCGCACGGCGGGTGGAATCATCTTTTTATAAAACTTCTTCCCGTCTTTTGCCCCTTCTTTAAGTTCAGCCACATCATGACGCCCTGACTTATTATGAAAAAGCGGGGATAAGCCCATTTCAAAATAGAGGCCTTCATCATTTTCATGACGGTCCGCGCGGGCCTTATCGGCAACACAAACATCGCCTTCCGAATTGGCCATCGCGGTGTCAAGAAAGCTCGGCGTAAAACCAGAGGGTTTCTCAATAGGAATATCAATTTCCAAAGTTTCAGTCCGTATGAAAAATCTCTCGGGCCAAGTCCCGCCGTCCTTAATGAGGAATTTTGGCGTCAGCGCCACGTCAACAACATCCCGCCGCGAAGCATCCACTTCGCTAATTTTTTCAACGAGCTTGGGCACATCCTTTGCGGGGAAACAAAACACATCCCCCCGAAGCTTTGTTTCAGCATGCGCAGCGCTAAAACCACCCAAGCTAAGGAGGCAGGCTAGAACTATTGGACGATGTAATTTCATATTGCATCATAAGCCAAATTTTACGTTCTGCATCCAGTTAATAGTTGGTCATTTAGCAGCTATAATTTAGTACGCACGGCGCAAACCTCTGCGTATTTATTCCTCGTCTTCGCTTTTCCAAGCAAAACGCTTCATGTTTTTGGCACTCAACGTCGACTTCAGTTGATATTCACCGCCTTTAATCAGAAGTTCTGTTGCGCCCATTTCCTTTAACATTTTCAAGGGCACCACATGCATATTTTGAAATCGCTCAGGTATAACGGCAATTTCTTCATTGCCAACGCGTGCGAAAATTTGCGCCGTTAAACGTAAATCATCATAACGCACAGATAAGTGTTTCGTATCTGGTAAGAACAAGCGAACAGCAGATGGAATCATTTTTTTATAAAATTCCCTCCCATCTTCTGCGCCTTTTTCTAATTCTGCTACATCATGACGGCCTGAATGATTATGAAAAACAGGTAAGAGTCCTATATCTAAAGACAGACCTTGGTTATTTGTAGGGCGCCCTGTGCGTGTTTTGTCTACAATGCATATCTCGCCTCCGGCATTGGCCGTCACGGTCTCTAAAAATGTCGGCATCAAACCAGTCGTTTGATTAATGGGGACATCTATTTCGGAATCTTTTGTCTTAATAAAAAGCCGCTGTGGCCATTTTCCACCGTCCTTAATGAAGAACCTTGGCATGGGATTAACATCCACAATGCGCCTATTGGCGACATCAACCTCGTTAAGTTTTCGAACAGTTTTAGGTAGCTTTTTGGCAGGAACGCAAGAAACATCGTTACTTGATTTTGTACCGACTTGAGCAGCAGCATTAAAGCTTCCGAGGCTCAGAAGGCAGACGAGAATTATGGACATTTGCATTTTCATAAAAGTCTTAAGCCCAATCTTTACTGTCTAATCCAGTAAAACTTTTGTTATGTATTTGTCATTAACGCACAAGGTGACTCGACGTAGGGAAAATTCCCTCTTACAAGGGCACTTCGTCCCATGGAGCCCTTATGAAACGCCGCCAATTACCTGCTAGATTACTCTGTCTAACTTTGATTTCAGGTTTCGCCTTATCAGCTTGCGGTATTCGCGGGGATCTGCAAACACCCCCACCTCTTTGGGGTGAAGATATCAGAACTGACGCTCAAAAAGCAGAGGCTGAAAGTGCCAAAGCTGATCGTGCCAAACGCGCAGCGGAGAGAGCTGAAAAAGAAGCTAAAAAAGCCGCAGAAGCTTTAGAAACTTCGGAATAACCCATGCGCCATTTTGATTTTAAAGACGGCGAAATGTTTGCCGAAAACGTCGCTCTGCGCGAAATCGCACAAGACGTCGGCACGCCCTGTTATGTCTATTCAACGGCAACCTTTGAGCGCCATTACAATGTATTTGCTGATAGCTTTAAAGGCATCGACGCCCTCGTCGCCTATTCCGTCAAAGCCAATTCTAATATTGCAGTCCTTGCGACGCTTGCCAAACTCGGCGCAGGTGCAGATGTCGTCAGCGGCGGCGAACTTGCCCGCGCTTTAACCGCAGGTATTCCAGGATCTAAAATTGTTTTCTCAGGCGTCGGTAAAACAGGCGATGAAATGCGCGCCGCTCTAAGAGCCGGTATTCGTGTTTTTAACGTCGAGAGCCTGCCAGAACTTTATGTCCTTAATGATGCCGCTAAAGAGCTAGGTGTCAAAGCACCTGTTGCCTTTCGGGTGAACCCTGATGTCAGCGCTGGCGGGCATGAAAAAATCAGCACAGGTAAAAAAGAAAATAAATTCGGTATTGCATGGTCACAGGCAGAGATGGCTTACGCAGAAGCGGCTAAACTCTCGCATATCAATATCGTCGGCGTTGACGTGCATATCGGAAGTCAAATTGACGAGCTTGCGCCTTTCGAAGCCGCAATCGCAAAATGTAAGGACCTTATTTCGCGCCTACGTGCGCAAGGCCATGAGATTAAGAGCTTTGATATCGGCGGCGGCCTCGGCATTCCTTATGGGGACAATAGTAAAACACCTCCGCCCCCCGCAGAATATGGCGCGCTCGTCAAAAGACTAACAGCAGATATGGATGTTCAAATGATTTTTGAGCCTGGCCGTATGATAGCCGGCAATGCAGGTGTGCTACTCTCAAAAGTTCTTTATGTTAAAAAAGGAGAGGACCGGAGTTTCCTTATCGTCGACGCGGCGATGAATGACTTAATTCGCCCCGCCCTTTATGAAGCTTATCACGAAATTGAACCTGTCAAAGCCCCTGGTTCCGCTTATTCAGAATCAACTTATGACGTTGTTGGACCCATTTGTGAAAGCGGCGATACATTCACCAAATCACGGGACTTGCCAGAAATGGAAGCGGGAGATCTATTAGTAATGCATTCGGTGGGCGCTTATGGGGCGGCGCAGGCTAGCCAATATAACACCCGTCCGCTTATTCCAGAAGTTTTGGTAAAGGGCGAGCTTTATGAAGTTATACGAGAACGTCCAACGATTGCAGAGATACTAAGCCATGAACATCTTCCAAGTTGGCTCTAAACTAATTACAATTATTGCACTATATCACGTAAATTTAACGCGACATACAAAATGACGGCGCTATAGTTTCAACATGTCGCAAATCACCGACACATCCGCGCTCTCTAAGCGCATAAAGAGCTACGTCAAACGCGCGTGGGCTCAACTGTATTGGGAGCGTTACGCCCCAGTTTTTGCATTTTCTGCTGCAATTTTAGCGGTATTCCTTATTGGTGCATTTGGCGGCATATGGGAACGTATTGGAGATCCTTGGCGGCTTATCCTACTGGGTGCCGCGATTATTTTTCTTGTAAACGCCGCGCTTACTGCACGAAAAACATCACGGCCAAATTTATCAGCCGCCCGCCGCCGCGTTGAAACAGATTCTGATGTGAAGCATCGTCCCCTTGATGTTTTAGATGATAGACCCGCAATCAGCGAAGACGTCTGGCCGCTTCACTACAAGACAGCCAAGACATCTGCGCAGACATTAAAGCCCGCGAAATGGCGTCATGCCCTAAGCCCGATTGACCCTTATTATATGCGCTATATCCTGCCTTGCGCAGTCGGCCTTGCCATGATGTTTGGGTTTGGAGATAATACAGAACGCTTAAGACGTTCACTCACGCCAAGCTGGCAAAGCGCAATCAATGCGTCTGATGTCCAGTTCGAAGCATGGGTCGACCCGCCCGAATATACAGGACGTCCTCCCCTTTATTTTAAAGATAAAAAGAAAATTGATGTGCCTGCGGGCTCTGAACTTGTTGCACGCATTTCTGGCACTAAAGATGCCCCTCGGTTAAAGCTTCAAACATCACGCGGTGGTAAATACTTGGGCCTTAAACGGTTAGGTCCAAAAAGCTTTGAGGCCCGGGCGATATTAAAAACAAAGACAACTGCGCGTTGGCGTATTGGGACAACTCAAAAAAAATGGGCCCTGAATGTTCTACCGGATACACCGCCAACCTTATCTTTGAACTCTGATGTCAAAGCAGATAAAAGAGACCGTCTTGCATTTACTTATTCCTTTGAGGATGATTACGGCGTCGAAACTCTTACTTTGGAAATACGCTTATTAACTGACGCAATTCATAAAACTGAGACCCGTTCAAATATTACAATTCCTCTGTCCTCAGGCTCTGTCAAACGCGCCGAAGAGGTTGAGGCCACACTTGACTTAACCAAGCATGAATGGGCGGGCCGTAAAGTTGCCGGCCGTTTGGTTGCTGTCGATGGATTGGGACAAAGCGCGAGCAGTGAAGACGCTTTTTTTACAGTACCTGATAAAATTTTTATCGAGCCTTTAGCTAAGGCCGTGATTGAACAACGCAGCTTAGTTATTGAAGGCCATGCTGAATACGCAACGGTACCGCCTGAACTTGATCCGAAAATCGCGCCAACATTCGATACTTATGAACCTGATTACCGGATGAATCGTTCTCCAAAATCTATTCAGCGTGCTGCTTTGTTAATTGATGTTGTGACAGATAAACCTGCAGGCTTGTTTCAAGATCCTGCTATATTTATGGGACTTAAAAATGTTCATGGACGCCTGCGCTATGCTCGTGAACAAGACGACTTAAACGGTATTCCCGAAGATCTTTGGGCGATTGCTCTCCGTGCAGAATTTGGCGTTTTAGGAACAGCTCTTGAAGAAATGCGGGAAGCCAAAGCCGCCCTTCAAGACGGCATGGCAAGACGCGCCCCGCAACGCGAAATTGACACACTTTTTGAACGTTATGACGAAGCTGTTGAACGCTACATGGAAGAGCTTCGCAAAAAAGCGCTTGAAGACGGCAACATCAAAGATGCAGATGGCGGCGGCGGTGGCGGTGGACGCAACGCCGATGAAATAGAAGAGCTACTGAAGGCTATAGAGGAAGCCAATAGAATTGGCGACGTTGAAGGCGCACGCAAAGCTCTCGCACAATTAGCTGAATTATTAGAGAATATGGAAATCGAGCTTACGCGCGGAGGGTCCGGCGGCGAAGGAGGTGAAGACACACTCCCGGGCGAAATGAGCGAGGAAATGGAAAAGTCGCTGGAAGAATTAGCCGACCTTTTAGGTGAACAGCGTGAATTGCAAGATGAGACACGCCAAGCTGAAAACGAAGCAGAGGCTCAACAGAGTGAACAAGACGGAGACCAAAACGGCGAACAAAATGGAAATGGTTCAAGCGGTGATGGCGCCTTAAGCCCCGGTGAACTTGCTAAAAGACAAGGTGCTTTAGAAAAGGCCCTTGGCGCTCTCAGTGAAGCTTTACCCGAAGAGGGAGAAACCGGCAACGCGCTCCTATCTGAAGATAAAGATGGAAAAGGGGCGGGTAGCGCAGAAGATAGAGAAGGTGAAAACGGCGGCGGTGCTGAAGACCCTGATAGTAAAAATCAAGGCGGCGCAGGCGCAGATGACGACGAGCAAACAGCCGCTGAAGCTTTAGCCGAAGCCGGTGAAGCCATGCGCCGGTCTCAAGACAGTCTACAATCTGGTGATATTTCTGCCGCAGGTGACGCGCAAAGCGAGGCTGTTAAAGCCCTCCGGCGCGCAGGACAAGCCATAGCTCAATCTGGGCGCAAGGACAGCAAAGGTCAAGGTGAAGACGGAAGTGAAGAAGCCGAAAATGAAGACCCTCTTGGCCGTGAAAACGGGGGTACGTCTGATGAATCAGAAGCGGATATAGACACGCGCGATAATGCCACGCGTTCGCGCGAACTCAGAGAAGAACTACGCCGTCGCTCATCTGAGCAAGAGCGTGAAAAGATTGAACGCGATTATCTCGAGCGGCTGTTAAAGCGTTTTTAAAACCAATGCTGGTATATTTTATCTTATAGAATGCGGTATCTCGCCAACGTCTGCTGGTGCAGCACCATCCTGCGTATCAAATTTATATTTTAAAGCAGCCATATCTAATGGCGGGTTTGGATATTCAGATATGAAAGTAAGACGCGATTCTTTATCTATACGCTGAGCCTGAGTATCAACAATCCAAGACGTCAACTCATTACCCGCCGCATCATGTAAAGATAGCCTGATCAAAGGAATGTCTTGAGCTTTTGAAGAAATATTACGTATGGCCCCATTAACAACCAAGACAGATTTATTCTCAATAATGGTATGACGTATAATGGGATCTTCAAATTCTAATCCGGTCAAACTTACATTGATACCAAGAGTCTTGTAGAGTGTGGCAGTCTTGGGCCATTTATTTACAATATCTTGACGAGAAACATAGGCGAGCCCAGCAACGGTCGATAAAATTAATAAAGGTACAAACCAAATTAAACCTACTGCCAACATACGGCGTCCCCGCCGTTTACTGTCTGCGCGGTTACGTATATCGACATGTGCGCCAGGCTTACTTTGGGTAACAGCAGGCTTGTTCGGGAGACTATCGTCCTTCTCAACCGTACTGCGTGCGAGCGCAGGCGCTGCAGTTATAGATTCAACTTGATTATCCTGAAGAGTCAATTCGTCGAGTTCAGAGCCGACAAACCATGTCGTCTCACACTTAGAACAGCGCACAGTGCGCCCATTTGGGCCAATTGAGCCTTCTTTAGCCAAATAACGCGTGGTACATTCGGGACAGGTAAGTATCATTGAGTTCTCGATTCGTTTCCGTTATATGTGCAAATAAATTATTGTGAAGTCCAGCCCTAGCCAACATACAAGAGACCTAACCTCACCTTCATTCGATGTTGTTCGATTTGAGCGCGTAGGCGTGCGGTATAATCGCGGCCCTGAAATTCTGTCTGATGTAAACATGAGATTAAAGCGCGGTAGCTTCACCTTTCTAACAGGCGCTTCTGGCGCGGGGAAATCTACGCTCTTAAAATTATGCTATCTGACGTTAAAACATTCTCGCGGTCTCATAAATCTATTTGAAAATGATGCTTCAATCATGACCCACGCGGAGCAACAATCAACAAAACGAAAAATTGGAGTCGTGCTTCAAGACTTTCGCCTTATTGATCATTTAAACGTCTTTGAAAATGTGGCTCTCCCTTTACGAGTTATGGAAGAGACCCGTAGCGAATACACACAAGACGTTGTTGAGTTATTGCAATGGGTTGGCCTCGGGCATAAAATGGATGCTATGCCTCAAACATTATCAGGCGGAGAACAACAACGCGCAGCCATTGCACGCGCTGTCATTGCCAAGCCAGACCTCCTTATTGCGGATGAACCAACAGGTAATGTTGACCCCGTTATAGCGCGGCGGCTTCTACGGCTTTTTTCTGAAATGAATAGAATGGGCACGACCATTCTTATCGCAACCCATGACACAACACTTATAAGAGAAATTCAAGCCGACATATTACGGATAGAAAACGGACAGCTATTTGAAGGTTTAACGAGCTTATAATGGATAATAGAGCTGACATTCCAAGCGCCTACCCTTTGCTCAATACGCGCCATGATAATGCCCGCACGCTTATAACTGTCCTTGCGATCATGACCTTCCTTGCGAGCTTGGCGCTCGTCTTTGCTTTATCAGCCCAAAGGCTTAAATCGAATTGGCAAGATGAACTTAGGAGCAGTGCAACGATTCAAATCATGGTCGAAAATCCAGACATGAAAGCCCTCAAGATAGATACAGCAACGGCCTTCTTAAAAGCTGAATTTCCAAACGCATCAATCAAGACTATCCAGACAGCAGAAGCCAAAGAACTTCTCACGCCATGGCTTGGTAGTGTTAATCTACCCGAAGACCTCCCAATCCCCACACTGATGACAATCGATTTTGAAGATCAAAAGACATTTAATGCAAGTGATCTAAAATCAAAATTATCTGCGGAAGGTATCATTGCAGACGTCGATGACCACTCTAGATGGTCAGACCAGATAAGCCGAACTGGTAGCGGCCTTCTCGCAAGTGCCATAGCTTTGCTTGTTCTGATTTTTTTAGCCTGCGCCGCAGTGTCTGCCTTTGCAACGCAAGCAGCCCTTTCTGCTCAAAGAAATGTTATCAGGGTACTTATTCAGGTCGGGGCTTCAGATAATTTCATCACCAAACTTTTTATTTGGCAAGCTGGAAAACGCGGCTTGATTAGTGGTTTTATTGGAGTTTTATTTGGGACGATTGTCTCAATCATCGCAAACCTCAAACGAAATACGGAAACGTCCTTAATTCCAGACCTAACTATGAATTGGACAGATGCACTCTGGTTGATTTGCCTCGCTCTGTGTATAAGCCTTATCTGTGCCGTCGCAGCGGGCATCACATCCTTACGTCTTTTACACGAAGAAAATCGCCGCTCATGACACGCCAACGTAAAAAATTGTCACCCGGTGAAAAGCGAAGCGGTTGGATAAAGTTCATCTTATTCATGTCTCTTTTAAGCCTGTTTTTATTTATAGTCGGCTTCGTTATCTTTGCCTTTAAAATAGAACAAATCAGTCCCCCGACCTCTATTCCCAAAGCAGACGGTATTGTTGTTTGGACAGGCAAAGGCGGCGGCCGCCTCGAAACTGGTGCTGACCTTCTCATGCAAAACAAGGGCGAACGTTTATTAATATCAGGTGTGAATGAAAAGACTTCTTTAGAGGCCATCAAAGACCTTTTAATTTTGTCTGACGAAAAGTCTGATTGCTGCATTGATTTGGATTACAATGCAAAAGACACAATCGGTAATGCACGTGAAACCGCTAGTTGGACCCGTGCTTTAGGATATGAGCATATCATACTCGTAACATCAGCCTATCATATGCCACGCGCTGAAATCGAAATTGGCGCAGCCATAGGCAGAGTCAAAATAACTCCCTACCCCGTCGTTAGCCAAAATAGACTCCCTTGGTTCGTCAATAGCACACGTTTTAAACGCTTGTTCCAAGAATATGGAAAGTTATTACTTTCATATTTAAGAGAACCTGCCAGCCGCGAAAATCAACACGCGCCACTATTAGGTCCACTACCGCAAATTTTGGAAGAAGACGTCATAGATAAAAAGATCAAAAAATAAGAAGTCAGGGCGATGAAGAAATTTTTACTTACTGTGATAGTTTTCTTTGTTGGATTTTGTATCTATTGGGCCGCTGGACGCTCAATCATGTTAAAGACGTTAGATCATGAGTTTAAAACTTTAGAAGTTCAAGGTTATGATGTTGACCACAAAGGTTTATCGGCAGGAGGCTTCCCGCTACTCTTTCGCTCATCCCTCGCAGAGCCAGATTTTTCATCCCCAAGAGCCATACCAAAACCTTGGTCAATCAAAGCCAACAAAGTCACACTGCAAGCGTCGGTCTTTAATCCCCTAAGTTGGAGTGTTCGGCATGAAGGAGACGCTAGAATAGATTTACGCGCCCCCAAAGGAGAACGGTGGTTATTTGACGTTCGTCCCTTTTCACTCGACCTTCAGGCCAAGGTCAGAAAAGATGGAACCGTAAAATCTTTAAACGCTGAAATAAACCGTCCCCAAATTCAAGCCGTAATAGGAACACTGCCGCCCTTAGTTGGATTAGATAAGGCTCGCATAATTATTCAGCCTCTAAAAGAGGACATGATGTATGAGTTTTCATCGCAAAATATTTTTTTAGAAAAAGATACTCTAAAATACTTACAGATGGCTTTTGGCCCCAAAATCAGCATGTTAGATATGATTGTTTTTGCTAAAAATATGGAGACATTAGATATAAAATCACAAGAAAACTGGACGAAGTCGGCTAGATTAATTTCGCCAGATTGGACAATAAAATGGAACGACAATGTATTTACAGGAGACTTTGATTTAACGCTCACAAAGCTCGGTTTGGATGGCAGTATACGCGCAAAAGTCGAAGACTTACCTAGCCTTATTAATCAACTTACAGAGGCTGGCATGTTTACAAAGCAACAAGCAACATCTCTTAAAATGGGCGCAAAACTACTGCCTAGAAATAATGAAGGGCGCCAAGAAATCACTTTCAATTTAAGACAGGGATATCTTTTGCTCTTTGGACAGAGGCTTTATAAATTTTAATCATCTCTGCCAAAATTAGGTGCGGCACTATCCTGACCTGCATCAACGATTTTTTTACGAATATCTCTTGTCTTAGCAAAATGCTCTAACAAAGCATCACCATCTTCCCAGCGTATAGCACGTTTGAGGGCTGATAAATCTTCGATAAACCTATCCACCACTTCAAGCGTTGCCTCACGGTTACTTAAAAAGACATCCCGCCACATAACAGGGTCTGACGCCGCGATACGGGTGAAGTCTCGAAACCCCCCCGCTGAAAACTTTACCACTTCATTATTGGTGACAGTCTCCATATCCACTGCTGTTCCGACCAGCGTATAAGCAATTAAATGCGGAACATGTGAAGTAGTCGCTAAAACAATATCATGACGCTTGGGGTCCATTATCGCAACATCTGAACCAATTCCAGTCCAGAAGGCTTTTAAGGCATCAACAGCCTTTTCATCGGAACCCTCTACAGGCGTAAGGACACACCATCTATCTTGAAACAACTCAGCAAAGCCAGCTTCGGGCCCTGAATACTCAGTCCCTGCAATCGGATGTGCTGGAATAAAATGAATATCATCTCTTAGATATGGGGCGATTTGACGAATCACATCTCCCTTAACTGATCCAACATCAGATAATATAGTACCAGTTTTCATAACGGGAATAATTTGCTCCGCCACTTCGCCCATACGACCCGGCGGAACACATAAAATAATGAGATCGGCTTTGGAGGCGTAAAACTCAGGTGCATTTTCAGAAACACCATCCGCAAAACCTAAGCGTTCAATGGAGGCGCAAGCGCTAGCTGATTGGTCCGCCACATAGACAGTTTTAGCCTGACCATGTGCTTTTGCAGCTCTTGCAATAGAGCTGCCGATAAGCCCACAGCCAATGATTAAAAGCGTATCAATACTCACAATATTATCCCGTCAGTTTTTAAACTAGCTTCATCAAGTTAATTTCATGGGCTTAGGTAGAACGCCAATAATTTTAGCCCTCTCAGGTGCAGTTTCAATATACCCGTCTAAACTAATCAACTTATGATCACCTGCCTCGGCCCGTAAAACAGCGCCATTGATATGACTGTAATCAGAACACACTAGTAATGTTTGGTCGTTTCCAGAAGGTTGAATATCCGCCGTAGACACAGCCACAGCCCGCGGCCACCCGCTATCACCTGTACGGGGCAAACCCGCAAGGATATGCATATCTGGCATCGCGCCTTTTGCGCCTAACGCCGTCCACCAACTATTCATTCCACCCGGCGCGGGTAAAACGGCCACGCCTTCATCATCACCATAAGCCGCGGCCAAAGCAGAGCTCGCTGTCGGATAGGACATCGCGGGTATAGCCGCGCCAAAACGGTCACGCACCAATGACCAGACCTCTAGGGCATCTCCTTCCAAGGCGATATGCAACTTCATTGGCCCTTGCAAAGCAAGGCTAGCACTCATGAGTTCTGCCCAGATACGTGAGACGAGTTCTGCGGGCGTATCCTCTGTTGCTTCAGCCAACTCCCTAACATGACTTTCCTCGCGGGACGGACGCCAAACACGGGCTCCTGATTTAGCCCTTCGGACAGCCCCCGCAAGCTCAAGACGTTCAGCAATAAGACCAAGCAAAGCCTTATCAACACGGTCGATTTCAACACGCACTTGTTCAATTTTGAGTGTCGGTTTACTCATGCGTATTCCTATTAGTGCCTGTTCTATTCACTATGGGCTTAGCACTAAAATTTGGCCGCATAACTAACTTCTTTGAATGTCCTTTAGGCTCGGCATAAAGACGCTTTACAGCTTCCACAAGGACAAGTCCTGAAAATCCAGGCCAAACCGTTTCGCCAAAGCGTTCACACCCCCGCGTAAAGCTTGGATTCACGACTTTACGGATAGGCGGAACGTATAATGCCCCCGACCAAACCGTCGGGACAAAACCTGCATCATTGAGTGCACCGCGCAATTGGGTTCTCGAAAAAGGCCGACCCGCGCCAAAAGGGCTTTTATCTGAACGCGCCCACATGCCGCTTCTATTTGAGGCAATCACAACAATGCGCCCTTCGGGCCGTGTGACGCGCCATAACTCTCGTAATAAAACGGGTAAATCTGGCGCTTCTTCGGCCCCATGAACACATAGAACATGATCAAATCTGGCATCAGAAAATGGTAGAGAGTACTCTTCGGTCAGGCAAGCTATAATACCTCGACTACTCGTGCTAGCGACAGCTCCTTGTCCGCCCGGCATGGCAAGTACAACACGGTTAGCTGTGCGCATATAAGAATTTAAATAGGGGGCGCAATAACCAAAGCCCAAAACGTCGCGCCCTGACAAGTCAGGCCATAAGGACTTTAAACGGCGCATTGCCATTTCAAGAGCCGCATGCCCTAAACGAGAGGCATAAAATTTTTCCAGTGTGATTACGGTCTGGCGCATAAGCAGACCTTAGCCGCATCTGAATAAGATTTAAACGATTAAGACGCTTCTTTTCTCCAAGCAGGTGCAGCGCTTGGAATACCAAACATATACCCTTGAAGGTAATCTACACCGAGACGTGTCAAAAGGTCAGCATCTGCCTTATTATCAACCATTTCGGCAACAGTACGCACACTGAATGTATGAGCGAGGTCGACCATCATGCGAACAAATGTTTGATTATTTGGGTTGTGCGAGAGACCTTGGATGAAGCTGCCATCAATCTTAATTGTATCAGCTTCTATGGCCATAAGGTTTCTAAAAGTCGTGTAGCCTGCACCGAAATCATCAACGGCAAACTTACACCCAAGGGACCGTGTTTCAACAGAAAAACGGCTGGCCATAGCAGGGTCTTCTAATGCGACTGTTTCCGTCAATTCTAGGGTCACACGATTTATAGCTGGGCCTAAAGCCCGCAAGGCCGCAATATAGGCATCTGCAGCGTCTTTATTTTTGACCGTACCGGCTGAAACATTTAGGGCTAGATGCACATCAGAGTGCTGGCGCAACATTTCGCTTGCGAGCTCTAAGGCCCGTCTGTCCAAGAGGTCAACGAGGCCCATCTTTTCTGCGGCAAGGATAAATTTCCACGCAGACACGACCTCCCCACCTTCGGTACGTAGCCGCATTAAACACTCATAATGATGAATTTCACGTGTTTTTGCATCTATGATAGGTTGATATGCCAAAGATATCCTACGGTCGTTCAGGGCATCCAATATGTCTTCTTCAGTGAGTTTATTATTTGAAGGCTTAGCCTTTAAAGCCCCCATTTCTGGTACGTATTTTGAAATAAGCTGCGTATTTGGTGCCTCTTGCGCTAACTCTGTTTGTGCAAAAGCCTCAAAAGCTGAATGCGCCTGATCTGCAAGCACCGTAGACGACACGTCATATTCAATATAAAGATCTCCATGCTGACTTTGGTAAGGCGTGTCAGATAATATCTCTCTAAGACGTTTTTCGAAGTCATCTAAACTTTCATCATTAGTCTCTGATAGGACAACACCAAAGGTGACCCCTCCGATACGAGCCAACATATCTGGGACGCGTATTGTTTCCTGCAACCGTTCTGCAACTGACGTTAAGAGAAGGTCTCCGATCTCATACCCATAAGATTTATTTATATGTTCGAGGTTGGATATACGTAGCCGTAAAAACAAAGCAGGACGACGACTGCGTTTAGACATAGCAATCGTATGCTCTAAACCTTCTGTTAGCCGCGTCACATTCCAAAGCCCTGTGAGCTCATCATGCCCCGTCAAATAAGCGGCGCGATCAGTTGATAATTTCGTAGATTGTATGTTTAGAATTACGCCGCGAACATGTGTAGCCTTTGGCCCATTTCCAGAAAATCTCTCACCACGTTCCTCGACCCAAACGTGTTGGGCGTCCTGTGTTTTTATTTGGTATTGAATAGCATATTGAGCACCGTCCCAAGACAGATTACGGATGGCTTGCGTTCGGGCCTGTTGACCTGGGGCATCGATTAAAGCTTCCAATGCTCCCAGTCTTCCGGGCAACAGACCTGATCTAACCCGCAGAAGTTTTTTGGCGAGTTTGGGTTGAGGCCAAATAAGCGTGTCCATATCAACAATAAGAAAAGGCGCTGCCTCTAGTAATGATAAGGCATGCGTATTTTCTTCATCTCCCGCCAGAGAGACAAGACCTGCAACAGATTTATCTGGAAGTTCCCTTTTACGCACGCGTTCGCTCTTCAAAATTTATTAGGTAGCACATAATCATAAATAACTTTAAGTTGTGTATCGGTGAAAGATTAATAATTCCCGACTCAATCACCGAAACCCCCATCGCCCACGCCGAAATCACGCCTCGCAGCCGCTATCGTTACCATAAACCCAGCCATGACATCGAGCAAAGACATCAACATGACAAGGAAAAATACAGATGTTGCAAAAGCTGGAAACATCAAAAACTCGACAATACAGACAATAAATAGAACCATAGAGAAAGCATGATTCATAACTGCTGCGCCGCCTGTACCCGTTGACTTCAAAAGTTCAAAAAACAGCATTATTAATGATAAGGTTATCAAAGCATGACCCGGCGTAATATCCCAAGGCACACCCGAGGTCATATGGACAGACATAAAATCAGCATCCAAACGCTCACGAAGCGCTTCAACTGTTGAAAAAGCAGATCCACCCAATGCCAAGACATTGTATATAATGACAGGTATAATCATTAGCGGAAAAACTGTAAAAACGCGCATGGCGTTCACCTTTTAAGTTAGAAACGAATCGATTCTTAATGGAATCTAAATGTCAAAGGCTTGCAAAGGGTTAATAAGGCTAACATTTGGTACAGTTAAAGCCTATGAATAACGCCTATAATAACGTGAAGTAAAAAGGGTTTAAATGACAAAAAATTGCCTCATAATCGGCGCGTCCCATGCAGCAGCGCAAGCTTGTGTATCGCTGCGCCAAGGCGGATGGGGCGGCAGCATTACGGTTGTCGGCGATGAACCTAATTTACCCTATCATCGCCCCCCTCTCTCCAAAGATTTCCTCTCGGGTCAAAAGGACATTGAGGATATTCTCATTAGGCCCGCAAGCGCTTATGAGACGGCAAACATCGCGCTAAGATTAGGCACCCGTATAAAAACAATTGACCCCGAGGCAAAAACAGCCACCACAGACAGTGGTGACATCATCACTTTCACCAAACTCATTTTGACAACAGGTGCCCGCATCAGGCGTTTACCTGTACCGGGGCAAGACTTGCCCAATGTGTTTTACCTGCGCGATACCCAAGATGTTTTGGCGATTAAAGCCGAAGTGAGCGCTGGCAAACAAGCCGTGATTATTGGCGGTGGTTATATTGGATTAGAGACAGCGGCCTCACTGCGCAAGCAAGGCGTGGAGGTCACAGTCTTGGAGGCGATGGACCGTATCCTACAGCGCGTCACAGCCCCAGAACTCTCTGTCTTTTACAAACGCGTTCACACCGAAGAAGGCGTGAAAATTTTAGAAAATGTTGGCGCGACAGAGATTGTGAAGGACGGCGATGATCTTATTGTTAAAACAGGTGACGGCCAAGCCCTTGCCGCCGATATGGTTATTATTGGCATTGGCGTTATCCCCAATACAGAACTTGCCGCCGAGGCTGGCCTGCCTGTCAGCAACGGTATAGACGTCGATGAATTTTGCCAAACCTCTCACCCCGATATTTACGCGGCGGGCGATGTGACATGGCATTTCAATCCCATTTATGACCGCCACATCAGGCTTGAGTCCGTTCCCAACGCGACCGAACAAGCCAAAGTTTGCGCGGACCACATTAACGGTAAAGAGAAACCTTATAATAGCCTACCTTGGTTCTGGTCAGATCAATTTGACCTTAAGCTCCAAATCGCAGGGCTGTCTCAAGGTTATGATGACATTGTCATTCGCGGCGATATAGAAAGCAGCCGCAGCTTCGCCGCTTATTACTTCAAAGGCGATAAATTACTCGCTGTAGACGCCGTAAACGCGCCGCGAGATTTCATGATGACCCGCATGGTGCTCTCTAAGGGTAAGAATTTGGATAAGGCGATTTTGAGAAATCCAGACGCTGAGCTTAAGTCAGCTATGGTTTAAATGAGGGATAGGGTTCGAAAAACCCTATATTAACCCTGTTTCATTAGATTATGTGAAGACTGACGCTATATAAAAGAATTATGAAAAAGCTGGTCTTAAATATTATCCGTAAATTTAGGAAAAGCGAACATGGCGCAACTGCCATTGAATACGGACTCATCGCAGCTTTGATCGCTGTTGGCATGATTGGTGGAGTCACGCTCCTTGGCAAAAAGACAAATGCCATTTTGCAATGCACCTCTCAAAAACTAGTTAATCCAGGTTTAGACAGATCGGAACTAAGATTTAGAAACTGCGTAAGAAACCACTCTCGGTAACTCAGGTCTTTCTTACCAAGAGAAAGTTCCCACAAACTCTACGCCACTGTGTCTCAGATTGCCTCTACCCCGCAGGGTCGCTCATCGCTTCCATATTAGCGTCGGCTTGGCGGATGGCCGCTTCTAGGCGGTCTTCGGCTGTTTGGAGGTTTTTCTTTGGGTCTTGATAAAAGGCTGTGAGCTTCATGATCTGCAAAAAGGCTTTATTCATGAAACGTCCCCAAAACTTCATCGGGCGGTCAAAATCATAGAGCAATATCACGCGTTCTTCGTCTGTATCATTCCAGACTTCATGCTCATAAGTATCATCAAAGACAAATATCTCGCCCTCTTTCCACGCCGTGATGGTATCATCAACACGGATGCGGCATTGCTCACGGTCTCTGGGAATCATTAATCCAAGGTGCGAGCGTAAGATACCTTTGGTCACGCCTTTATGGGCGGGGATATGATAACCGGGCGCGAGGATTGAAAACATCGCCGTCTGTAAATTCGGCACGCCTTCTAAAATTTCTGCTGTTCTTGGTGTCAGAGACGCATTTTTTTCAAGGCGCTGTCCAAATCCGTAAATGACAAATGTCTTCCAATTTTGTTCTGTCGCGAGGCGGTACTGGTCTGGCGAAATTTCTTGAAAGCCCGGAATGGCTTCGCGGAACTTAAGCACCTCTTTGACCTCAGATTGGATGACTTCCCAATTATCTGTGAAGTCTCTGAGGAATGGAAAATGCTCGTTAGATATCTTTGGCGTGTCAGGCACAGTCGATTGCTTAGTCTGAAACGCCGCAATTTTTCGCACGAGTTTTTTGCCCGTCTTTTTAACAAAGGCGCGGCGGCGGTTATTGAGATGTTTCGGTTTTTCTACTGTGCTGGCCATGTTGGCGATTACCTATGAGAATTTCCGTTCGCCGTCCATCATATAATCGCGGGTAATTGGCAGAGCAGAGACATCTTTAGCGAGTTGGATTTGAAAATTCATATGTTTTCCAACGCGGAATGACAGCTCACTAATTACCAGATAAAACTCCCACATACGGCAGAATTTTTCGTCAAACATCTCAGCCGCTTCGGCACGGTTCGCCTGAAAGCGCTTATCCCACTCTTTGAGTGTTTCCGCATAATGTAGTCGCAGTATTTCACAATCCGTCACCCAAAGGCCCGCCTTTTCAATTTCAGCAAAAGTCTCTGACAAAGCTGGGGAATACCCACCCGGGAAAATATACTTACGTATCCACGCCCCTGTTGTTCCGGGGCCGCCTTTGCGACCAATAGAATGTACAAGCGCCGAACCATCTTCGGTTAGCAGATCTCTAATTTTTGAGAAATATTCTAAGAAATGCGTGACGCCGACATGTTCAAACATACCAACAGAGACAATACGGTCAAAGGTTTCAGGCACATGACGATAATCTTGCAAACGCAAATCAACTTTATCTTCAAGGCCAAGGTCTTTCACGCGCTGTTTACCGAGCGCGAGCTGCTCATCGGACAGTGTGACGCCGACAACGTGGCAATCAAAATTCTGCGCGATATAAATCGCCATACCGCCCCAGCCGCAACCAATATCTAGGACACGCATACCCGGTTTTAAATTTAGTTTGGTCGCGATATGTGCTTTCTTAACGCGCTGTGCTTCCTCGAGAGATATATCAAGGCTCGGCCAATAACCGCAGCTATATTGCATGTCTTCATCGAGGAAGAGCTTATAAAAATCATTAGAGAGGTCGTAGTGATGCTGCACATTTTTACGTGATGCTGTCGTCTTATTACGTTGATGCCACTTACGAATTTTCTTGAGCCAGCCTTTAAGCGCTTTTTGCAAAGGATGCCCTCGAAGGCCTTCACGGTTAGCGCCGAAAACATTTAGCAGTCCGCGAATACCGCCCTCTTCACAAATAAGGCGGCCATCCATATAAGCTTCGCCGGCCTTAAGTTCTGGGTTGAAGAAGAGCTCTTTATAAAGCTTTTTATCGGTCAATCTGATTGTGGCTGACGGCACGCCCCCCGGACCATGCACATGCTCATTCCCATCAGCGTCAATAATTGTAAGTTGCCCAACCTGTACGAAGCGAGCCATCATAGTATTTAAGAGTTTCATGGGACTCTATCTATTTCAACAATTAATATTTTAACAGTGAATAATTGCCCCCATGTAGGCAATTGACCAAAACGTGATAACGGGGGGCTAGACAGCCGTAAAACGCGTTCTGGCCATTTTGCTATCTCCAAATAGCTCTCTACAGATTTCATAATCTTCAGGTGTATCGAGCTCTGCCCATTTTGAGCCTTGGATATTTGTCGTATCAATGTGAACGCCAGATTTAGCCAAACCGTCAATTGCGGAGAGATACCAGTTTTTCGTACCCGCTTCGAGTTTCATCAAGCGCTTTAATTCATCTCTGAAAATCTTTGTGCCCTCGTTCATGAACCGCAACATACCGATAGACTCGCCATTGGTATCGCCTGCTAGAAGCGTCTTGCTAATAGCTGTAAGCTGCGTCCCTTCTAAAGATACTTTCATATCGTCGCCGTCATATTGATTTTTTTTATCAATCGTAACGGTAATGTTTTTCGCAGGTGCGTTAAGCACCGTCTCAAGTAGCTTAGGACTGAATAACGTATCACCATTGATAATTAAAAAATCAGACTTCATGCTCTTACGCGCCATCCAGCAAGATGCGAGATTATCCGCAACCTGAAAGAAAGGATTATAAAGCGTTTTAACTTTTGGCCCTGTCTTACGAGACTTGATTTCTTCGCGCACAAGGTGGTCGTTAAACCCTGTCACAACAGTCGCCGTTTTGACGCCTTGCTTAAATAAAGTGTCTAATTGAAGGCTAAGAACTGTCGATACGCCAATCGGCAGGAGACATTTAGGTAAATTTGTCGTCAAAGGGAGAAGACGCGAGCCGCGGCCCGCAGATAGAATTATAGCATGCATGTGATTTACCGTTAGGCGATTACCATTCAACAACGTCGAATTTTTCGCCTTGAGCGGCCTCCTTGAGCTTTTTATCAGCGTTTACTGCGACACCTTTGTCCGAAAAGCGTAAAATATCAAGGTCAGAGTAACTATCTGAATACATTGTGATAATTGTGAGATTATGTTTCAACTCTGGTTTTTTTGCCAATAATTGCTTCACGCGGGCTAATTTTTCAGCCCCATAACAATTCGCTGAGGCAAATTCGGGCGCTAATTTTGCATTTTCCCACTTCATATTCGTGGCGACCCACAATGAAATTTCTAATTTTTTAGCTATCGGTGCAACAATCAAATCTACGGCTGCGCTTGCAATAATCAACGTATCACCTTGAGATCTATGATATTCTAGGGCCTTTAACGCGCCAGGACGAAGTCCTGTTTCAACCTCGGACGCCGCAAAGTCTTCTGCGAGTTGCTGCATATACGCCTGCGGCTTACCCACCATACTCCACCGCATCATAGCTTGCTTGACGCGAATACGTGGTAGTTTACCGCGTTTATACCGCCACTGTGTCAATCCCGCCGAGACCGCTAGCGGCAACCAGAGCCAAGGTTTATGCTTTACATTTTGAACAACAAAGCGGCCCCAAGTCCCTTTTTTTGTTAAGGTGTAATCCAAATCAAATATTGCAATATCAGCCATGTACTAGGCGTCCATCCAGCTCTGAAGAGGTTTTTTTGAAAATGCCCCTACAAGAACAACGAATATGTTGAAGGCAATACAAACCCATGTCCAGATAGCAACAGCATAAAAGCCCCATTTACCCGCTTGAGGGAACCAAGGTATCAAGCAAATCCCGACCATGAAGATAAATACATTTGGGTTCCGGCGCGCCGTGATAAAGCGAAGCGCAGAATTAATCGGCCGCCAGACATGTATATGAAACCCATGCTGCGCGATAAATATACCTTCAATAACTCGGTCAACAACATACCCAATCCAAATAGCAACCAAAGCCAATGTCATAATGTCGGGGAACATGTCATGCCACATGAAGTGCCCCCCCAATCCGACAAACCACGCCCAGTACCAAAACGGAGGATGAATTAAGTCTATGCCGTGGTCATAGATATTTCCCCAGCTAGAATAGGTCATGGTGGTTCGAGCCAATTTGCCGTCAACTGTATCTAAAAATGTCATCATCCAGCCCGTTAGAAAACCTAGGAACCATTGACCTTGCCAAAAATAATAGAGCGCGGCGAACATCAAAACCAAGCCAATTGTTGTCACCATATTAGGTGTCAGGCGGAGAGCCGCACATAATCGCGTCACATAAAATGCGGGAATAGGCCAAATCCACTTCGTCACAAAGTCGGTTATCCCTTTATAGGAGCTATCAAATTGCCGTCTCATAATTTCGACAGGGGGCGTATTATCTATGTCGAGTGCATAAGGTGGTTCTTTTTTTCTCAAAACCTTGTTGTATCCATCATCAAGTTCATCAGGGACTACAGAGTCAATTTCCATGTTCTCTAAAGCAGTTTCATTTTGACCAATTAAATTTTCTGCCACGTCGTCCGCGACACCATTCACGGCTATAATTTTTCCATTTATCACAAGCGCAGACTTGTCGCGCGAAACAAAGGCTCTGGCTAAGGCGGATGATAAAACCCACCCTACGCCGATATGAACAACTTTTTCTGACGGGTTTTGAGCTACACCCGCTTTTTTAAAAGCGCGCCCTTGCCATTTTGCAATAGGCATGCCCCAAATTTTGGCAGATGAATTGCCAATTAAATTAAGAGATGGTGCAAGCCTTGGCGATGTTTCTTCCTGTGTTTTTATTGTTCCTGTTATTTGCTCTTGAATTTTACGATTAAGCGTCGCACGCGCCAAGAAAACAACAAAGAAAACGGCACAAGCATTTGCTAATAAAGCCGCCCATCCGGGGGCCATTTTACCAATCGTATAACTAAAAATAAAGAAGGCTACGATATAAATGATGACCCCTGTTCCTCGCGCATAAATAGCCCGCTCAGGGCGATCCGCTGCATAAAGCACGGGGTAAAGCGGGGCAGCAATTCCTGTCACGGCCGCAGCAAGGACCAGTAATGAGGCTAACGGCGCAGCGGGTAGATAATCTTCAGAGAAGACAAGCTTAAGAATGTCTGGTCCAGCAAAGCTTATAAAAACAGACATTGCCAAGCCAAATCCTAAAAGCATGATAGCCGTACGGGTCACAAGGCGCCAAATTTTAGAGGCCTTGCCCAAACTAACCATTTTTGCCAACTCTGGATAAATAACCTGATCTAGTAACTTAAAACTTTCAGATAATAATTTCGACGCTTCCTCGGCGATCCGGTAAACCGCCACCCAAGCAGATCCAAAAACGCCCATAACAAGAAGAACCGGAAGATGCACATTTGCCGCTGCCAAAGTCGCATCAATATTTGCTTTAATAGTGAAAGCCCAAAGCCCTTCGCCAGGGTTTCGCAAAGAGGACCCCGCTGTAAAAACAGGCTTTAATAAATGGCGACGTTTCAACTCTAACAGGCCCATTATAGGTAAAAATATATAAGCCAGTAGGGAGCCTACGAACCAAGCCATGAGGAACCCTACAAACTCAGTACCGGACCATACAGCAATAAGAACACCAATAAACCGTGTTGCTGGCATAATTAAACCTTGAGCAGCTAAGACATGAAACTTATCAAAAAGCCGGAAAACTCCAATTGACGTCCCGCGTTGGCGAAAGAGGACTAACAGGCAATAAACGCCAACCAATCTACCAAGAATATCCATGTCAAAAGCAGCCCACCCAGTGAATTTCCCTGGAAAATATCCAGAAATTTTCATAAATCCTGTAAAAATTAAAACAGATAATAAGAAGGCAAGGATGGCGCCTAACGCGTCTAATTTAATGCTAAAGTTCAAAAGACTTGCAAGTTTCTCATTTGCATTTTCTTTAACCGCATCTGTTCCAAACCTAATGATAGACTGCCAAGATTGAAACGTTGCAACCTCTGAAAAGAACAACATATAAGCATGTAGAAAAATGATTGTTCCAAGTTCAGCTGGGCTAAGAACTTTCGCAGCGATAGACAAACTGCCAAGGCCGAAAACGGCGCTCAGTGTTTTGGAGCCAAGCATCAAGCCCGCATTTGTAACAATACGTTTTCCAACGCCGTGTTTTGACGTAACTGACAGATCAGGCGTCATGAAATGACCTTGTTAAAATGGCTTCAACCAAAACTTTATCTGATGGTTTATCAACATCGATAGCAGCCTCGGCGATAGGAATAAGAATGGGTTTAGCTGTAATTTTTAAGCGAGTCGAAGCATATTCAAAAGCCCCGCTCAAACTTAATCGTCCCAACGCATATTTGAATAAAACACCCCAGCCTAAGCTACGAGCCAGTTTAAGCGGTTGCTTACGCAGATGCTGCGCGTCTTTCCAGAATTCAATTGCGGCTAACCCGCGCGTATTATTTATGTAGAACAAATTACACCCAGAAACAGAACGGTCAGAAAACTTCAGATAGGTCCGCTTTACATTAGGATAAGCAGGCTGAATAATTGTTTTATCGGCAAAGCCTACACAAAAGTCTGCACCTGAACGGCGAGCTTGACTTAGAAAACTTTCAAGCATTTGCGGTGTTAAGAGCGGATGGTCAGCAGTTGTAATAAGACATGGAAAATCAATACCCGCGCGAAGTGCTGCATCTGTGCTATCTGCAGGTCCCGAGCCCGACGGGGACTGCGCCAGACGCTCATCATAAGCCGCGTCAAAGCCGCTAACATGAAACGGCTTTATAAGCCCTCCGTCATCTAAGGCGCTCAAAACATAATCTATCATAGGTTGGCCATTAATAGGAATGACCGCTTTGCGCTCAACGCCAGATGCCGAGCAAAGCGGGTCAACTATGCCTTCACGTTGTCCCGCTAATATCAAAACTGAAACGCTCATCCCAAAAGCCGTTTCTCATACATGCGGTATGTTTTATACGGAACAGCGCTAGCTTGCTCGCATATTGAAATCATCCCAGCATTATCTTCCAAAATCCAAGAGAGTTCGCAATGCGTAAACCCTTTTTGGCGCGCCGCCTCGAAAACTTTTTCAGATAGCGCGGCGACAACAGACAAACCTGTACGCGTGTTATGAAACTCCCTTCGCAGTCCCATAAGCGGGATACGGGCTTGCTTCACACCACTGACTTTTAATCGCCACAATAGTTTCGCCCAGCCAAAGGGGAATAAATTTCCTTTTATATCTCGTATCGCCTCGTTCAAATCTGGTATCATCCAAATATAAGCAATAGGCTCGCCCTTATATTCTCCAACCCACAGACCTTCTTTGAACATAATGGGTTTTATTTCCTTCGCCATATGCTTGATTTGAGCATCCGAAAACGGAACAAAGCCCCAGTTTTCTGACCACGCATCGTTAAAAATATCCATAACAGTTCGGACTTCATTCATGAAGTTAGCGCCCATTGGACGAATGTTGATATCTTTGTTGCGTTCAGCTGACTTACACATCGCTTGAGCGATTTTAGGACGGGGGTAACCCGCCTTCAATTCGGATTGATACGCGAGCATATCCGTAGCTTTTTGAAAACCTTGTGCTTCAATCATTTCTTTATAATCAGCGCGGCCATGAGGCATCATCACAACAGGCGGCGTCTCAAACCCCTTAATCAATAACCCGCATTCTTCGTTCACACTCCATTGCGCAGGCCCAATAAGAGTTACAACGCCGCGTTCTTCCACCCAGCTTTGCGCGGCAGACAATAGAGCTGCACCGGTTTCTAGATTAGCTTCACAATCAAAAAAACCAAAAAATCCAGCTTTTTCGTTTCGGTGAGCATCATGCGCAGGATTGGTAAAGGCCGCGATACGGCCAACGAAGACTCCATCCCTTTTGGCTAAAAACAATCGACGATTTTTGGTAGCTGCTGCGCCTGGGTTTTTTTTGGGATTAAGGTGCGCTGCCCGTTCAAATTTTAACTGAGGTCTCCAAGCTGGATCATTAGCATAGATAACATCTGGCATGGCTAAGAACTGACGTGTCAGCTTTGCCCCAACAGCAGGCAATATTTCTAATGATGATGACTGCACAAAGCCTCCGCGCTTTTAGCGCTGTTGTGCTAATCTTTTTTCTTGGGGTCAACTAGATTGATAGTAATATCTGCGCCGTTCATAGGGACATCAAAATTCGTTTCCGACCATTTAGGCAGGCGTAATGATTCAATTATAGGATTATTTGAAAGGCCGTATGGCTCTTTGGGTTTAAAGTTCCATTTTTTATCAAATTTACGGTCACCATCTTTATCATGATAGCTAGAAATAGCATAGGGTCCTGGCATGGCAACATTCACACACACAACAATCGGCGCGTCTTCGGCAGGCACACGAATGCGCCGTAATTTACCTGATTTTTTCATGAAATCTTTTTCTCCGAAAAGCTCGACCTTAACCATGCCAGTTTTGGTTGCGCCAATCAAAGTGACTCTAATCTGCAAGCTTCCAGCAATACACGCATCAGCAACATCACGTTCATAAAGCTCTAAGCCGCGTTCAATACCTAATTGGGAGAGAGGCTCTGCAGCTTTATCATCGCCAGCAATCGCCGAAGATGACAAAGCAGCAATAATAGAAAAACCCAAGAAAAATCTGTTAAGAAAATTTGCTTTCATCATCCAGTCTCTATAATGCCTTCTTCAATGTATATGTTCCCATTGTGATTATCATATGGTGACGCAACCACGCTTAGTAAAGAGGTATTAGCAGTCTAGCACATATGGGACGACTTAACCGATATCTTTTAAAGCAAGCAATCACCAGCATAGGTGGCTTAGTCATATTTGCTTGCCTTGTTCTCTTACTTGAACGCTTGCTTCGCATTTTTGAAGTTGTTTCCAATTCAACGAACCCTGCAGGTGACGCAGGTTCCATGGTCATTAACCTCCTCCCTTATTATCTTGGGATGGCAGTACCTATGGCCTTGTTATTGGGCGTGACCATTACAATCGACCGGTTTAGCCGCTCAAGTGAACTCACAGCAGCAATGGGCGCGGGTGTCTCTTTATTTCACATGACGAAACCTTTTATTTTAATAGCTGTTATATTATCTGGCATCACGGTTTTCATAGAAGGCTATATGCAACCCGTCGGGCGGTATAATTACCGCCAAGTCGTCCATGTCGTTAAACAACAATCATTCACGGCTGCGTTACGAGAGGGCACTTTCACCAAAGTTGGTAACAGAACTTTTTTCGCAGGCACGGAATCAGAAGGGGCAGGCATTGGTCCAATCTTTATTTACGAGCGCATGGTAAATGATAAAAACGAATATATTCGCACTGTTCTAACGACGGCTAATGAAGGGCAACTCATTGTCCAAGAAAAAACGCAAGAACCTGTCCTGCAACTCGCAGCAGGTCAATCATACACAATTGAGCAAGGACGCACTCTTAATGACGATCTTAGTTTTGAAAGCAGTGACGTTGCAGGCACTGCCGACATTAATAGGTTTAGATCTCGCGGCGATGATGAACGGGAAATGACATCCCTTGAACTTTTTCAAAACCGTAACGGTACATTATTTGATACCATTGACCAAAATACGAATGATGCAGCCTTGCATCTCCGGCTTGCCCGCTCAGCTTTATTACTTATCCTGCCTTTCATTGCCGTGCCTTTTGGATTGAATTACGGGCGCAACCCCTCTTCGGCAGGCATATTTATCGGCGTCGTTCTTTTAGTGTCCTTACAAAAAGCTTTAGAATTTGCGCAAAGCCTTGGGGCAAGCGGGACTATTCCGCCTTGGGCAGGCATATGGGGCATCATTGGATTACTTGCCGCCTTCGCAGCTTATATTTTCCGAAAAAGCGCCTATAAAATGGGGCAACCCCCCCTCACATCTTTTCAGCATTACATCAGTCATTTGCAGGGACTCTTAAAAGAAAAACTCGCGGCTCTGCGCGGCACAAAGGCTAATGTTAGCTGATGTTTAAATTTCTCGGATATTTATCAAAAAGTTTTTTAACGACATGGCTAATGACCGTCTTTGGTTTCCTTGTTTTGATTGGCCTATTGGACAGCCTTGCTAACGGCGGTGATATCTTATCTGGAGATGGAGGATTTTCGGATACGTTCCGGTATATGATGCTACGGGCGCCTGTGATTTTTGATCGTATATTTATCTTCACAATCATTGTGGCGATACTGCTCACCTATGTCAGACTTATTCGTCAACACGAACTTGTGGCCCTGCTTGGTTTTGGAATTTCGGTGCCCAAACAAATCATGTTATTAACGCCTATTGTTCTCTCAGCTGGATTCACATCGATAACCATTATTGATTTCACGATTGCCCCTGCGGTGAGATCACTTCAGACTTGGGGTATCGGTGAGTATAAAATTAAAAACATTACCCCTGAACACCCTTTATGGCTTGAAGATAATGGCCGCATTATTCGCGCAGAAAAACGTGTCAGTTATGAAGAATTGGGCAATATTGAAATTTATGAACGCTCCTCAACTGGGCAGGTTCAAGAGATTATTTGGGCCCAAAAAGCGGTCTATAAAAACCCCAACTGGGAATTAACTGACGTTCAAGCCCTCCCTATAAAAGGTGAAGACGGCGCCGCGCGTCTGTCACTGCGGTCAGGTAAACCCATGATGTGGGAAACTTCGCAAACCCCTATAACCATCGCACGCCTCGCCGCTGAACCCCGAGACTTGTCTATGTCAGAAATGCGTCAATTTAAACGTCGTGGAAATTCAGGGGCCAAACCACGCTTTGCTTATAGCTTTTGGCATGCCCACCGTTTTACGCGGCCCTTGGCAGCTTGGATACTCTTACTCTGTGCTGTCCCGCTTATGCAGCGTACGGGACGTCAAGATACAGGTGATAAGGCCTTAATTACAGGTATCAGCATGGGGTTTATTTTCCTTATTGTAGATGGCGCAATGGCAACCTTTGCAACATCAGGCGGTATGGGCGTAACCCCTGCAATTGCAGGTCCTTTGATTGTCTTTGCACTCATTGGGTCGCATCTATGTTTACAGGCTGAAAGCCTGTAACCCTGAGCGCCGCTACAAAAGCCGTGTCCGTTGTTGCTATTTCAAACGCAAATGCGAAAAAAGTCGCAAAAAATGGCTCGTCTCTAACGCCAAACCTGCTGCCTGAAGACGCGCTACACTTTAATACAAAATCCCCAGACGACCTACGCCCTCTTTTTACGCAAGCGGCTGAGACAGGCTTAGACCATCTCGTGATAGAAGGCGGTGACGGGACAGTTCGGACGATTATCTCAACGCTACTAAACACTTATAATGAAGACCAAGCTCTGCCTGCAATTTCGATTCTGCCCCGGGGAACAACAAATCAAATAGCCAGAAACCTCGGCGTTAAAAAACCCGCTGACTTAACAGCAATTTTTAACGGTAAATTCCGTACTATCACTATGCCTTTAGTGGAAATAAAATCCAAAAATTTAGAGACCAATTATGGCTTCTTGTTCTCAACGGGCGCCCTGCCCCATGTTAGCCGCTTCGCCCAAGATAAAATAAATGCCAACGGTGTCGGCGGCGGTAGCGCTGTTGTTGGCGCGGTTCTTAAAGCCGTCACCAGTGACAGGGCCGCTTTAATGCCCCCCGTAAAACACAATATAAAAGGCATATTGGGTCACGGTGAAACCATCCTTGATCATGAAGGCCTTGCTCTTGGAACTGTTATGACAACGCTCCCAACATTAATGATGGGCCTTGACCCCTTTTGGGGCGAAGAAGACGCGCCGCTCCGCGTCACATGGGTCGAAGCAGAAAGCCTGAAATTAGGCAGAACAATTGCGGGTGTCTGGGCGGGCCGCAAACAAAACCGAAGTGTTGACGGCTATCACAGCCATAATGTTGATAGCCTGAGTCTATTGACTGAAGCCCCGGCAACACTGGATGGAGACTTTATAGATATTGCAGGGCACGAACTTAAAATTTCGGCCTCGCGTCCTGTTACGTTTTGGATGCCACAATGAGCGCCCTCAAAGATATGCTCCGCGAAGAAACGGCGCAGCTTCCACCGCGCGTAGAAGCTGTCTGTGATATTATTGAGAGCCGCCACCCCGGCCGTGTTCAAGCCTTCATCTATTATGGGTCTTCTTTGCGTGAGCTTGATAATCCAGAGAAGATGCTCGACTTTTATGTTCTCGTTGATAGCTACCGCAAAACGCATAGCCTGATAAGAGCGGGGTTAAACGCCCTCATTCCGCCAGCGGTTTATTATGTCGAGCACACTGACGCCGACGGCGTCATGAGTACGTGTAAATACTCCATCCTATCCCTGAACGCATTTGAGCGGCGCTGTTCCTCTAAGGCGCTGCTGTCCCAAACATGGGGACGGTTTTCTCAGCCCTGCGCGCTATTACGGTCAAAATCGGGCGCGATTACTGAACGTGTTATCACCGCACGCGAAACTGCCATTCGGCATATTGCTATGGAAACGGAACCTCTTTTTGAGAACAATCCAACACCGCAAGAGTTTTGGGCGCGGGCTTTTTTTGAAAGCTACCGCACAGAGTTAAGACCTGAAAGCTCGGTTGAGCGCACAGCTGAATTTGTCGGGCGCTATCTCCCTCGTTATGAGCGTGTGTCGGGTATTTTATATACGCTAAATGACGGCAGAATTAAGCTACCAAAAACGCGGCGCAAAGGGGCGAAACTGCGCTGGTTTTTCCGACGCATCCTCGGCAAACCCATGACCGCCATTCGCGTTATCAACAGCGCCGCGACATTTGACGGCGGATTGGATTACGTCTTGCGTAAAGTCAAAAACCACTCAGGCGTCACACTTGAGCCAAGTGCGTTTCAGCGTAAGCATCCCGTTTTTTGCTCACCCGTGTTAGGGTGGAAGCTTTGGCGGCGGGGGGCGTTTAGAAGTTAAGCCCGTTTATTATCCCTGTAGCTTCGCGCTCATATCGCTCATGAGCTGACCTTGGTTGTCTTTCAGGTCGCTAAAGGCTTTCAGGATGATATTGATGTCATCCTCAGTATGAGCGGCAGAAAGGCTGATGCGTAGCAAGCTTGAGCTTTGCGGCGTACCAGGCGGAACTGCGAGATTCACATAAACCCCGTTTTCCATCAAACCATTCCATTCCATCGCGGCAACGACTTCATTGGGGCGGCGAACCGCGATAACAGGGCTGGCATCCGCGCACAGATCATATCCCATCTCGGATAAACCTTTATGTAGCTGCTGTCCCCGTGCCTTTAGGTTCGCTCTTAAAGCTTCGCCTTGTTTGACTTTCTCAACGGCGGCAAGCGCCGCACAAATATTGGCAGGTGTTGCAGAGGCCGTGAACATATATGGCCGCATGACTTTGCGCAGGATTTCAAATTCAGGATGGCGCGACGCACAAAACCCGCCGACAGAGGCCAGTGATTTTGAGAACGTCCCAGAGATAAAGTCGACTTTATCCAATACGCCTTGCTCTTCGGCGAGGCCGCAACCTGTGGGGCCAAAGACGCCGTAACTATGCGCTTCGTCGATAAACAGGTATCCGCCGTGATTATGCGTGACTTCAACAAATTCATCAATTGGCGCCACATCACCGAACATGGAATAAAGACCTTCGATGACAACAAGCGCGTTGCCGCCTTCGATTTCGCCTTGGCGTTTTAGTCGCTTATCTAAATCTTCGGGATTATTGTGACGGAAGCGTATAGTCGAGGCCCCCGTAAGGCGCGTGCCGTCAATAATACAAGCATGTGCGTCCGCGTCCATAAAGACAACATCTTTATCACCCGCAAGACCTGAGATAGCAGAGAGGTTGGTTTGGTAACCCGTTGTAAAAACAATACAGCTTGGCATACCCAAATGGTCGGCCAAGGATTTTTCCAAATCAATATGCTCGGAGTAAGTTCCATTAGCGATACGTGAACCCGTTGTGCCTGTCCCGTGATTATCAACGGCGTCTTTGGCGGCTTTCATACAGTCTTCGTCAAAGGTCAGACCCAGATAATTATTTGTCCCCGCCAGTAATATTTCCCGGTTACCAATGCGGGCGCGTGTCGTGCTGATGATATCATCAAACTGAAGGCCAAGGGCATCGCGGCCCATCTTCATCATAACGTCAACGCGGGCCTGAAGCGGCGCATATTTATCAAACAGGGACATATATAACTCTTATGCGGAGGTAAGTTGAATAATGGCGGTGGTTAGCTCTCCAACGGTCTTGATGTCGGACACCATTTCCATAGGGATAGATATATCATAATGGTCTTCAAGCCCCATGATAATGTCAAACACAGCGGTCGAGTCGACCTCAAGATCTGTCATAATACCGCTACTCATTTCAATCGGGCGGTTCTTAGGATTGTAAGGCTTTAAGAGCTCACAAATTTTATCATATACTTCGTCGCGTGTTGGCATAGTCTTTTACTTTACTTACTTATTTCATACGAAGCTGCAGTTTCCCGCAGCGCGTCAATAAAGGGTGTCGCGCCCTGAATCACATCTTCACTTGACCAGTCCTCATAACGGAACTCCCTCAACTTGCCTAGAGTCAAGTGACCGAGGCCAAAGAGCCGTGATGTCACGGATGTGAGCGCTGCAATTGTCTTAATAACAGGAATTGGAATAGGGAGCACCTTAACAGATATGCCCAAAGCCGCTTCTGCATCAGCGGCAAAGTCTGGCCACGTCAAAGCGGGGACCGAACAGGGCGTAACAGTTTTTTCATCATAATCGCCAATCACCGCGCGCGCTGCAATATCATTGGCTAAATCTTTGGCATAAACCATCGCCATTGTCCGTGTCTGCCACCCCTTGCCGCCAACAACGGGGAGTTTTCCTTTGGTGATAAAATCAAAGAAAGGCTTTGTCGCCTCATCACCGGGTCCAATAACGGCGGGCGCTCGAATAATGGCAAGCGCCCCTGTGTAGGCGGCTTTCACAGCGCCCTCGCCTGCCTTTTTAGAGGCAGCATAATCAGATAATTGCGGTTGGTTCGCGGTTTGAGACGAGAGGAGAATAAAACGTTTCACGCCAGCTGCTTCAGCGGCAGCGGCCATATTACCCGCCGCGTCTTTGTTCGTTGCCATTATGATAGTGCGCGTTTTAGCTTTGATCAGTCCCGCCATATGAAGAACAGTATCAGCACCTTCAACTAACGCCGCGTCACAATCCCCTAGACCGCCTTTGCAGATAGACAAGTTATCATGCTTAATATCCGAAAGTTTTGAAGGTGTTCTCGCGAGCGCTCTAACAGAATACCCTGCGGCCAAGAGCGAATTAATAACGTGGCGGCCAACAAATCCTGTCCCGCCCGTTACAGCTATTAGTCCCAATTGAGGCATTCAGGCGTTTAGCTAGCTTCCGTGGACACGATATCCAAAGGGCTATCAGCTTGCAGATCGAGGATTTTGCCTTTGAGATATTTATCCTTCACGCGGGCGCGGGAGAGTTTCCCCGAAGACGTGATAACCATTGTACTGCGCGGCACTAATTGGAGCTTAACTGGCACACCAACTTCGAGGCGGATAGCCGCCATGACAGCTTTGTAAATTTCGTCGAGCAACTGTGGGTCGCGAGTCCGGCATTCAAGCAGAAGCATAATTTCCTTTTCGTCACCAATGCCGCCCATCGCGAAAGAGCAAGCCCGTCCACATCGGTGCGGCGCCGCGGCTTGCGCGGCCCATTCAATATCTTGCGGCCAAATATTACGGCCATGCCAAAGAATAAGGTCTTTAAACCGCCCTGTCACAACAAGCTGATCTTCAAGCCAATACCCTAAGTCACCCGTATCAAGCCAACCGTCGGCGCTAAAGCAAGCTTCAGTCGCTTGCGTATTACGGAAATAACCCGGTGATACGCTCGGCCCTTTCAGGCATATGCGGCCAACTTTATTACCGTCCAAAACATTGTCATCAAAATCACGAATTTCGATGACATGCTCAGGCAGCACCTTGCCGCAGGCCACAAATGTGCGGCGATGCTCAGGCTTTGTCAGTTCAGTCGCCTCAACGGCTTCGGATGTGCGCTCATAGCGGTCCATATCTATTGTGTGCTTTAAAAGACCTTGCCCCATAGGCGCAAATGTTGCCGCCAATGTTGTTTCCGCAAGACCATAACTTGGCGTGAAAGCCCCCCGCACAAAGCCCATATCGCCGAAAAGGTCTTCAAACTCGGTAAGAGGTTCGGGGCGCACCATGTCGCCGCCAATGCCAGCAGCTCGCCAACTTGATAAATCAAGTTCACGGTCTCTACGCCAACGGCGAACGCAAAGCTCATATCCAAATGTTGGAGAATAAGAGAGCGTGCCTTTGTGGTCAGATATAAGCTGTAACCACGAAATAGGACGGCGCGTAAAATCATTCGGATCCATAAAGTCTACGCTGATTTGCGAGACCATCGGGGTCAACATAAAACCAATTAGGCCCATATCATGATACAGCGGCAACCAACTTGTGCAGCGATCATTTTCGACGACTTGCAAGCCGTACTTAGAAATACCGTGGCAATTTGCCATTACAGTGGACTGCTTGCCGGTAATGCCCTTGGGAGAACTAGATGAACCAGAAGAATACTGAATATAACACATATCATCTTTATTGAAGGGACGAGTTTCTTCGCCAGCTGGCAGATTTTCCAACTCTTCAAACGTCATTACGGGTATAGCTTGGTCATTGAGCGCAGAACTCATAATGGGTTCCATCGACGCGGGACAGAAGAGTGCGTGAAAATCACCCGTATCGGCCATGCGCTGCAATTGACGCTCATAGGAACTACGCCCTCCAAGCGTGACAGGCAATGGCAATGGCGCCGGGACGAGGCCTGCATATTGGCAAGCCATGAATATGATAGCAAATTCGGGTGTTGAGACGGCAGCAAGCCCAATGCGCGCGTCTTTGTCTGCAAACACAACGAGCCGTTTTGCGAGCTCAACAGCTTTCTCTCTTAGTTCTGAATAAGGCAGAACTGTCTTTATGTTTGCTTTACCATCAAAATAGTTAAACCCTGTTTCGCACGTCGCGGCATAATCCAGGGCCTCGCAAAGCGTATCAAAGTCAGCATAGCGGATGTTATTACCGCGCAAGGTCGGTGTCGGTTGTGTCATCAATTATATCCCGCTTCGAACGAACACCTCCGGATAAGTTTACAGATGGGGCATTCTGTCAAAAAAATATCTTTTAAGGGTTAAGCCTTAAAAGTAAAGTCGCTGAAGACATGACTAACACATGGAAAACAACCATGAATTCACGCATTGATACAGTTTGTAACAAGACGATTACATCATCACGTAATTATGCACTAACCTCACGTAATTGTGTGTGACAGCCAGCCATAAAATAGTTAAAAGCCGTGCATGAACGCACTTATTGACCCTCGTAAATTTCAAAATCCGTTACTTACTGCTAAAGGTGAAAAACGGGCATCGGTCTTCTTTAAAGACTTAACAACGCTCTGGTTCAATTCAGGATCGCTCTGTAATATTGAATGTGCCAATTGTTATATCAAAAGCAGCCCCACAGCCGACCATTTTGTTTATCTAACGCCAGAGGACATGGCCCCTTATCTGGATGAGATAGACGAGCTTGGATATGGCCAAATTGAAATTGCCTTCACGGGAGGCGAGCCTTACCTCAACCCTCACATGATCCGTCTCTCTGAGATGGCGCTTGAACGCGGTCATGATCTTCTTATTTTAACCAATGCCATGAAACCCATGATGAGACCGCGGGTTCAAAAAGCTCTTCTCGATCTTCACGCTCGCTATCCAGATAAAATGACATTGCGCGTAAGTTTGGACCATTTCAGCCAAGACGGTCACGACCAAGAACGCGGCAATGGCAGTTTTGCGATTGCTCTGAAAGGTATGAAATGGCTAACTGAGCATGCGTTTAAGCTCAATATCGCGGGGCGTTCGATGTTTTCTGAAAGCGAAAAAGCGGCTCGGATTGGCTACGGCACGCTGATTGAAAATGAAGGCTGGGATATCGATGCGAATGACCCTGCCATCACGATTTTATTTCCAGAAATGGATGAAGACGTAGATGTTCCCGAAATCACAAATGCCTGCTGGGGAATTCTTGATGTTCACCCTGACAGTATGATGTGTTCCTCATCTCGTATGATTGTCAAACGCAAAGGCGAAGAAAAGCCTGCCGTTCTGGCCTGCACCCTTCTTTGGGATGATCCGCAGTTTGAAACGGGAAAGACTTTAAAAGAAAGCCTCGGCCCGGTAAAACTCAACCATCCGCATTGTTCAAAATTTTGCGTCCTAGGCGGCGCAAGCTGCTCGGCTTAGATATCACACAAACTAGCTATTTCATAAATTCGCTAGGCCCGTTCACCTCTGTTAAGAACTTATCTAACCCTTTGAAGAATTTTTGACGATTTTCCTGATTAGACAGAAAGTGATCTTCCCCGTTAAATTGCATAAACGTCGTTTTAGACTTACTTTTCTTTAGGGCTGACTTCATACGCGTATATTGATCAAAGTGGACACGTTGATCTAATGTCCCATGGGCAAGAAAAACGGGTATCGTAATATTTTCTGCAAGCTGGGTCGGTGAATTTGCTTTGATTTCATCCTTGTTTTCAAAACCATCATTTACGAATTTTTTCGCTGTAGACTTACCATGCTTATATTTTCTTATGTCGCGAATAAGGTCTTTCAAATCAGTCACTGCCGCCATCGCGATAGAACAGCTATATAGTTCGCCGGTTTTAGCGGCCCCCATCAAAGATGCGTATCCGCCATAAGACCATCCCGCTATGCAAGTCCGCTCCGGGTCAGCATATCCTTTTTCAAGGAGCCACCGCATACCATCCTCAACATCTTCTTGCATGACTACCCAGTTTTTGCGGCCCGCCTCTTCATAGGCTTTTCCGTAGCCTTCAGACCCCCGAAAATTCATCTGTAGAACTCCATAACCCCGAGAGGCAAAAAACTGGGCAAAATAATCAAACCGTTTGGAATCTCGCGAATAAGGACCTCCATGCGGAAGAATGATAAAAGGAAGTTTTTTAAGCATAGACGTATCTGTTACTTTCGGAGGCAACGTAACGTATGAAGGAATTTTTTGTCCATCACGCGCTGTATATTTAACGCTTATGACTTCACCCATCTCAGCACTTGGCAAACTTGGACGAAGTCTTCCCAAAGATGTTGGTTCACTATCACCAGCCTTTAAAAGCATGAGAGCCCCTGGCTCATACGGCCCAGTAAGTTTAAATAATATTTTGTCACCCGAGGACGTCTGATCAACATAATCGACTGTAAAACCTGAGAATTTGGCCCGCATTCTCTCTAAGCTCGTTTTATAACTTCCAAGCAGTTCGACTTCACTTGTATCGGCGGTATAGCGCGCCCCGATAATTTGATCACCATCTTTACTGCGGACAACACCTTCCGCATCATATTTATCATTATGATAAATTTTGCGCGTAATAGACTTCGTATTTAAGTCATAGACATAAAGCCCAAGTGTGTCTTTTCCTCTATAATCTCCAATTATTAATTCATTAGCTTGGCCCGTAAAACCAAATATCCGAGTATCAGCATCAAGCCCAGGGTAATCATTCGCATTATACCACTTATCTTCAGTCATATCTCGAATACGCATAACTGGCGTTGCGTCTGCGTTATCCTTTCGCCCTTTTCCAACTCTCGGTTCTCCACTGGCATCAGTATACCAGCTCGTGATATTTGAGAGTCCGCGTTGAACCATCAAATTTCGCCCATTTGTGAGATTAACTTTATGAATTGCAGGCTTTTCGTTATTACTTAATTTGTCGTATGACATCAAAATATGATCAGGTTCGTCCTCCAACCAATCTACGACAGTCGCATTATATTGCCTAAAGACATCTGCAGAGGGTTTAACTAGTACCTTACCCTTAAGGGCAACAGTGTCGAATGAGAAAAGATAGCTAGAGGTAATTGGTATTGAACGAATTTTTTGACTCTGCCAAAAAGAGACAATGACATGTGTATCATTTCCCCATTTAACGTAACTAGGTTTCACGCCTTTTCCTAAACCGATAACCTTTGGTTTTTCTCCTGACTTTCTATACAAGGAGGAAACACTGATTACATATTGACCATTATGATTAATAATCGACGCAATTTCATCGCCGTCAGGGGAAATTGCGGCGTCATATATATTCGGCAATTCTCCAAACGCTTCCGCAGGCGGCGCCGCATGTGCGTTTTGCATAGAGCCCAAAGACAGAGCCAAAGCCGCCATACAAGATGTGAAGTAGTTACGCATATCAATCCCCATTTTTCTAAGAGGATAGACACTACGCGCCTAGGATGTAAAGTGTTTTGATAACCTTAAACTTTGTGCTTGGTAGTGCGAGCCTTTTTCGCCGTAAAGCGAAGCTGGCGTTTCCGTCATGGCCTCGAACAAGAGCTTGGCGACAGGTTGTCCGTCGCGCATAAGGAACGGCACGTCACGCCCTCTAACTTCAAGAACCGCGCGAGACCCTGCACCGCCCACAGCGGCAACGCCGAACCCAGGATCAAAGAACCCTGCGTAATGAGCACGAAACTCCCCTATCTCTGTTGCGATTGGAGCCATTTCCGCCGCGTGATTTGCGGGAATAGAAACGGACTCTTTAGAAGCCAAGATATAAAATTCCTCTGGGTCGAGAACAAGCTGTCCTGCTTCGCTGTATAGGGGCTCCCAGAAATCACGTGCTTTATGACCGCCAACATTGCCAATATCAACAAGGCCAGCATGACGGCGCGCGCGCCAACCGATAATGCCGCTACCATCAAAGCCTTTTAAATCAAGGCTAACAGTTTGCGTGCTCAGAATATCCATAATCCCTTGGCGAAAGCGCATTTGCACGAGACGATCACCAGGCCGCACGAGAACAGAAAATGTCCGCGGCGCGACTTCTACATATAACGGCCCAATGTAACCCTTCGGTATTGCGTCAAATTGCGTCGCACCATCACAAATGACCCGCGTAAAAACATCAAGTCGTCCCGTAGAGCTTTTAGGGTTAGCGGCAGCCGCAATATTATGAGGTAAATACAAGCTCTCTTGAAGCGGCACGAGATAGACACATCCTGTCTCTAATACAGCTCCGTGCGTGAGGTCGACTTCATGCATGTGCACATCACTGAGGCAGTCTGTGATCTTTCGGCCTTCACCGGGCAAGAAACTCGCGCGCAAACGATAAGCCTTATGCCCGAGGCGCAAATCAAGGCTTGCAGGCTGAACTTGCGAGGGATGTCCGTCATCTCCCATTTGCGGAGCAATTATAGCGCCACGCGTTAGAAGCGTTTCGATCACCTGCTGTGGTAATATACCTTGTTTAGTCCCCTTTGTCATGGCTTTCACCTAGCTACCCCATTCCCCTGAGACAAGTATGAACTGTAAATTTATAGTGGAGACTGGCTAAATGACTTGCGGGTTTCGCCTGAACAGGTCAGTAACAGATAGAGAGAGCGCTCCAACGACTCAAAAACCAGAGATGCGCCCAGGAGAGACCGATGTCGTCAGACTATCCTATGTTCGAACAGCGCACAAAAGATGTGGTTGTCAGAGTCGAACCTGAATATCTTGCAGATCAATCAAGCCCAGCAGAATCGCGTTTCATTTGGGCCTATACAGTCGAAATTGATAACCAAGGTGCAAAAGACCTCACAGTTACAGACCGTTTTTGGCAAATCGCGGATAGCCGCGGCCAAGTTCAAGAAGTGCGCGGCAAAGGCGTCATCGGCGAAAAACCCGTTGTCAAACCCGGCGAAGTTTTCCGCTACACAAGCGGCGCGCCGTTAACGGCCCCATCAGGCATGATGCGCGGTAGCTATACCGTCGCTGAAACGGACGGCGAGAGCTATGACATCGACATTCCAGCTTTTGTTTTAGACAGCCCGCATGAGGGTTTGGTACTTAACTAGGTTTAGCACGTTAATCTTAAATACGGTCAAAAGGTACAAGGCCAAATCCAGTTTTCACCAAGTTCATCTGCATAGCGATGTGCAAAAGGCCGTTAAGCCAACCTTTAAAACGTAGAAAATCAGCTCTATCCTCTGTCTTTATTTATGCTATTGAGCGCGCGCTATGAGTACGACCTTAATTTCAGAGACTAATCGCCCAACCGCGCCCGCGTCGGGGGACGGTTTAATTATGCTTGTCGGATTGGGCCGCAAAGAGATTGCCGCGCATCTGACCGAGCTTGAACCCATTTTAGGAATCGAGCCTAAAAAAGTGCGTATGCGGACGAAGCAGCTTTTCCAATGGATTTATAATTTTGGCGTGACCGAGTGGTCTCAAATGACCAATATCGCCAAACCTTTGCGCGCAAAATTTGAAACTGTTTTTTCGTTAGAACGCCCCGAAGTCATTGAACGTCAGGTCAGTGTCGACGGTACGCGTAAATATCTTATTCGCATGGGCCCCGGTATTGAAGTCGAAAGCGTCTTTATTCCTGATGTATCAAAGACAGGCGCGCTATGTGTGTCTTCACAAGTTGGCTGTACGCTTACCTGTAAATTTTGTCATACGGGCACGCAAAAGCTCGTGCGTAATTTAACGGCGCGGGAAATTGTATTGCAAATTATTATTGCCCGTGATGACCTTGGCGAATGGCCGACGACGCAAGAAAATCGCAAGCTCACCAATATTGTCTTTATGGGCATGGGCGAGCCGCTCTATAATACAGAGCAAGTTGGCGATAGCCTCGACATTATATGTGACCCCGAAGGCCTCGGGATTGGCCGCCGCCGTATCACCGTTTCAACCTCTGGCGTCGTGCCTGAAATCGTGCCTATGGGCGCACGCACATCTGCGATGCTTGCGATTTCCCTTCACGCTGCAAATGATGAACTGCGTGAGCAAATCATGCCCATTAACCGCAAATATCCGCTTAAAGACTTAATGCAGGCCTGCCGCGATTATCCGGGGCTATCAAACTCGCGCCGTATCACATTTGAATATGTCATGCTTAAAGGCATTAATGACCAACCTTGGCATGCCAAGCAACTTATTCGGTTGCTCAAAGGCATACCCGCGAAGGTCAATCTCATCCCCTTCAACCCATGGCCGGGCAGTGAATATGAGTGCTCCGACTGGGAGACAATTGAGACCTTTTCAGACCTTGTAAACAGTGCGGGCTACGCCTCGCCTATACGCACACCACGCGGAAGAGACATTTTGGCGGCCTGTGGTCAATTAAAATCTGAGTCCGAAAAGATGCGTGCCAGTGAAAAGAGAAAACTCGAGCAACAAACGCCAGAGTCGTAAAAACATCAAATCTGCATAAAACGCTTGAATTTTTGGGCGTTACAGCCTCAAAGTAACTGGGACAAATCGTAATTGTGGGTGTGTCAACTTTAGTTTATAGATAACGGACTACAATATAATTATGATACCTGCCCTTGATAGTCTCGCTAATGGTTTCCCATGGTTGATTTTCTACCTCTTAATTGTCACGGCAATATATCTCGCTGGACTATTTATTTACGTTAAACTGACGCCTCACAAAGAACTTGAACTCGTCCAAAATGGAAATATGGCCGCTGCCATATCTTTCAGTGCATTAGTTGTTAGTTTGGCGCTTCCTCTCGCGGCGTGTCTGATTAATAAATTTAGCCTTATTGATGTCGCATTATGGGGAACAATCAGCCTATTTTTGCAGTTGTTTTTATTCCGTCTAACGGACTCTATATTCAAGGGCATGCCCCAGCGTATCGTGGACAACCAAGTTCCCGCAGCTACGGTGTTAGCAGCGTTTAAAATTGCAGGATCTATTATTCTCGCTTTTGCTATTTCGGGCTAGGCTTCACTGATGTGGCGAAAAACCCCTGATTGGCTCTTCTACCTTATTGTTGTTATTCTGATTTACGCAAATTCCAACCGTGCATCAGAAAAAATAGACGCACCCGCGCCGCCGCCTGAACTCGGTACAATGTTGCCGATTGAAAGTCCGCGCGATGAACGCGTGGTCGTTAGCGTTGAAAAACCTAAATCGGGTATTGGAACAGCTTTTGCTATTGATACAAAAGGCAAATGGATGACAGCCCGTCATGTTGTCGATAGCTGCTCTGAAGTCGGCATACGTATTGGCGAACGAAAAATATTACGCGCCACTGCACAAGTATCAGAGAATACAGATACAGCTATTTTGACATCTCGCTGGAAGCGCAAGCCTTTAGTCAATGATTTATATACTGAACGGCAAATCGGTGAACGTGGATACTTCTTTGGTTTTCCACAAGGACGCCCGGGCGAAGTCGTTGGGTCCTTACTGGCACGAAACCGTATGTTGGTACGAGGACGTTATAAATCAGACGAAGCTATTTTAGCTTGGTCCGAAGTCAGCCGAACAAAAGGGCTCTTTGGGTCGCTGGGCGGATTAAGCGGCGCGCCTGTTATGGATAGAGACGGCGAAGTTATCGGTGTTGTCTCTGCCGAAAGCCCAAGACGCGGCAGAATTTATACCGTCACACCAGAAAACCTACGTACACTTATTACGAGCCAAAACGGAAAGCCCAACGCCTTAACTTTAGACACATATGGATTGCAAGCGGACAGGTTACGACGTGAGCGCCGCATCGCTCAAGTCGTTTGCATCGTAGATTAATCTACGCATAATGAATTAATGTGGAAACGGTCAGTTTTTTTAGCCTTTGCCATAATCGCAATTGCGGTTATGGGCGGCGTAGCTCTTGACCGCACCCTGCCTGAGCAGCACTTGCCATGGCAAAGTCTTAATCCTGAAGCCCCGATTGGATTTGCCACAAAAACCCAGTTTATGCGGCTGGCTCTATCACCCTCCAAAACTTGTATGGATATGGCACAAAAAGCTGTATTTTTAAATTCCGTTCCTGCGCAAGAACATAAACCCAATAAACAATGCGGCTGGAGCGTTGCCCGCACGGTTTACGGAAATACGTCTGTGACTTTCAAGCCCAGTGAAGCCAATATGCAATGTCCTTTAACGCTAGGCACTTATATTTGGATGCGGGAATTAAATATTCTCACGCAAAAGCACTTCAAGTCAGACCTTTCACAAATACACCATGCCGGAACATATTCATGCCGCAAGCAAAAGGGAAATAGCTCAGGTCAATGGAGCGAACATGCCTTTGCCAACGCTTGGGATATTACAGGATTTGCACTTAAGGATGGGCGGATTATATCTATCCAGAAGGACTGGAAAAGCAAAGATACAACCCGCCGTAATTTTTTGCGTGATGCCAGAGACAAAGCCTGCAAAATATTCAGGGTTACATTAAGCCCTGATTTTAATGCCGCCCATCATGATCACTTCCATATAGATATGGGGCCTAACTTAAGCTGCCGTTAGAGCTTAACTCCACTTCTCCCACTTCGGAATAAAGGGAAGGTAGCCATAGGGTTGGACAGTAAGTAAATCCAACACAGGATTGATAGGCCAGATTTCCGAATATCCATTCTCGATTTGGTCATAGGCATTATTTGCATATAAATAATTTGCTGCCCCAGAAAAGCGGACATCGGCCGTTACCCCGCTCCCAAACTTAACGAGGAAATTTTGGCAAGACTGATGACTTCTAACATTTCGTACTAACGCACCGGCGCCGTTCGTACCGATTGCTATAGCATACCAACCAGCGTCTAATATCGAAGAGTCTGATGTTTCGAAATCTTTATGACCTGGAATGTCTGCTGGCTGCGTCCCAAAATCAGCGACGCGTTCGCCTATGCTCCAATTATTTCCACTTGCCTGTCCAAGCTTGAATATGCCTGCTCTGGTAACGGCTCCCGCTGTCGTACTTGCAGTGAATTGAGCGATAAAACCGCCAATAATTTTTGTTGGGCGATCAACATAAATTGGACAAAAATAAATACGCCCCTTCACTAAACTTAAGCTTTGACGTCCAAAAAAACTGACAGAGACATTTGGAATACCGTAATGGTAATTCGTTCCGCCGCTATCCTCAACTGAACTGCCCATTTTGTCTAAGTCTACACCATACGGGAAGGAGACATTCCCCGTCTCGGGGTTGGCAATGAGACTGTCTTTAAAATGAATGCCGTCAGAGCTGACTTTTACACGTAAATTATCGTCACCCACCAATCCAATCTCTGCCTTTGAAACATATTGCGTTTGTAACAAGAGACTGGCTGTTTTATTGCTGGTGGCTTTATTAATTTTAAGCTGATGTCCGTTCCCTTCATTATCAAATAATGACGCAGGACTTTTGACGGCGAATCTGTTGGTGGCATCAACCGCGGCGTTAATCCCAAACTGACTTATCTCTGGGTTTGAGTTTTGCGCCGAAACGGATGTCCATGCCGTACCGTCATATACATAAAGTTCAGACTCATCTTCGACATAAGCCCGCCATCCTGTTTTTGGCACAAAGTAAGCCCAAGCCCCATCTTGGAAAGCAGCAACATTATTTGTTTTATCAACAAAGATTCCCTCTGGATCAGGGCCAATGATTTCACGTCTACCGTTCTCTGGAGCAGTTGGCGGGCTATTTACGATTGATGTAACGCAGAGCTGCACAATTGCATCGAGTTGCCGCAGTGCTTCATTATGTGTGACATGTTTTTGAGCTTGGGCGGGCGCGAGATAAGGCAGTTTAAGATTAGGGCTAATAAAATCCATGAGAGTTCCTTGTTGAGTAAAGTTTCAACAAAATAGAACGTCTCATATTTACGAGGATTAATCTCTTAATGGCAGCCGTAAACAGGCGGATTCAACAGTTATCCTTGAGGATTAAGATTAATCTTAAGCCGTTTCTAACCTTTTTTTGCTAAACCTGCTGAAGGTAATTAATCAAGAATCATAAGACCGGAGACGGCGTGGTGGGTCAAATCGTGACGACAATTGTAAAACGTGCTCAAGAGTTAAGCCAAACAGATCGTAGAGTTTGGGCAGAGCTGCGCGCAGCGAACCCGCAAACCTATAGCCCTTACTTCCATCTTGATTACACCTCACTACTCTCTGAGTTACGTGACGATGTATATGTAGCCTGTATCTATGAGGGCGAAACGCCGATTGGGTTTCTGCCTTATCAAGGCCAACGCTTTGCAAGGCCCGTTGGCGCGCCAATGACAGATTATCACGGGTTAATCAGCGCTGCCGACGATATTGAGTCTGATGAAATTATAAAAGCCGCCGGTATTGGTGCGTTTCATTATAGCTCTAGCGTTAATGCATCTATGAACGCCTTCGCGCAAAGCGAAGACTCCGGCGTTATGATGAATATAGAAAAAGGCGCCGAGGCCTGGCGCGCAGAGCGCGATTCAAGCTATCGCAGACACCTTAAAAGCAACCGCCGCCGCATTCGGAAATCAAGTGAAGACATAGGCGATCCGCGTTTTGAATGGATGTCTGCAGATCAAACAGTTTTTGACCAACTCATTTCATGGAAGAAACAGAAATTCGTTGAAACTGGTAAATATGATGTTTTATCAGCCGATTGGACGATGACGTTACTCGAAACGCTTTGGTCTCGCCAAAGCCTTCCAAAAGGAGACGGTTTACGCTGTGATATGCAAGTTCTCTATTTTGGAGACAGATTAGCCGCTGTTGACCTTGGTCTCTCAGACGGCAACACTTTTCATAGCTGGATTGTCGCCTATGACGCTGAGCTTCATAGTTACGGCCCGGGCATTCAATTGCTTGAAGGCCTCATCGACGCCTCTGAAGAGCTTGGATATAAGCGTATAGATCTGGGCGCAGGCACAGATGGGTATAAACGCCATTATGCCAGCGAAGATGTCAAAGTTAGCGGCGGGTTTATAGCGGCGCAAGGCTCAGCTGCAGCCTTATCAAATCTCTATAGCAAAGCTGAAAATTTCGGCCAAAAAACCTTAAAAGACGCTCCTGGTAAATTACGTCGTAGATATAGTCAAATTGCGGCCTGCGAAGATAGTATATCAGGTCGCGCGAAAGCTATGCTCGGTGCAGTCGCCTCAAACCGACGGGGCTAATAAGGGCCCTAATGGCTTACAATCCTTCTGACTAATACTTAATATAACATTCAACCCGCTACTATAAGTGTTGCAATATAGTGTCACGACGCAATTATATGCAACAAATTGCTTATTTATGTTTGGCAAGCCTCCCTCAGTGTGATTTATTAAAACTTCATAAGGAACTTTAAGATTCCAATCACACACTAAACATCGGGGAGATGTACATGAAAAACTTTAAGTTTGTATCCGCTTGTCTTTTGGCCACAACAGCCCTTACCTTACCAGAAATCGCCGCTGCTCAAACCGATGAAATCATCGTGACAGCAACGCGCCGCGCCGAGTCTATCCAAGACGTTCCAATTGCCGTAACAGCCATCCTTCCAGATGACCTAGAAAAGCAAGGCGTCGTCAACATACAAAACCTCACAAGCGTTGCGCCAAGTTTTTCAACCTCACAAGCTCAAACAGCTTCTGGCACAGTCGTTCTCCGCGTTCGCGGCGTCGGCACCACATCAAATAACATCGGGTTTGAATCTGCTGTGGGCGTCTTTATTGACGGCGCTTATCAGTCCCGCCCAGGTGTTGCCCTTGGCGAATTTGTTGATGTTGAACGCGTCGAAGTTCTTCGCGGGCCACAAGGGACTTTGTTTGGACGTAATACATCAGCGGGTGCGCTGAATGTTATTAATGTTCGCCCTGATCTTGATGAAGCTGGTGGATTTTTGAATGCCACTTACGGGAATTTCGATCATAAAAGCCTGCAAGGCGCGGTCAACATTCCGCTTGCTGAAGGTAAAGTTGCAGCCCGTGTAACTGGCGCGTATCGCAAGCGTGATGGCTTCGTCGATCTCTTAGACAGCGCAGGGAATGATATTGGCGATTCCAATGATGTTGACCAATTCATGCTTCGCGGCCAAATCGGCTTTGAAGGCGACACAGGCATAAAAGGCCGCGTTATTGTCGATTACTCTGAGACCGATTCAGTTTGCTGTGCCGCTGTTGAGATTTTACGCTCTCCCCTTGAAACGGCTGGTTTATTCGGCGCGGTCGATGGCCAATCAGCTACAGTTGTTGCGACTGACCCCTTAGATAACGCAACAGCGGAAGATGCTGTTAGTAACAGGCTTGCAACGGCTAGTTTCAGACCCAACCCTAGTAGCGATCAAATCGGCCTTGTTGCTGAGGTTGAATTCCCAGTTGGTGATAATATGGACCTCATTTATGTCGGGTCTTACCGTGAATACACCGCCATTGAAAATTATGACTCAGACTTCTCAGGTCTTGATGTATTTGATGTTGCGCCAAGCGAAACCAACATCAACACCCTCACACAAGAATTACGCTTACAAGGCAGTTCCTTTGGTGACCGTCTTAGCTGGCTTGTCGGTGGTTTCTATTCAGAAGAAGATATCCAAGCAGAACAAAATTTCGTCCTTGGTGCTGACTTTGACAGATTAGTTGGAACTTTGTTTGGCGGCGCGGCAGGCCCAACTCCACTAGCTCTGTTTTCTGGCGGAGCTGATGCGAGTACAACATTCGCAGATAACTTCTTTACCCAAGACAGTACAAGTTGGTCAATCTTTACGCATAACACATTTGATGTGACGGACGCTTTAAGCCTCACGGTCGGCCTTCGTTACTCAGATGAAAGCAAAGATGGTAGCTTTAGTCAGCCAGATGGCAATAATGATGTTTGCCCCGCCATTCTAACAAATGGTGTATTAGGAACGCCTCCTCCAGGTGCTTTGCCTGCGCCAGGGCCAGGACCAGGCTTAGGCAACGGCTTAATTGGTACGGGGTGTTTTGCTTTTACAGCGCCAGCTGACTTGCTAACACCTGCAGGGTTTCCATTTCCGCAGGGCACTACCTTTGCGGCCTTAGGTGTCCCACTGCCGCAGACATTCGATGATGAATTCAATGATGATGAACTGATCTACACCATTAAAGCGGGTTATGATTTCACACCTGATATCTCATCATATGCTAGCTTTACACATGGTTATAAAGCCGGCGGCTTCAACCTTGATTCAACAGCAGCTATCCCTGTAGGCGGCGTATCAGATCCGACTTTTGAATCAGAAGAAGTGGACGCCTTTGAACTCGGAGTGAAATCCAAATGGTTTGATGATCGTCTCACGCTTAATGTTGCTGGCTTCTACGAAGATTTCACGAACTTCCAAGTTCTTGAATTCACTGGCGCTCAGTTCCAAACGTTTAATGTTCCAACTGCGGAATCGATTGGTGTTGAAATTGAGGCAAAAGCAGAGCCAACTGATAACATCTCTTTAACGGGCGGTCTGACAGTCTTAGATGCATCCTATCCAAGTGATTGTGCAGGTGATGATCAGCCACTGCGTGTACAAAACCTTTGTGGCTTTGATCTCACGAACGCCCCTAGCGTCGTTGGACTTATAGGCGGCACTTATACGGGTGACCTACCGGCTGGTATGGACTTCTTCCTTAACGGACAATTGCGTTATGAAGATGACCGCCGGACATCGACACAAGCTGCGCTTGTACCAACAACAGCAGCTCAGCTCGGAGCCACGCCTCTCAACCCACTTGATGTGCAAGAGAGCACAGTTAAGATTAACCTGCGCGCGGGTATTGGCCATTCAGATAATGGCTGGGGCTTAGAAGCTTGGGCTACGAACATCACAGATGAAGTTACACGCGGCGTAACCTTTAACACGGTTCTTAGGGGTTCAGCAGCTAATCCGCTAGCATCAACAGCCTCACGTTCTGCGTTCATTCAAGAACCTAGAACATATGGCGTAACAGCCCGTAAAAAATTCTAGTTTTTAACTGGAAGCCTAAATTAAAAGGCGCAAATTTGAGCATTTGAGTAATCAAAAACTCGGGTTTGCGCCTTTTTTATTCCATGCATTCAACTGAATGAAATGCATCAAAACACAAAATACAAAAGGGTGAGACATGGTTAGAATTGATTTGAAGGAAAAAAGTGCTGGCGAAAGCATTGATTTAAGTGCCGTTTTAGCCAAACAAAAAGCCGCCTTTAACACTCGCCCTAACCCGTCATGGGCTGAACGCAAAGCCAATCTTAAAAAACTCGGCGACGTTATAGAAGCCCATAGTGCAGAGTTCCAAAAAGCTATTTCCGAAGACTTTGGCAACCGCGCTTATGAAGAAACAACCATCGCTGAACTTATGATTATCAAAGGCGGTATCTCTCACGCTATCAAACATACCAAGCATTGGATGCGCACCCGCCGCGCGCCAACGGCTCTACAATATAAGCCCGCAAGCAATAACATCATTCCGCAGCCTCTTGGCGTTATCGGTATCATCAGCCCTTGGAATTATCCCTTGCAGCTCGCGGTTATGCCGCTCATAGGCGCGATAGGTGCGGGCAACCGCGCGATGATAAAGCCGAGCGAGTATACGCCGAGGTTATCAGATTTATTAAAACGCGTCCTCGCTACAGTCTTTACAGACGAAGAAGTTTTCGTCGCAACAGGCGGCGTAAAAGTCGCGCAGGCTTTCTCTGGACTTCCTTTTGATCACCTGATCTTTACAGGCTCTACATCTGTTGGCCGCATTGTCGCCGCAGCTGCCGCAAAGAACCTCACACCTTGTACGCTAGAGCTTGGCGGAAAATCCCCCACCATTATTGACGAGAGCGCCAATATGGATCTCGCTGTTCCGCGTATTGCAAATGGTAAACTTCTCAATGCCGGCCAAACCTGCGTCGCGCCTGATTATGTCTTGATGCCACAGAAAAACATCGAAGCGTTCTCAGATGCCATCATCAAACAAGCCGAAGAGTTCTACCCCAAAGTTGCGGGTAATAAAGATTACACATCCATTATCGCCGATAGTCATTATGCCCGTCTTCAAACGCTTTTAGAAGATGCTGAAAACAAAGGCGCGCGTATTCGCGTGGCCGGGGATGATGATAAACAGCAGCTGGCCAAAGAACGCCGCGTGCCTCTTACCGTCGTGACGAATACAACGCCTGATATGAAAATTATGCAGGAAGAAATTTTTGGACCGCTACTGCCTGTGGTCGCCTCAGAAACCCTCAAGGATTCTATGCAATATGTTCAAAGCAAAGAGCGCCCTCTTGCGCTCTATTGGTTTGGTGAAAACAAAGCTAAAAAAGCTAAAGTTTTAAATGAAACAATTTCCGGCGGTGTCTCTATCAATGATTGCGCCTGGCACGTTATTCAGGAAGACATTCCATTTGGCGGCGTTGGCCCCTCTGGTATGGGTGCTTATCATGGCGAAGATGGGTTTAAAACCTTCTCCCACATGAAAGGTGTTTTTGAGCAAAGCCGCTTTAGCCAAGGCAAAATGATGCATCCACCTTACACAGAGAAAACACAGAAGATGCTCCGCCTCATGAAGAAAATTTTATAATATGACCCCATATGATTACGTTATCGTCGGTGCAGGCTCGGCAGGCTGCGTGGTAGCCAACCGCTTATCCGAAGACCCAAATGTATCTGTTTGCCTTTTAGAGGCTGGCGGCACACACAAGCATTGGTCCGTTTGGGTGCCCATGGCAACTTTAGTCAATATGGTCACGAAGAAACGTAATTGGGCTTTTGAAACAGTCCCTCAAAAAGGCCTGAACGGACGCAAGGGGTATCAACCGCGCGGCAAAATGCTCGGCGGCTCGTCTAGTCTTAATGCTATGGTCTATAACCGAGGTCACGCGCAAGATTATGATGAATGGGCTAAGCTTGGCAATAAAGGCTGGGCATGGAAAGATGTGCTTCCTTATTTTAAAAAGTCAGAAAATTATGAACCTCTTGAGACTGAAAATATAGAGAACGACCTCCATAACCAAGGCGGTCTGTTAAATGTCTCGCGTCTGCGTAGTCCGGGTTCAATTAACGAGGTTTTCTTCGAAGCCTCGCGCCAGAACCAATATAAAATTCATCAAGACCTCAACGGCATGACGAATGGCCCTGACTATGAAGGCATGGGCTATTATGATGTCACCCATAAGAACGGCGAACGCTGGTCTGCGGCACGCGCCTTTCTCGATAGTGCAGAAGATCGCCCTAACCTGACGGTGATAACGGACGCGCATACAGAAAAGCTTATTCTTGAAGATGGCCGCGCAACAGGCGTGCAGTATCGCACGAAAAAACAAAGCCAAACCGTTAGTGCTTCAAAGGAAGTCATCCTGTCGGCAGGTGCTTTTGGTTCACCTCAAATCATGCTTTTATCGGGCATAGGCGCAAAGGAAAAACTCGAACCCTTTGGGATTACACAAACACATAACCTTCCCGGCGTCGGTGAAAACCTGCAAGACCACATTGACTATGTCATGGCCTATGACGCCGATGTGAAAGATAATATTGGCTTCTCAGTGATGGGAAGCTTTCGCTTAATTGGTGAAATTTGGAATTATGTGCGTAATCGGCGCGGCATGGTAACAACCAATTACGCCGAAAGTGGCGGCTATCTATATGCTGACCGTTCAGAGACGTCACCCGATATTAAACTGACTTTTGTTCGGTCTGTCGTGGATGACCATGGCCGCAAACTACATTTGGGACATGGTTATAGTTGCCACACAACAGTTCTACGCCCTAAAAGCCGAGGACGCCTAGAGCTTCAATCAGCAGACCCTATGGCTCCGCCCTCTATCGACCCAGCCTTCCTCGAAGATGACCGCGATATGGAAACCTTATTTCGCGGCGTGAAGAAAACACAAGCTATTCTAAAGGCACCTGCCTTTGATAAGGTGCGCAAAAAAGCATTTTATGAATCTGATACAGATGATGACACTGCGCTACGCGAAGATATTCGCAACCGCTCTGATACAGAATATCATCCTGTCGGCACCTGTAAAATGGGTCATGATGATATGGCTGTTGTTGACGACAGACTTCGCGTTCACGGCCTCAAAGGACTACGAGTTGTTGACGGATCAATCATGCCTAACCTTGTCTCTGGTAACACGAATGCACCTTGTATTATGATTGGGGAGAAAGCCGCGGATATGATCAAAGAAGATGCTCTCAAAGTATCAACTACATAACAAAGCAAGTCACGAAATTGTGCGGGGATGTTAAAACTTAGTGAGCCCACACCATAAGTAGGAGTGTTAATGATGGGTATCCTTGATCCACTAGTTAACAGAGAGCCTTATGCAAAAGTTTAAAACAACACTCATTTTATCAGCCGCAGCACTATGCCTTAGCGCAGTTCCTAGCTATGCTCAATATGGAAGCGGAACCCCAAGCAACTCTGGTGGAAATATCTCACAAACTCAATCTTCTGTGAATAGCGCCAAACGTAGAGCTGAGAGAAAAGCCCGAAAACAATTGAAAAAACAGCAGGCCGCTCTGGCTGAAAAAGAAGCCATGGAAAAAGAGCTCGTGATGAAAGAAAAAGAAAACGCGGCATATGGCTCTGGTACGCCAGCAGCGAAACCTGCATATGGATCAGCCACACCAGCACCAGCATATGGCTCTGGCACGCCAGCAGCGCAACCTACATATGGGTCAGCCACACCAGCACCAGCACCAGCATATGGTTCAGGCAACGCAGCACCTGCTGCTCAACTTCCGGTGAATTGTCCCACGGGTACACAGCCTCAAAACGACGGTACGTGTATGCTAACAAGTGGTAACTTCCCAACAGGTTAATCGTTACAAAATCGGTATGAAATTTCCGACTTTTATATTATCTGGAGCAGCCCTTATAGGGGCTCTTCTATTTTTTATTCGCCATCTTTCGGCAGACTTTTACCTTGGCACAACAACGGCAGATCATCCTTATGTTGTCTTCACATTTTGTTTGATCATTGCAGGCCTTATATGGACTGCGTTGATACCTGCTTTTAAAAAATGGGCAAAAGAAACCCCGTTAAGTTCACCTCGACCTATAAAAGCACTCGGTATCTTAATCGCCCTTGGCCTTATCTTTCGCGCAATCTTCTTTAGCTCAACACCAATATATGAAGATGACTGGAACCGTTACCTCTGGGATGGTGCTGTTATCACTCAAGGCACGAACCCCTATATCTATAGCCCCGATTACATCCTGTTAAACAAAAACCCGGAACAAACCCAAACTCTTAATGATCTCTCTAAATATTATGATGATATTTTGCACAAGATAAACAACAAACACCTTACGACAATTTATCCACCCGTCGCCATAACGGCCTTTGGACTCGCTGCAATTATCAAACCTATGAATTTAGATGCGTTACGCTGTGTCTTCCTACTCAGTGAGGCAATCGCTATGTTCCTAATGATTAAAGCTCTCATACTCTATGACCGCTCACCTCTTTGGGTTGGTCTTTATGCGCTCAACCCGCTGTTGATTTTTAGCGCTTTTAATGCCGCGCATATGGATATCCTTTTAGCGCCATTTCTTATTGGCACGGTTATCGCCATGCGTAAAAACCCTTACATTACTGCAGTTTTATTATCAGCGGCAGCCGCCATTAAAATCTGGCCCTTACTTCTCGCCCCCATTGTCTTTCGCTCGTGGCGACGTGATCTTAAAGTATATATGACCTCTGCCTTCATCAGCGCTGCGCTCTCTCTCGTTTTACTTTGGCCGATGATATCAAACTTAGGCGAGACTAGCGGCCTGAGCGCCTATTCAGCCCAATGGCAACGCAGCAGTTTCCTTTTCCCGCTCTTAGACAGTGGTTTAGACCTCATAACAGATAACTCAGGCACTTTTGCGCGTATTACGGTCGCATTGACCTTAGTGGGGCTTAGCCTCTGGCGCGGGCTTCTATCACCAATAGGTACGTTGGCACAGCAACCTAAAGAGCTGATGCTCATGACCTTGGCGCTTTATCTTTTATCGCCAACTGGGTTTCCTTGGTACTTAATTTGGGCGCTCATCTTTATGCCGTTTCTACCCCTTTACGGCCTTGCGCTACTT
>JALZWM010000047.1 GCA_023300105.1 Hellea sp.
TATGAAGACTTCCCTTCTGGGGCCATAGACGTATCGGTCACGCAAGGCGCGTGCATATAAAGTGAAAAGTCATCAGAGAGCTTTCCGCCCTTACCAAATATCTCAGCAATGAGTTCCTTATAACGCTGCCCGAATAAAATGATGTGATGTTTTAAGTGTTCTGGGGTTGGTGTTTTCAGGCCAAAATAAATCACGAAGAGTGACATAGAGTGGCGCTTCTTTTTGAGGGCTTTGCCGTAGGATTTACCGCGTTTATGTCCGCGCAGTAATTTGGAATAAGTATGCACAACATCGGCATTGGACGCGACCATATCCGCGTTCATGGTCCAGCCGTCTTCGGTACTCACGCCCGTAACGCGGTCCCCCTCTGTGTGAATGTCTGTGACCTCGGCGTTAAGACGCAGCTCTCCGCCAATGTCTTGAAACAAGCTCACAAGTCCCTGCACAAGTGCGCCCGTGCCGCCTTTGGCAAACCACACACCGCCCTTGCGTTCGAGTGCATGGATGAGCGCGTAAATCGCGCTCGTGGCAAAAGGGTTCCCGCCAACAAGCAGTGACTGGAAGGATAGGAGCTGGCGCGTCTTCTCATCTTTGACGAATTTAGACACGCGGTTATAGACGGTTTGGTCCGCGCGCAAACGAATGAGCTGCGGCGCGGCGGCGAACATCTGGCTCATTTTCAAGAAAGCCGTTGTCCCAAGTTTTTCATAGCCTTCACGGTAAAGCTCTTGAGAATAAGCCAAGAACTTACGATAGCCCTCAACATCATCAGGGTTACGCGCCGCGATCTGTTGTTCAAGGAAATCTTGGTCATTATTGTAATCCATGACCTCACCGTCTTCCCATTGGAGGCGGTAAAACGGGTCAACAGGCAAGAGGGTGACGTAGTCCTCCATCTTACGGCCACTGAGGGTGAAAAGCTCTTCGAGGCAATCAGGGTCAGTAATAACGGTCGGGCCACCGTCAAATTTATAACCGTCTATTTCATAAACATAAGCCCGCCCACCTGGCTTGTCTCGGTTATCAAGTAGCGTTGTCTGAAACCCCATAGCCTGAAGACGGACCGCGAGGGCGATACCGCCAAAGCCAGCGCCAACAACTATGGCCGTAGGTTTAGATGAAGGAGAACTTGGGATGTTCGAAGCGTCGGCTTTGACGTTCATTATAACTCTTTCTATTGGGCCTTTTCATTTGCGATGAAATCAGCCTCTTTAAAATTCTTAAGCGCCTTGTGTATGGGTACGGGCGGGCGGCCAATTAGGATGCGTAATTGGTCTTTACGCGAATATTGCCCCGCATAAAAGCGTTCAATGAGGTCTTTTTGAAACCCATAAAATCGTTGTAAGACTTTATAGCGCTTTTCAGGCTTTGCCGCGCGAAAAAGCATACGGTTTAAGAGACGCAAGAATTTTTCTTCGCGGTAATGATCATACTCATGCTGATCCATCTCGGCCTGCGCCGCGCCTAATCTACCGCCGTCTTCTTTAATCTTATCTGCAATCAACCACGCAGATTTCATCGCTTGCGGCAAGCTATACCCCGTCACCGCGTGATAATATCCGCCCCGAATACCAATCGGTGTGGCGCGGCCAGACTCATGCGCCAATTCGTCAAAACGCGCACTATCTATGGCGAGCGTAATCGGCAGCACGCCTTTCTCTTGGCGGATGATTTCATGGTCGTCCCAGCCTTTATCTGAAATATAGCTATCAAGGCGCGCGTGAATTTCATTTTCAGAAAGCTCTGGCCCATCCGTATAATAAGTATCTTCGACCAAAACTTCATGTTCCGTAAAAGGTAAGCAATAGACGAAGCGGTACCCTCCAATTTGGTCAACCGTCGCGTCCATAATAATAGGATATTTAAGTCCGTGGGGCGCTTTCGTTTTGATGGTTCTGCCGACAAATTTTTGATAGCCGAGATAATTTGTGTCTTTAGGCTCAAACCCGCGCGCATCCAAAACCCATCCCGTTTTCAATATTTTTCCACTCGCGAGCGTGACGCTATCCGCGCTTGTTTGGGTCACCTTCGTCTTAAGCATCAGCTTCAACCGTCCATTGTCTATTAAAGGCTGCACGCAGGCCCGCAAACTATCAGAATTCCCTGTGCAATATGTGATATCCAATTGACGTTCGCGCTTTGGGAATTTCACATCATATTTATCCCATTCATAAACAACAAATTCTTTAGCCCAAGATTGAACTTCTGGTATCAGGTCAGACCAATTAAATGACCATGTATGATCGCCGCCAATTTTATCACTTCCTTCAATAAGTGTAAGGGTTATGTCAGGGTTTTCTTCCAAAACACGCCATGCGGTTAAGAGACCCGACAAGCCAGCGCCGATGATTATAATATCTTTTTGATAATGTTGCATGTGTGTCCTCGTCAGTGCATAAAAGCAAAGAGGTACATGCGCTGTCTTAATATTCTAACAAAAATTCAAACAATACAGCGCCCAAGGGCGCTATATCCAGTCTTATCATTCAGTTTGCCCTACTGAAGTGGGCGAACAACGATATTACCTTGAGTCGAACTCGCGAAAGCAACAGCGCCCGCGGCAAAGCCGACTTGATCAAAACCGGTTCCGATTTCGATTACCTCTACAGTTCGGCTAATACGATTAGCATCACGAATATAAACCGCGGTAGTGCTTGTTGGGCTAACTATGACAATATCCTGTGATAAACCTCTCGAGAGTAAAACCAGATCTGTAGGTGACTCCATATCTAAATTTATAACAATATTTTCAGGAATGACTCCTACATCTGATATGACAACAACAGACCCACCTTCTTGAGCATCCGCGAAGACAGAAACCAGACTATCATCGCCAAAACCTCCAACAGAGCCTTCAAGCAGAAGGGGCGTTAAATTTGGCCCAATCAAAGTAGATAGGTCAGCCGTAAATTCTTCAACGTAGCTATCAGGATCACTACCATTTCCTTGAAATCCAGTAATGACACGCGTTGTTGGATTATAAACAGAATAGATAGTTCTGCCAAAGCCTGCGGAAGCTATATTTAAATTACAGAAATCCCCGCTTGGCACGAGAGATGTAGGCGCGGAAAAACCAGATCCGCCATTCCCATTTGCATCCCCCGAAGCAACATAAAATAGACCCGTAGACGTCCCGACCAATATATCGTCACGTGTACTTCCATCTCCCCCAACAAATTGCGTACCGCTACCTACTCCAGCGGCGCATCCATTTGATACCAACTGCGTTACAGGGGCCGCAAATGTATTATCTGCCGCATTAAAAGGCAGTCCCACAAGTTCATCATTGATGTCATCAAAAAAGACAGGATCTAAAGTGCCATCAACGACACCGTCTATATCTGAGAAGAAAATTTCCAAAGGCGCAGTACCAACAGTCCCAAGAGTCGGTTGCGGTGCAATAATAGCATCATCAAAAACACCTATTCCCGCTTCAGGGACAATAAATGTTGAAACAGAATTTGTCGCCGCATTTTTGGTAACGCCAATTAAAACAGATGGGTCAGTGAGTGAGCTAGTGAAACCAAGTACGGGGTCTGTTATGATAGTATCCGATATAGTACGGAAAAACGCAGACGTCGGCAGTCCAGGCTCATTTACGTCTAAGATAGACAATGTGATTGTCTCGGTTATCGTAGTATTGCCGTTGCCATTACTTGCAACTAGATTCAACTGAACTTCGGATGTTTGTTCAACATCAGGCAATGAAATTGTAAGTGTGTAAGGTCCACTTACACCATTTAAAGAAACATTCCCGTCATCATCCTCTACACTTACTGATAAATCCGAAGACGTTGCGTCTGACGAGGAAATCCCTTGAAAATCAACATCCACACCTGAGGCTTGGGAAATTAAAACACTCGTCGCGTCTTGAGCATCTAAAACAATACTTATTGTGCTAATATCATCAACACTCACATTAGCTCCCAATGCATTCGAACCGTTGATAGTTGCAGTTAAAGTTGGAGTTGG
>JALZWM010000048.1 GCA_023300105.1 Hellea sp.
AAATCTGCCCTTAAGCCAAAGTCTCATCTGCGCGTTTTGCGACTTCGGGGTCGACATTGCCGCCAGATAAAATGATGCAAATTGTTTGCAAGGCCGCGTCATTTGACAAAGCCCCTTCTAAAAGCGACGCCATCGCAACCGCTCCGCCCGGTTCCAACTGAACGCCGAGGTCTCGCTTGGCTATCGCCATTGCATTTAGGCAGGCGTCATCCGATACGCCGAAAACAGCAGAGAGCGATTTAGCATTAATTTGCCATGTCATTTCGCCAGGTTGCGGCGTCGCGAGCGCGTCACATAAGGTCGGCGGTGTTGCGCTTAGTTTTTCGCGCGTGCCAGATGCCAATGACATTTGATGATCGTTATAATGCTCTGGCTCCGCGCCGTAAATTTTCGTACTCGGCGAATGTTCATCCATCACAAGGCTTATGCCCGCGCATAATCCCCCGCCGCCTATGCAGGTAATCAAGGCATCAAACCCAATATCAGTTTGCGCAATTTCAAGACCAACTGTGCCTTGCCCTGCGATGATATAGGCGTCGTCATAACTTGGAACAATGATGCGCCCAGTTTTGGCGCTAATCGCTGCGGTGATTTCTTCGCGGGACTCTGTGGCCTTATCGTAAAAGACAATTTCCGCGCCGTCACCCAGAACGCCCTCGATTTTAACTTTAGGCGCACATTGGGGCATAACGATGGTTGCCGAAATGCCAAGCTCTTTGGCAGAGCGGGACACGCCTTGCGCATGATTGCCTGAACTATAAGCGACAACACCCTTGGCGCGTTCCTCGGCGTTCATCACAGAGAGACGGTTATAAGCGCCGCGATATTTAAACGCCCCGACCTTTTGATTGCACTCAGGTTTAAACCAGACTGTTTTGCCTGTCATTTTATCAATCGCGTCTGACCTTATCAATGGCGTTTTAACCGCATGTCCGTCTATGCGCTCTGCCGCCTTTAGAACATCAGAATACGTTGGAAGCCTAGATGTTGATAGTGCGTGCATATGAAACTCTTTGCATAAGGTTAGTTGACGCTCACTCTTTTAGATGGAAATAGAGTGGTAAGAAAATAACAAATATATACGCAACAGATATATAGAGGGAGATGCCCATGCAAGGCCTCATGATGCAGCAAGAGTTAATGATCAGTGATTTGATCGAACATGCCGCAAAAGTTCACAGTACTCGCGAAATTTATTCCCTGAATGCGGATATGAGCGAACACCGTTACACATGGGCCGATTGCGCGGTGCGCACGCGTAAGCTTGCGAATGCGCTTATCGCAGCGGGCGTCAAAACAGGTGACCGCGTTGCTACAATCGCGTGGAATAACTACCGCCATATTGAAATCTATTATGCGGTCTCTTCAATTGGCGCTGTGGTTCACACAATCAACCCGCGCTTAAAACCTGCGCAAATTGCATGGATGGTCAATCATGCCGAGGACAGCTTCCTCATGTTTGACACAACCTTTGGCCCCATTATTGACGGCGTTTCCGCGATGTGCCCTAGCGTCGAGAAATGGATATGCCTAACCGATAAAGCTAGCCTACCTGATTACAAAACTGACGTCCAAGATTATGAAAGCTTCATCGCAGATGCGAGCGATACAATTGACTGGCCGCGCTTTGATGAGAACACAGCTTGTACGCTTTGTTATACTTCTGGCACGACAGGTGACCCTAAGGGCGTTCTTTACTCTCACCGTTCAACCATCCTTCATGCTATGGCCGGTAGCTTTAATGACGTTATTGGCGCAGGCTCGCGTGATGTGATTTTAGCCGTCGTGCCGATGTTCCATGTCTCTGCGTGGGGGCTTGTTTACTCTGCCGCTATGGTCGGCGCAAAGCTTGTTATGCCCGGGCCTGGCCTTGATGGGGCGAACATGTGCAAAATGATCAACCAAGAAAGCGTCACCTTAATGGCGGGCGTCCCGACGGTATGGCTAGGCATCTATAACCACGCTAAAGCTAACGGCATTGACCTGCCCAGCGTAAAGAAAGCTCTCGTCGGCGGCTCTGCTCTGCCCGAGAGCCTGCTGCGCGCCTATGAGCAAGACCTTGGCATTCCGATGCAACAAGGCTGGGGCATGACAGAAACCTCTCCGCTAGGCTCAACATATGCTATTCACCCCGATACGAATATTGAAGATTACGACAGCACAGTGCCTGATAAACTCTTAGCAGGCCGCCGTATCTTTGGCCTTGATATGCGCATCGTTGACGACGAAGGCAATATCCTTGCCGAAGACGGCGAAGCCGAAGGACATCTTCATGTTCGCGGCCCGTGGGTGTCGAGTAGCTATTTCAAAGGCGCGGGCGCAGACGCCTTCACCGATGATGGCTGGTTCGCCACAGGGGATGTGAGTAAACTCCACCCCACAGGATTTATGGAAATAACAGACCGCTCCAAAGACGTTATTAAATCTGGCGGCGAATGGGTTAGCTCGATTGACGTTGAAAACGCCGCCGCAGATCACCCTGATGTCGCCATGGCCGCCTGTATCGGTATTCGCCATGAAAAGTGGCAAGAGCGCCCTTTCCTCATCGTTCAGCCTGTCCCCGGCAAATCACCAGACATAGAAGAGATCAAAGCTTGCATCACAGCAAAATGTGCAAAATGGTGGCTCCCTGACGCCATCGTTTTCCAAGACGAACTCCCGATAGGCCCAACAGGTAAAGTTTTAAAACGTGAATTAAAAATCGTCTATAAAGACGAATATATGAAGGCGGGATAGGTTGCCAAATCGCGAGAAACTTAGGTTTATATCAATTGGATTTATGGCTCTCGCGGTCAGCGCGGCAGGATATTTTTCAGCCAGTGCGTCGACTATCAATGCTCCCCACATGGTCACAATAAGTTCAACACCTAATCATGCCATTTTTCTAAAATGCAAAATTAACGAGACCCAAGAATACCAATCCAAAGGAGTCGTTTTGAATGTTCTGGCTGGGCAGATGAAATCAAAAAAAGACTATGCGCTCGTTACGGGTCACGGCATTGCGGGGAATGATGACTGCTATATTGAAGACTTTCAAGGAAATGCCAGCGCAGTCATAGGGACGTATTTTCCAAAAAATTACCGCGTAGGTACAGACTCAGACTGGGCCCTCATATCTTTCAAACAGATACAAGGATCCCATATCAAAAAATACGATATAGATGCCCCCATAGAGAGCGTGTCTCTATTTGATGGTAAAACTGTCTCTTTTGCAGAAGCGAGAGGACTACCTCAAAATACGCAAAAATGTAAAATGACGCTCATAGCTATAAATATTTCCCAGACCGAGACACGAGAATTTGCAAGTCATAATTGTCGTAGCATAGCGGGGCAATCAGGGTCACCTATTACTCTCAATGAAGACGGCAAACACAAATTAATCGGTATTCATCTTGGAAACATTTGGACTTTGCATTCCCCCCTCACAGGCAAGCCTGGAAGGTTGAATTTCATGCGCCCGTTTGATAAATACATGTCAGCAGAAATTAAAACGATGTTAGGCGAGATAGAAGAATAAGCTAAGCTTTCCCCTCACCGAGTTCAAACAGCTTCCCGCGTTCAGTTATCATAACGATAGCGAGAGACAGTATTCCCAAGCCGACGAAGCCTAAGACAATCGGCGAGACTGTGCCGTTAAATTGACTGGAGACGAGGTAGCCAAACCCGCTGGCAACTGTGGTTGTCGCGAAGCCGTATAGAGAACTGGCCGTCCCCGCGATTTTGCCTTGCGGCTCCATCGCAATCGCTGAGAAATTCGCGCCCATCATACCAAAGCACCCAAAGGTCAGCGCGAATAATGGCAGGAAGTAAACAAGCTTTTCGCCGCCCAGTTGAAGCACACTATAATTGGTGGCGGACAACACAATAAAGGCGATTAAAATACCGTGGCTCATGCGGCGCATCCCATAACGTTCAACAACGCGGCTATTGATGAAATTGGCTACAGCCAATGTGCCTGCAATCACAGCAAACCATATCGCGAAGCGGTCACCTGCGTGAAAGACGTCTTCGAAAATTTGTTCTGCAGAGGCGATGAAGGCAAAGAGCGCGCCGTAAATAACGCCGCTGGCAGCCATATACCCCAGCGTCACGCGCGTCGTGAGAACCTGCCTAAAACCACTGAGGGCCTTTGGAACGTTGAGCTCTTGTTTGTCTTCGGGTTTAAGTGTTTCAGGCAGCCTAAAATGCACCCACGTCAACACGATTAAACCTGCCACGCCAAGCACGCCAAACATCCATCTCCATCCCGCAATCATCATGACGCCCTGCCCGATGGCTGGCGCTATAATTGGGATAATCATAAAGACTGTCATAACCAAAGACATAATACGCGCCATCGCGCGCCCTGCGGTCAAATCCCTCACAATAGAGACGGCCATAACGCGAATGCCCGACGCAAATATACCTTGCAGAAAGCGTACTAAGCACAAGATAAAAAACGAATTCGTCGCCATGCACATAAAGGCAAAGACAACATAGGCCGCGATACAGATACGTAAAAGTGTACGCCGCCCAAACCTATCCGTAATCGGGCCGAAGAAGAGCTGCGGGACGCCAAATCCAATCATGTATGAATACAGCAGCCATTGCTGCTCATTACCCGAAACACCGTAATGATCCGCAATCACACCCATCGCGGGCAGCATAATATCAATAGCAAAAGCATTGAGCGCCATAAGCGCAGCCACCATGCAGACTAATTCCCAGAGCGGCATAGGCAGCGCAGATGTCGCAATCGTATTTATCTTGCTCTTTTTGGTTTTAGGACTCACGCCGCTCTCCACTTAGAACCGCTATGCGCCTTGGGTTTATAAGGTGCAAGTCAGAACAGGGGTGTAAA
>JALZWM010000049.1 GCA_023300105.1 Hellea sp.
TCGCAAAACGCGCAGATGAGACTTTGGCTTAAGGGCAGATTTCATCCACACTGACAATGTGTTCTTCTTGAAATGATCGTCTTCGTTACTATGCCTACATATGAAGGATGGAGCGGAGCGGGATTGTCATAGGAATTGCGATTAATGTCTAATAATGATAATATGTTAGGAAAGAAAACATATGATATTCTTTAAACCTTCACCTGAGGACCCATTTTCAAATACCGCTTGGTTTGAGTATGTAGCCTCAGGGCCGATTGTGCTTATTCCTCTTTCTATGTTGTTGGTGGCCATCACTCGTGAAGACCATACTTTGAATATAAGTATGGAGTTTTGTCTTATCGTAGTGTTAGTTTCTACAATGTGGGGCGCATATAATTTTTATAGATGCCAGACTAAACATTATGAATTACTAGAAAAATATGGGGAAGATTACAAAAAAATACTAAAACGTGACTTGAATCGCAGCTCAATCAGAATGTATTTTTTTAGAGCATGGGAAAATTTTGATGAAGAGTTAAATAACAACATTGATAGATAGTTTTCATGATTTTATAGAGGCTCTGCTTGTATGACGTGGGCCATTATGCGCTGCCCTTTCGCGGGCGGTGTTTCGGGATTGCCTGCAAAACACTGCGCGATGCCCATCCATTTATTTGCGGCCTCTCCCGTCATGACGAGGGATGTATCTGCAATGCTTCGGCACTGGGTGACGACTTGCGCGAACTCTTCCGCTAAGCCTTCGACTATGTTGTCTGGTTGGGGGTCATTCCATTCCCATATCTCTCCGCTGGGCGCTGTCAGCCTAACAAAAGGTTTGGGGCGCATGGGCTCTAATCCGTTGACTTTGAAAGACCAGCTATAGGTCGTGACGCCAATATGGACGACGTTTTTGATGCGGTCTGCATTGATACGTTTGAGACCTAAGACATCAAAAATGGCTTGGGCATGTGCCCATGTTTCCATCTGGCGCGCGATGATACAGGACTTAGCGGACATATCAGGCCCGCCCCATTTGACGCGCACATCGGGGTCTGCGCCTGCGTATTTCTTGGCGAGGTCTTTATATCCAACGGCCCATGCCGCGTAGAGTTTCGTTCCTGTGTCCAATCCTTGGCCCGCGGCCCATTCGCGCTGTAGGTCTTGATGGGTACTGCCGCCTTGGAAAACTTTGATGACGTCGCCCATGAGACCAGCGAATTTATCGGGGGCGTTTAACGTCCAATCAGCGGCCATATTCCAAAGGTGAAGGTGAGCCATAATATCGTATAGGGTCCAGTCCTTAAAAAGCGTGACAGTTTTATACTCTGCATCGGTGAGGCCTTGAATAGCCTCTGCGACGGATTGGCTTTCTTCTAAAAAATCATGCGCTTCTTGCATAGTTATGGCTCGTCTTCTTTAATTTTATCATGCCAGCATCATGACAGCATTAGGGCAATTGAGTCTTGCTTTAACACGAATATCCGTGATGGTTAGGGACTATGATAGAAAAAGGAACGTCATAATGAATGCTGAGGTCCAAGAGGAGGTCCAAGAGTTTGCGAAAGAGGCCGATGCATGGTTTGCCGTAAATACGCCCGCGAAGCCAGATTTCATGTTGCCTTTGACCTTTATGGAGGTTGGCACAGATGAGCAGTTTGAATTCCTAAGGGATTGGCAGCGCAAAGTCTATGAGGCGGGGTATCTCGGCGCGGCGTGGCCAAAAGAATATGGCGGCGGTGGATTATCTCAAGCGCATCAAGACGCGGCTACGGCGGCGATGCGTAAATATGATGCGCCGATTATGTTCAATACAATCGGCCTTGGCTGGGCGGGGCCGCTTATTTTAGACATTGGGACCGAGGCGCATAAGAAAAAATATATCAAAGGCATATTGAACGCCGAAGACGTGTGGTGCCAAGGGTTTTCAGAACCCGAGCATGGCTCTGACCTTGGCAATGCACAGTTAAAGGCCGTGCGGGAAGGGGATGAATATGTCCTCAACGGGTCTAAGATTTGGACCACACACGGGCATTTTGCCAAATATATGATCTTGCTGGCGCGCACGGACCAAGAGGCCCCAAACAAATATGCGGGGCTAAGTTTCTTCCTCTCGCCGATGCGGGTCGCAGGTATTGAAACTGTGAAAATCCGCAAGCTGACGGGCGAGCACGGTTTTACGCAAACATTCTTTACCGACGCCCGTATTCCCGCAGACGGCCTTATGGGTAGCGAGGGCCACGGCTGGAAAATCGCGATGCAAACCCTGATGTATGAACGCAACGCCAAGGGCGGACAGGCAGGCGGCTATTCAATCACCGAAGTCAATCCATTGGAAATTTTAGACCTTGCCCGAAAAGCAGAGCGCGGCGGAAAACCTGTTTTGGATGACCCTGTCATTCGCGAGCGGCTTGTTGATTTTATGATTGAAGCACAAGCGTTTAAGTTAAATGCCGAGCGGGCAAAACTCCCGCCGCTTAATCAAGATTGCCCGCAAGCTATTCCGCTCATGTCGAAATTGATGATGACTGAATATATGCGCGAGATAAATCAATTCGCGCTGAGCTTACAGGGAACGAAAAGCGGCTATTACGTCGGCGAGAAAAACGCGGTCGATGACGGCTATTGGCACCGTGGATATTTGAACGCGTTCTCAGCGACTATTGGCGGCGGGACATCGCAAATTCAGCGCAACATCATTGGCGAGCACGCGCTTAGCCTCCCTAAGACGCGATAGGCCCTGAAATGAGTAAGATGAAACCTTATGGCCAAATTGGTATTACCGAAGCGCAGATAGATATGCTGGGCGTTGCAGAGAATTTCTGCCGCGAGAAATCCCCGATTGATAAAGTCCGTGCCCAGATGGAAACTGAACTTGGCTATGACGCAGATGTTTGGAAAGAGATGGGCGCGCTGGGCTGGTTGGGGGTTGCTGTGCCAGAGGAATTTGGCGGTGTTGGCTTAAGCCTAACTGAGGTTACGCCCGTCGCAGAACAGCTCGGGCGGTACATGCTCTCCACGCCGTTTGCATCCACAACGCTTGCGGCGCAGGCGCTTATAGTGGGGGGGGCAAAGAGCCAAAAAAGCGAAGTCTTACCTCAGATTGCGAACGGCCGGGCGGCGACATTGGCCTTGTCTGAACATAATGGTGATTGGGAACTCGAAAATATTGAAACGACTGCGGCACAGGATAAAGCGGGTTATCGCTTAACGGGGACCAAGACATTCGTGATGAATTTAATGAGTGCGCATTGGGTTATTATAAGCGCCATGCTTGAAGGTAAGCCCGCACTATTTTGCGTGTCAAAATCTGAACTGCCTAATGATAACATAAGGCGAGAAACCTTGGTTGATGAAACCAAGCGGTCTTATGAATTAACATTGGAGGAGCTTTTAGTGGGAGCTGAAACTTTGATGGAACTGGATAAGGCCTCCGTCACACTCAAACATATTCATCTTGCCGCTAACCTTCTAAGTGCGGCTGAACTAACGGGCGGGTGTCAGTCTTGTATTGATTACACCGTCGAGTATTTAAAAACGCGTAAGCAATTTGGAAAACTGATTGGTAGCTATCAAGCTTTAAAGCACCCAACGGTTGATGCTTTTGTTGATTATCAGAAATCGCGATCACTTCTTTATGCCGCCGCCTATAGTTTTGACACCCAAGATATAGCTGTGGGTGTGGGTGAAATTGCGGTGCGTATGGCCAAAGCCCAAGCAGATAAGGCGATGTCCTTTGCCGCGGACCGCTCCATTCAATTTCATGGGGGATTTGGATTTACTTATGATTGCGACGCGCAGCTCTATCGTCGCCGCGCAATCTTTAACGCGTCCCAATATGGAGATGCACGCTATCATAAAGGAAAGCTCGCCGAGCTTTTGTTTTAGCTAAATACCAGTTTCGCAGCTATAATTTGCTACAGCAATAGTGACAGGTTCAGCTTGTGATATAGAGAGGCTTGGCGCTGCACTATTTATATCGATTAAACTGGACCGTGCGTCATTTTCCATCGTCATATATGTATAACCTTCACCCAGCACTTGTACGTGGGTCGCGGATGTATCGGCACAGGCTACGAGTCTTTTCTCGAAGTATGGGCCTGTTTTAATATTATGACGCGTAACAATGACACGATTACCATTTGCGCTTTGTTTAACAGATGTCGCATAAATACGAGCAGATTTGTCACCTTTGACTTTGACGCGTTTTAAAGAAATGTCATCGCGAAGTCCTGCGCGTTTTTGGTTTCCGGCAGGTGAGTTATAGCCGTAGCGTGCCCAAGTTATGGGGGTATTGGCAAGGAAATTTATATTAAGCCATTTTGCATTATGGGATGTTTTTGTAATTCGAATCCAATTTTCGAATTGCTCATATGCTTTTACTTTTTGACCCAGTTCCACGATGCCGATGATATCGCCTGCAACAGGGTTGTCACGGATGCGTAATTGCTCTGCATTGACCCAATAAGGTACAGGTTCCACTTTTCGGATAATTTTACTTTTCTTAAGCGTAGACGCAGCTGTAATTTCTACAGGTGCATTTATGGGGGCATCTTGTGCAAATACAGCATGGGGAAGAGTTAAAGAGAAGGCCGTAATCAAGCCAAAATTTTTGAGACGAGTATAGGGCACGGCTGTTGCCTCCGTTAAGCAAACCCACAATTTATCCTTAAGTAATCCTTAAACGGTTAAATATCTCTTAAATTTGTTAAAAGCTGCGTCATTAACATGAACCGAAACATGAACCGAAACATGAACCGATAATTAAGAGCCTTGTCAGACTAGGTTCAAATTTAACCCGCTATTAAGTAAAAATACGAGTGAATAGGTCTGAGGATATCGGTTCTTCGCTTCGCTCAACATTATGGAGGTCCTTATGAACCATCTTTTATCAGCGACTGCATTAGTCGCGACCCTTGCGTTTACGCCAGCCTTGGCGAGTGCAAATAATTTCAACGGCTCAACGCCGCATGAGAGTTGCAAAAGAGACGAAGATAATCGCCAGATTTTAGGCGGATTTGCCGGAGGCGTTCTTGGCGCTGTTATCGGCTCACAAGTCGCAGGCAACGGCGCGCGTACAGAAGGCAGCGTCATTGCCGGCGCCCTCGGGGCGCTTGCCGGCGCAGGCATCGCAGATAAGACAATTGATTGTGACCCTGTTTATCCGCAGCAAAGTGGTTATTCAAATGCTCCTACATATTCAAATGGCGCAACATACGGCAGTGGAACAGCAAGGACTTACCCTGCAACATCTTATCCCAGCACAGCGTCTTATGGTGGAACGCAAACATATCAGGACCGCGTAACGGTATCTAATCATCCCGTATATTCTGATCCAACATATGGGGCGACAACAGCGCCGCAAACAAGCTACAGTTCAGCGACATCTGGAACGACCTATGCAGGGACGAGTTCAAGCTATTCAGTGCCAACGACGACAACATATGCGTCTGCGCCGACAACAACTTATGCTTCGCAGCCAAGAATAGTTTATGCGTCTCAGCCAAGCACAGTGTATTCTGCACCAAGTTATTCGCGGTCCGTGCACAACCCGCATTTTCGGAAAGTCAGAACATCATCAGCTTATGGCACCCGTAAGCGGCGTGGAGGAAATCATTACCATGGACGTCATAGCTGTAGTGGCCAGCATTATTAGGCTTTAAAGCTTATAGTAATAATCAAGCCTTGGTCTTTGGATCAGGGCTTTTTTTGTGAGTAGGTAACTGTGACAGTCCTGCGCTCAAAGCTTTTGCAATTTTCTTTTGCGAGTTGATTTGCGTTTTCAGGCTAAGGCAGAGCACAGGCATACAGGTTTTATTGACATCAACAATATAGATGCGGCCATCATGCTTGTCCCGCATAACGTCAATGGACCCAAAGTCGAGATGCATTTTTTGGCAAAAGGTTGTTATCAAAGTGATTTCCTGCGCAGAAAATACATCTTCAGCCATGGGAACATCAACGCTTAAATAATGCGTTCCAAAACGATCATCGAGAGGTTTTTGTTTATGATAGACGAGGGCCAATGTCCCAAGGGCATAGGCGACACGTAAGTCCTCACTTGTCTCTCCATTAAATGTACTGTCAACAAGTCGTTGATAAGACTGCCCCGCAGTCACCTCTGAGGGATCAATGGGGCAGGTAATGACCATCCCATCATGTGTTCCATTAGCGTCAGATTTTTGAATGGCCAAGCCGTTATGCTTTAGGGGGTCAATACGAAGATTATACCCAAACACATCCTCAAAGACATCAGCGACATGTTCTTTGGAAATATCATAGGCGTTCATATTGAGTACGGGAACACCAAAACTTGAAAGATATGATGTATCAAACTTTGTTTGTGTGCTGTCTTCAAAAGCAAAGATATAATCAGCCTTTGCAAGGTCGGTGACTGTTTTTACGCCGCCTAGCCGCGTGACCTGCCAGATATTAAACCAAGGGCCAGGGTTTTGCGGATGAAAAGCAATGGTCGCTGAAGCGGGCTTCTGGCTGAATATCTGTTTTAATTGCCGTAGTTTAAAATATCCAAATATTTTAAGGACGGAGACAAGACCTTTAAGAAACGCCGCGTCAACCGTAATGACTGCTCCGGTCGTGCCGACATGTACCTGACGCCCTTTGATGCGGATGCCTTCAAAATATTTTCTTAAACTAGACATGCCATCCTATAGTCTATCATTCTAATTGCGTTAGCTATCTCTTTACGAAAGCGCTCAAACATTATCCAGTGAAATGCGCCATTAACGTTATAAAGCGAGTAACATTTTCGTATATAGATTAAGTAGAAGTTATATTTCCGTCAGATGAAATTTGGCCCCGCGTGTTTCTTCGGTTTGCAGGTCAATCACGCGCCAATCCATTGGGCCGCTACGGGGATTGATCCCAGCGGGAGTGTGCCATTGGCTGCGTAATATCTAGCGTTTTGTGTCTCGAAGGGGATAAGCAAACTTGAACTTGCGGTCTTCTTACTCCGCAGCAACCAATTTTTCGGCTTCTGTTAGCTCCATTGAGAGGAGTTGCGAGACGCCTTGCTCTGCCATTGTGACGCCGAAGAGGCGGTCCATACGGGACATTGTGACCGCGTTATGGGTAATAGTGATGAATTTGGTTTTCGTTTGCTTGACCATCTCGTCGAGCAGGTTGCAATAGCGCGCAACATTGGCATCATCGAGCGGGGCGTCGACTTCATCAAGCACGCAAATTGGCGCTGGATTTGAGAGGAAGACCGCAAAGATAAGCGCAGTCGCGGTGAGGGCTTGCTCACCACCAGACATCAGGCTCATGGAACCGAGTTTTTTCCCGGGCGGGCTCACCATAACTTCGAGGCCAGCTTCTAGAGGGTCATCGGATTCGGTTAGCGCAAGAGACGCTTCACCGCCGCCAAAGAGCGTTGTAAACAAACGCCCAAAGTGACCGTTGACCGTGTCAAAAGCTTTCAACAGGCGTTCACGCCCCTCGGTATTAAGCTCATCTATGCCTTCACGAAGGCGCGCAATTGCGGCGATTAAATCTTGGCGTTCGTCATTCATCGCAGTGAGGCGTTCTTCTTGCTCTACCGCTTCTTCGTCGGCGCGCAGGTTGACGCCGCCCATTTTTTCACGTTCTTTGGAGAGGCGCTCAAGCTTGCGTTCAATGTCATGCTCGGACAAACCTGTGTCTGGGTTAAGTTCACCCAAATGAGATTTAAGCTCGGACGGCTCGCATTCTAGTGTTTCATTGATGCGGGCTTTTGTTTCTTCGATGCGTTCTTGCGCTGCGGCAAGGCGAGCCTCTGCTGCGGCGCGGGCTTCGCGGGCGGCGCCATGCGCTGTGTCAGCTTCACGCGCGGCAATGTCCATATTGCGGTGAGCTGTCTCAGCTTCGGATAATCCGTCAGCCGCCGTTGTACGGCGAAGCTCTGCGGCTGCTAGCTCAGCAAAAAGGCGGTTGCGGCGCTCGATAAATTGATCAGGGCCGTCTTTAGCTTTTGATAATGATAGCTGAGTTCCATCATGGCGGCCTTGTAGAGAGCCAACACGCGCGCCAGCCGTTTCAGAGCGGCGAGACCAGTTTTCGCGTTCTTTTTCAACAGCGCTAAGACGTGTGGCCCGAGCTTCGGATTCGTTCTTGAGGGAACGGTATTGACCACTAATTTCGTCGGCATGGGCACGGGCGAGTGCAAGTTTTTCAGACAGCTCTTCTTGTTGCGCGGTAACGTCTTCGCCGCCTTCTAGGGCTTCATTAGCCTCTATGGCCGCGTCGCGTTGCTTGGTCAGTTCTTTGATCTCGTTAGCGAGGCGCTCTAGGCGTTCTTCGAGCGATCGTTTTTGCGCGGACTCACGGGCAATGTCTGTTTCATATTGCGCGAGTGCTGCTTGGGCTGCGCGGTCACGACGTTCTAAATCTGGTAGGTTTTTTCTCGCGTTACGAGCATTGTCTTGTGCCGTATTGCGGGATTGTCTTGCAGTTTCGAAAAGAGCTTGCGCTTTGGTTACAGCGGATTCAGCCGTTTCAATTTCGCCTTTAAGTTCGGTGAGGCGGTTTTGTTGTTTGAGCTTGATTGCAGCAGATGTTTCCGCGCCAGCTGCGATTTCAAATCCGTCCCAGCGGGTGACTTGACCGTCTTTGGTCACAAGGCGTTGTCCAGGTGAAAGGTCTTTGCTAAGGGCTTCAATATTGCCGTTTTCAACAACGCCAATTTGTGACAGGCGCGCCGCGAGTTCTTGCGGAGCTTTGACGACATCTGCCAAAGATGTGGTGCCAGCGGGAAGGGCTTGCGAGGGCGTCGCCGCGCCTGACCAGCGCAACACAGCGTCGCCGCCAATCGCCGCGTCAAGGTCTTCACCAAGGGCTGCCGCTAAGGCTTGCTCATATCCTTTTTTAACATCAAGTTTTGAAAGGGCGGGTGTCCATCCTGCGCTATCACCACGTGAGACAACACGGGTAAGCGCAGATTGTTCTGCCGTTAATTGAGATAGGTCCTGCTTCGTCTCGGATAGAGCTTCGCGGGCTGATTGATCTGTTTCTTCTGCTTCGGCACGCAGCGCGGCAATCTCTTGCTCGGCGGCGCGGGCTTTCTCGAGCACAGCAAGCGCGTCTTTAGCGCCAGCTGCGAAGAGGTTTTGAGATGAGCCGCCATCTTTTTGCATAGAGGCGAGTTTCTCTTTTGCCGTGCTTTCTTCTGTTGTGAGACGCTCTAAGCGGTGCTCAGCTTGAGAGAGCTCTCTGTGGGCTGATTCTTGGCGGGCGTTCATATCCGCCGCGCGCCGCGTTAGTTCATTATAGTCAGTCTCAAGCGTTGTACGCGCGGCAATTGCGGCTTCGGCCTCATCGGCAGCTGCATCGAGCGCGGCGCTTGTGTCTTTGAACGCATTTAACTTTTCAAACTCGACGTTTAGGCGCGCTTCAGCTTCGGCGGCGTCTTCGACAATGCCTGTTTCGCGGGCAATGTCTGCGGCGAGTTGTTCGATTTGAGACTCGAGTTTACGGATTTCTGTATTGGCTGCGTTTTCATCTTGTTCAAGCGTGTCTTTAGCGGCGTTCAAACGCCCAAGCACGGCGGCGGCGATGATTTGTTCTTCGCGTTTTGGGTCTAACACTGCGGCAAGGTCAGCTGTTTGACGCGTTAGCTCAGAGGCTGTCTTCGCCGTCTCAGCGACCTGTATTTCGCAAGCCTTAAGCGCGTCTTGTGACCCAGCAAGCGTATCAAGGGCCGAGACCCAGCGCTTTAACCAAAGCAGGGCTTTGAATTCATGTATCTCACCTGCGAGTCTTTTATAGCGGGTGGCCTGACGTGATTGACGCCGCAGAGATAAAAGCTGTCCGTCGATTTGTGCGATGATATCGTCTAAGCGGGACAGGTTCGTTTCTGCCGCGCGGAGTCTTAGCTCAGCTTCGTGCCGGCGAGAATGAAGCCCTGAAATGCCCGCGGCTTCTTCGAGGATACGGCGGCGGTTAGACGGCTTGGCCGCAATCAATTCGTTAATCTGTCCCTGACGGACGAGGGCAGGTGAGTTCGCGCCTGTACTGGCGTCAGCAAATAAGAGTTGCACGTCTTTGGCGCGGACGGTCTTACCATTGACCTTATACTTAGAGCCTTTGCCCTTTTCGATGATGCGCGTGACTTCGAGTGTATCGTCGTCATTAAACATCGGCGGCGCAATGCGCGCTGAGTTGTTTATCGTCAGAATAACATGGGCTTGATTACGGCCTGGTCTTTGCTTTGTGCCAGAGAATATAACGTCTTCCATGGCCGCGCCGCGCATGGCCTTGGCTGAATTTGCGCCCATGACCCAACGAATGGCCTCAAGAAGATTAGACTTCCCGCAACCATTAGGACCGATAACGCCAGTCAGGCCCGGCTGAATAATAAAATCAGTCGGCTCGACGAAGGACTTAAATCCCGTCAGCTTGATCTTATCAAAAGCCAGTGACCCCATATTACTTAGTTTTCTCTTCTTCTTTGTCGGCGCCACGGTCAGGTATTGGCTCGCCCAAAAGCGGTAAGATTACATCTTCGATGGACTCGAGTGTAAAGAGTTTGTGCTTTTCGCCGTTGATAAAGAAGGCTGGCGTTCCTGTTACGCCCAAATCAACACCTGTTTGCATTGTGGCGCGATATTGGTCTCTGAGCCCTTGGTTTTGCATGCAGCCGATGAACTCTTCTTCAGAGAGTCCCGATGACTTAGCGAGGCCAACATAGGCGTCACGTGCTTTTCCTTCTTGGCCCATTTTGAAAATTTGGGACTGATTTTTGAATTGGAATGCGATGTTCTTGAAGTAATTCTGTTCATTCGCACAAAGAGCAATCATAAAGCCCGCATCCGCATATTCAGGAACGCCCGTCACATATTCACGGAACACATAGCGAATTTTGCCCGTGTCGACATATTTCTTCTTAAGCTCAGGATAGACCGAGTTGTGCCAATTGGCACAAGCGCCACAAGCAACAGAGGCATATTCAACCAAAGTAACTGTGGCGTCACCGCTGCCCGTGACATGATCATTCTCTATAAGGTACTCTGAATTAGCCCCGCTTGAAGCTGACGCGCTCGTTTTGGCCGTTGACTTGCCGCTATCTCCGCCGCAGGCAATTAAGGCCAAAGCCGTAAAACTTATAAGTGCAGTCTTACTTATGGTAGATGTTATGGACATAGAAAACGTACCCGAATCAAAAAGTTTAAAATTATTCATGACAAACTCTCTCGATTTTTCAGTGGATAGCAAGCCTGCGTAAAGGTTTTGTTAAGGTCTTAATGTGGCCAAAATGTGCGCAAGTGTGGATAACAGCTCTCTTGCTATCTCAGAATGTCTTCTAGGGGCTTCAAAACTTAATATTATGGTTGCGGATATTAACCTCTCCTAACAAAAGATTAAATAACTAATTATTTCATGGACTTAACATCTTATTAGGCAAATCAACGGCAATGATTCACTTTACATAATTCCGCCTATTGGGGGGCGGACATAAGAAGGATACATAGTGAGTCAACTCCCGTTAAATACGATTACACAGGGCGATTGCATCGCCGGAATGAATGCACTGCCAGAGAATAGTGTTGACCTTGTTTTCGCAGATCCTCCCTACAACCTTCAATTAGGCGGTAATTTATCACGGCCTGATAATTCAGTGGTGAACGGCGTTACAGAAGAGTGGGATCAGTTTGATACGATGGATGCCTATGACTTGTTCACGCATAATTGGCTTCAAGCGGCGCGGCGCGTCCTAAAGCCAAATGGGTCTATGTGGGTTATCGGTAGCTATCATAATATCTTTCGTGTTGGCGCTATTTTGCAAGATCAACAGTTTTGGATTCAAAATGATGTTATCTGGCGCAAGACAAACCCAATGCCTAATTTTCGCGGTACGCGCTTTACCAATGCTCATGAAACCTTAATTTGGGCAACCAAGACAGAAGATGCCAAACCGACATTCCATTACGACGCTATGAAGATGATGAATGACGGCGTTCAAATGCGCTCTGATTGGACACTTCCAATTTGTACGGGCATGGAACGGCTTAAGAAAAGTGATGGCAAGAAAGCACATCCAACACAAAAGCCAGAAGGTCTCTTGCACCGCGTTATCCTTTCTACCTCTAATCCGGGCGATGTTATCCTTGATCCGTTCTTTGGGACGGGCACAACGGGCGCTGTGGCCAAGAAACTTGGCCGTAAATTTATCGGCTTTGAGATGGAAGAAGAATACATTATTCACGCGCGCCGCCGCATTGAAAAAATCAATGAAGGGTCGCTAGAAAACGTGGAAGTCACAAAATCCAAACGCTCAGAACCAAAAGTGCCTTTTGGCGTTTTAATTGAACGCGGGCTTATAAAGCCTGGTACAAAGCTTTTTTCTCCGAATGGCAAAATCGCAGCACGGGTGCGGCCTGATGCGAGCCTTGCGACGGCAGACTTTAAAGGGTCTATCCATAAAGTTGGGGCCCATGTTCAGGGCGCGCCGAGTTGTAATGGCTGGACTTACTGGCATTATAAGACGGATAAAGGCCTTACGCCTATCGATGCGATTAGGACTGAAATTCGGGCAGAAATGGTATAACGCATATTGAACCACATGTAATTTAGGGGGTGTTGCCCTGTATTGTTCCTCTTGGCATCTTATGGTAGCTATTAGGCTTAGTATGGGCGAATCATGTGGGTTTTTTCTCCGTTTTGCACATTAATATACACGCTCTGAGGGAGAACAATATGGGCAAACGTGACGATCTAATTGAAAAATACGCAGCGGACATGAAAGAAAAATGCGGCGTAACTGCTGATATGGATTTTCTTCGCAAAGTAACAATTGGTTGCGGACCGGCTATCTATAACCGTGATGCATCTACAGTATCTGGTTCTGATAAAGCAGAACTTGCGACAGTTAAAAACAACTTCCTTATCAAGAAGCTTGGCCTAAGCGACGGACCAGCTCTAGATGAAGCTATTGCATCTGTTATGGATCAATATGGTAAGTCTACGAAGTCGAAGTACCGCGCAGTGGTTTATTATCTTCTTGCGAAGCATTTCAACAAAGAAAGCGCTTATAAGTAAGCGTTCTTTTCGAAACAATATTTGAGCACGGCCTGCGAAAGCGGCCGTGCTTTTTTATGATTACTGGACAGTCTGACAGCTTACAAAGTCACTCGACTTTAATTGCGTTAGTTTTATACTCTGCTTCGTCATTTGGGAGTCCAAGACTATGGTCACAAAAGTCACTAAAAAAGAACTGCATTCAGACCCTATCGTGGCAGTAATTGATAATTGTGCGACGCCTGAAGAATGTCAGATAATTATACAGAGTGCAGAGACAAAAATGAAACGCGCTGTTGTTGCTGGCGGTAAGGCGGGGGTTGAAAGTGAGGGGCGGACGAACTCAGTCATGTGGATGCCATCTAATTTCTCTGCCACAAGTGAAGCATTATGCCGCCGGATATCGCAAGTTGTTGGACTGCCTTTGGGGGTCGCTGAAAGCATGCAAATTATTCGTTATGAGGTAAATCAAGAATATCGCGCCCATTTTGACGCCTTTGATAAAGAGACTGAGCGTGGTCAACGTACCATGAAAAATGGGGGGCAACGTCTTTATACGGCGTTATTTTATTTGAACGATGACTATGAAGGCGGGGCGACGCATTTCCCAAAACTTGATATTAGCGTCACGCCCGTAACAGGGCGTTTATTAGTGTTTGGGAATTGTGAGAAAAATACAAATATAAGAACGCCAAAATCATTACATGCGGGGCTTCCCGTAACATCTGGCGTAAAATGGGCCTTTAACTTATGGTTTCGAGAACGCGCGATTAAAAGATAGTTATGACGCCGCTATTTTGAGGGCCTTCTTCATCACAGTCGGCAGAGCGTAATCTGCGATGTTATCTAGCGCGGCCCAAATGCCTTCTATTTTTTGGTCTGATGTTTCTGAGCGGTACACATCCAGATAAAGTTCGAAATGGGTAAAGACATGGCGAACCTTATCTTCGCATTTTTCCCAATTTCGAGGTGAGGGCGCGCCCTCCAAGGCGGCGGGCGGCGTATCGCCCCAATCCGTTCCTGGAAATCCGAGCATACCGCCGAGCAGGCCTTTGTCGGGCCTTTGATGCATGAGGACGCTGCCGCCAGATTTCAGCACATAGATATTGCCATAGCGTATAGGCAGTTTCGCTTTTTTGATTTTCTTGGGATAGTCTGTCTCCACACTGTCTTTGTGGGCCAAGCAGAACCCTTGCCATGGGCAATCCCCGCATTTGGGCGAGCGCGGCGAACATATCGTGGCTCCGAGGTCCATCAAGGCTTGGCCATAATCACCGGGCCGCTTGGGGCTAGCGAGTGTGCCAGCGAAATCACGTAATTCGGTTTTGCCTTTGGGGAGAGGTATCTCAGCGCGAAAAATGCGGGACACAACACGCTCGACATTCCCGTCCACAATATTGGTCGCCTCATCAAAACATATCGCCGCCATTGTCGCCGCCGTATAAGGGCCAACGCCGGGGAGCTTAAGTAGCTGCGCTTCTGTTTTCGGAAACGCGCCGCCATGCTCATCGCGGATAATCTGCGCGCATTTATGAAGGTTGCGCCCCCGCGCATAATATCCAAGCCCTGCCCAAAGCGTCAGGATGCGGTCACGCTCGGCATTGGCCAGATTAGTCACGGTTGGAAACTCGGTGAGGAATTTTTCCCAATAGGGCGTAGCATGAGGCACAGTCGTTTGCTGTAACATAATTTCCGACAGCCACACAGCGTAGGGGTCGGGCGTAACACCTGCCGCGCGGTCTTCAGGCCGAATACGCCACGGCAAAGTACGGCCTTCACTGTCATACCAAGACAGGAGCGCAGCCTGCATTTTAGAAATGTCTTTGGCGGTTTTCATTAGTGGGAGAGGTAACGGGTTTTTTTGGGAATGACTATGGTGGATTATCCGCACACCCGTTATTATCTGAATGTCGGCTATGGGGCAAGTTTGAGCGCCTCTCACGCTGTTCCCGGACGCTAAAAGGCAGAGTTCTACATCCTTAAACCACCGCTCATCCCGCTGAAAAGCGGGAACCATCTCCTGTAAGCCCTGCAAGCACATTAGTTTGGGAGGTGGCCCCCGACTTTCGTCGGGGTGAATGGTATATTATTATCATCAGATCTGCTGAGGTCTGCTATTCGGTAAAATAATCCATTAACTTTTTGATGCGCAAGCCTCGAACCATACGTCTTTGTTGTTTCTTGGCTGGCATTCGCCTTTATGTAGACGATCAATACGATTTATGCGTTCGGTGAATTTTTTGTTGCGGCTCATATGATTTAAGAGACTAGGTGCAATCATTACGGAGATGAGTTCAATAAACTGACTATCGTTCAATTCGTAAGGAGGCATTCCGTAGAACGACTTGCTGGCTTCAAAAAAACCAACTGTCCATCCATTTGGCCCTTTTCCCATAGGAACTGTTTCAAGGAACAAAGCTAAAACTTCATTTTTTGTGAGATGCCTTTCAAGAGCTAGCGCGTATGTTGTTTGTCGAATTTTGCCAATACCGGGCTTAAATTCATTAAAAGCGAGTCTTTTTGAAAGGGATTGCGTGACCGTCGTTAATCCTGCGCCAGCGGTTTTAATATCAACACCATTATGACTATAAAAAGCTGGGTCTTGTACGAGCAACAAAAGTTGAAGCCGTTCTTCACCAAGTGTACCCGCCCCTTTTTGTCCGTCCATAAGGATTTTCGCTCTCTGTTTAAGTTGCTCAGCATGGCTATAAGCGGATACATAACCTGAAGCCGCGTATGACAGCACAGCCACTATAATAGCCGCTAAAACAAACCCAACTATCTTCTTCATAACTTCCCTTGACTCAAACTTTCTATGTAGGAATTATGTTATAAATTAGACAATTGAGTTTATATATTTATGTGCCTACCGCCCGCTAACGTGGAGTAGCGGCTGTTGTCCTAGACTCGCAACGTCTCATCCCGCTTCCAAAACCCCTTGAGCGACACTTTTCGCTTCGGCGACACCGAAGCGAGCACCAATAGCCCCGCGAAAATCCCGAGGTTTTTGATGAAATTCTGCATTTCATGCGCGCCTGCTATCCCGTCAAAATTCCAAAAATCATGCATCATGACATTGATGATGAGAACTAAGAGCGCGCAGCCAAGCGCCATGAAACGCACATGTGATTTCATAATCAAAAACACGCCCGCGATGATTTCGGCCAAGGTTGCGATTAACAAAAGCGGCGCGGGGCTTGGCACGCCGTGAAGGGTCATCATCTCGATATGCATATCCCAAGCCGCAAACTTCATAAGGCCAGGAATAAGAAAATAGAGGCCGAGTAAAACGCGGCCGATAGCCATTAAAACTGTGTTGCTCATGCCGTTGCCAATCTCATTCTAGTATCATCTCCTGCCGCGTTTTGCGGCAGGAAGTTAGTGTGACTTTAAGACGTTGCTGTCTTCACATCTGGAATGCGGAGAACTTGGCCCGGATAGATTTTATCGGGATGGCTCAGCATCGGTTTATTCGCTTCAAAAATTTCAGGGTATAAACGCCAAGTGCCGTAATATGTCTTAGAGATTTCGCCAAGCGTATCGCCGGACTTTACGGTATGAAATTGTGACGTGCGGCCAGAGCGCGCTGTTGATTTATCATTCACCCCGCCGACGCCTTCGACATTCCCAACCGCCAAGATGATTTTCTCTTTCATCTCTTGTGTGGCCGCTTCGCCGATGAGGCTTACGCCGCCATCATCATCAACTTCGATTTCGATGCCTGTGGTATCAAGGCCCAAATCTTCAACTTCTTTTTTGAGGGTGTCTTTGCCTTTTTTACCTTTTATCATCGCGCCAAGGCCGCGGCCCGCAGCTTTTACAAATGGAATCATTCCGAACATATCTTGCTCCTGTTAGGTCTGTGAATCAGTTGGTTCTTGCCATAATTCTATCTTGATGCCTTCGGGGTCAATAAACCAGCCAAAAACACCATATTCAGTATCATCAATATCGCCGATAATCTCTGCGCCGCCATTGCGGGCTTTTTGGATGAGGCCGCGCACATCATCCACGCGCAGATTAATCATGAAACGTTCAGAGGAGGGGGCGAGGTAGGTCGTATCGGCTTTAAAGGGACTCATCATCGTGCGGCCCTTGCCGTCGCTCTCCCATTCCATTGTGCCCCAATCCGTAATGTCTGCGCCCATATGCTCGGCCCACCATTTACGGTAGCTCTCTATATTTTCTGCCTTGAAGAAGACGCCGCCTAATCCGAGTATTTTCATCTGTGTTCCCATCATGAATTGTGAACCTTGAATAAATGTTATTTTGACGCGCTAAACTGTGGCGTCAAGACGCTTGGCCTTTTGAACAAAGCGGTTTATAGACGCGAAAAAATGGCTCTAAAAGCGATAGGCTTAGATTATGACAGCACTTATTTTATCCGGTGGTATTAGCGTTTTCGGCTTTGCCATTGACCCCGCATTGTTTTGCTTTGGTTTGATTGCTGTCATCTTTGGCGGTTTGAATATCCTTGAATTTAAACGTTTCGATTAAGCTTTAAAGCATGCTTGTTCCTTTTCTCTTGCTGCTTGTCGGCATCGTTATCCTCATTATTGCGGGGGATTGGATGGTGCGCGGGGCGGCCGCTTTGGCACGTCATTGGGGCGTTCCGTCTCTGATTGTCGGCTTGACGATTGTAGCCTTCGGGACATCTGCGCCTGAGCTCGTTGTCGGCGTGCAATCTGTTTTAAAAGGCGCAGGCGACCTCGCGGCGGGTAATGTTATTGGCTCTAATATTGCCAATGTACTCTTGGCGCTCGGACTTCCCGCTTTGATTATGGCAATCCCGACGAATATGGCCGGTGTTGCAAGGAACAGCCTCATCGCAATTTTTGCGACAGTTTTGTTCATTGTCCTCGCCTTTACGGCCTCGGCGCATACTATGGGCACATTGCAAGGCGCGATTTTGTTTGGTGGCATTCTGGCTTACCTCGGTTATATGTTCCGCTTGGCCCGCTCTGGTGCTGCTGATCCTATCTTAGACGAGATGACTGAAATAGATGAAGGCAAAGACGGCCTGCCGACGAATGTTCTGCTCTCTGTGGGCTTCGTTATTGTCGGTATTATCGGCTTGGTCTTGGGCGGGAAATTAATTGTCGATAACGCGGTTATCATTGCGCAGGCAATGAATATCTCAAACGCAGTCATCGGCCTTACGATTGTCGCTATCGGGACATCATTACCTGAAATTGCAACAGTTATCGTGGCCTCATATCGCGGTCATTCCGAAGTTGCGATTGGGAACGTTCTCGGCTCTAACGTCTTTAACATTTTTGCAGTTATGGGCGCATCTGCTTTGGCAGGACCTGTCCAGATAGATGATAAGCTTTTGACATTTGATGTCTGGGTTATGCTGGCCTCGAGCGCGGCGCTTCTTTTGTTTGTTCTTAGGCGTGAGCCCATAGGTAAAATGGTCGGTGTTGCTTTCCTCGTCGGATACATCCTTTACATGCTGGCGCTCGCAAGCCGTGTCATGTAAGAGCCTGAAAATGGCAACGCACTTAACATTTGAAATAGAAAAAGACTTCCAGTTTGAAGCGGCGCATTACTTTGGGCACGCGGATGCTAATGACCTCTTCAAAAAAATCCACGGCCATAGCTTTGCGGGAACCGTTCGCATAGAAGGCGACGCGCAGGAAGAAAAAGGCTGGATACGCGATCTTTGGAAAATTGAACAAATTGTTCAAGAGGTGGTAAAGCCGCTCGACCATTCTTTGCTCAATGAAGTCGAAGGTCTTGATCAACCTGCTTTAGAGCAAATTGCTAAGTGGATTTTTGAACGTTTAGACCCCCGCCTCCCGGGACTCTCCTGCGTCGAAGTCCGCCGCCCGTCCTGCGGAGAGCGCGCCAGAGTGAGGCGGTCATGAGTTTGCAAGCCATGAAGTCTATTCTGATAACGGGGGCAGGTGCGCGGGTTGGATCTCATTTAGCGCAAGGCCTTGCAGCGCAGGGCTGGGCCGTTGCGATTCATTACAATCGCAGCCGCAAAGGAGCGGATGCTTTAGCTCAGACTATTAGAAACAGCGGCGGCACAGCTGAACTTGTTCAGGCGAACCTCTTTGTCCCTCAAGATGTGAACTCATTAATCGAGCGCGCGGCGGGTGCGCTAGGCCAGCCGCTCACGGCGCTTATCAATAATGCTTCGACCTTTGATGATGATAGCGCGCTTGATTTTACGAATGCGACATTTGATTATCACATGGATATAAATTTGCGCACGCCAGTCATCCTATCACAACAATTCGCAAAGCAATTGCCAGAGAGGGCGAAAGGCGTCATCATAAATATGGTCGATCAACGTGTGTTAAATCCGGACCCATCATATTTTACTTATAGTTTGTCAAAATCAGCTTTATACGCCGCCACCAAGACTCTCGCCCAAGCTTTAGCGCCCCACATTCGGGTCAATGCAATAGGGCCGGGGCCAACGTTACAAAACAAAGCTCAAACCCAAGAAGAGTTCGCTGCCGAGGCGGCATCAACGCTTTTGGGGCATGGGTCATCACCTGATGATATTTTAGAGGCCGCTCATTATTTACTAAGCGCGGAGTCAGTCACAGGGCAAATGCTAACAGTTGATAGCGGACAACATCTTGCGTAAGCTGTCATCGAATGGGGGATGACACATGAAAGCAACTATAACTGACGTCGCCAAACATGCGGGTGTTTCCATGAAGACGGTTTCGCGTGTTCTTAACAATGAACCTAATGTTGCAGAGAAAACGCGCGACAAGGTTTTGGAGGCGGCCAAAGCGCTGCGTTATACGCCTAATTTGGCTGCGCGAGGTCTTGCTAGCTCAAAGTCCTATTTAATTGCGATGATGTTTGGTTCCTCAAGCCCGAACTATCTTGCTAATCTTCAAGCGGGAGCAATTGAAGCCTGCCGTGAAAATGGGTTCCATCTCGTTGTCGAAGCCTTTGATATGACAAGCGACCATATTAGTGATGATTTTGAGCGGCGTCTTGAACGCTTGCCTGTTGACGGAATTATCCTAACCGCGCCCTTTAGTGATAGTCCCGAAATTTTTAAAATTCTCAAGCGACTCAATATTGATTTTGTGCCCGTTGCTCCGTCTCATGAAATTGAAGGCATCTCTAGCGTGAAAATGGATAATGTGCAGGCAGCCAAGGAAATGACAGAATATCTTATTGGACTTGGACATACGGATATTGGCTTTATCAAAGGGCCGCCGAAGCATAGCTCATCGGGTCATCGCTTTAGAGGGTTCAAAGAAGCTTTGGCGGCGCATGGCCTTGACCTTAACCCTGATTGGGTTGTGGGGGGTGACTTCTCTTTTAAATCCGGCGTGGACGCAGCAACAAAAATTTTAGACAATGAAATGCTCCCCAGCGCAATATTTGCCAGTAATGATGATATGGCCGCTGGCGTCGTCTCTGTGGCAGGGGGTAGAGGTATTTCAGTCCCAGAGGCATTAACTGTGGCTGGCTTTGATGACACGCCTTTGGCTAAAATTTTGTGGCCGCAGCTGACAACAATAAAACAGCCCATTTATGACATGGGGCATCGCGCGGCGAATATATTGATAAATCCGCCAAAGGATGAAGACCGTCTTACGTCTTATTGTATGGAACATGATCTCATTATTAGAGATTCGACAGCGCCCAAAAGCTAGGTTTGAAATTAGACTGCTATTATTTAAACCGTTTTTCCAGCCACTCCGTAACTAACTTAGGAGTATAGAATATGAAATTAAGTATAATCAGTCTGGCAATCGCCATTTTAGTTTTAGGGTTTATGAGTATTTCATCTTCAGCGAGTGCAACAGAGAAGCCGCAATATGTTGTAGCCGAGACGGATGATAAAATCGAAATTCGAGACTATCCCGTAATGTTACTGGCCGAAGTCACCGTGTCGGGTGACCGCGGTACTGCGGCCAACCGGGGCTTTAGAAAATTGGCGGCGTTCATATTTGGTGACAATCAAGCCAAGTCGAAAATTTCCATGACGTCTCCCGTTGTTCAAACATCTCAACAAGAAACCGTTAAGACAGAGTCAGTTAAATCAGAGAAAATTTCTATGACGGCCCCTGTTGTGCAAAAGCCGTCGCTTGATGGGACTTGGAAAGTCAATTTCATGATGCCGTCAAAGTATTCGAAAGAGACACTTCCTATTCCTCTTGATACGGACATTAGGATTTTTGAAACAGCGCCTTATCGCACGGTTAGTCTAAGGTTTTCTGGAAGCGCTTCTATAAATAACATACGTAAACACCAAGAAAAGTTAAACGCCTATATGAGCACAAAGGGGATGACGGCGCTGAGTGGTCCTGAATATGCGTTTTATGACGCGCCATTTGTCCCGCCGATGTTTCGGCGAAATGAAGTGCATTATAGAATTACTCAATAGTCTTTAAGCCGTATCAAATTGAAGATGGGCGAGACGTGCGTAAAGACCGTTGTTTTTTACAAGTTCAACATGCGTGCCTGTTTCAACAATTTGCCCGTCTTCCATCACGATAATGCGGTCTGCTTTGAGGACTGTTGCGAGGCGGTGAGCAATAATCAATGTTGTTTTTGTTTTGGACATTTCTTCAAAAGCGTGTTGCACCGCACGTTCACTCTCGGCGTCAAGCGCGCTTGTTGCTTCATCAAGTAAGAGAATAGGCGCGTCGCGCAAAATAGCCCGCGCAATGGCAAGGCGTTGTCTCTGGCCGCCTGACAGCGTGACAGCTGACTCGCCAAGGTCTGTGGCATAGCCCTCTGGTAGTTTTTCAATAAACTCATGCGCAAAGGCCGCTTTGGCCGCAAGAATAACATCGGCATCTGATGCGCCTTCACGGCCATAGCGTATGTTATCCATAGCGCTACCCGAGAAGAGCGGCGTGTTTTGCTGAACAATCGCGAGCTGTTGTCTGAGATTTTGTGGCGTCAGTTTATGTGTGGGAATACCGTCAATTGTAATCTGTCCCGCATCAACATCATAAAACCGCAGCAGCAGTTGAAAGAGGGTTGATTTACCTGCGCCGGACGGACCGACCAAAGCCACTGTCTCGCCTGCTTTTACACTAAAACTTACATCTCGTATGGCTTGCTCAGTTGGCCGCGTCGGGTAGGCGAATGACACATTTTTAAATGCGACAGCGCCCTGCGTATTTTCAAGAATTGAAGGGGTGTCTGGGGCTGTAATAACAGGTTCCTCTTCGAGTAATTCCATCACGCGTTCCGTTGCGCCAGAGGCCCTTAGGAAGTCAGTCCATGTTCCGATTAAGAAACCAACGCTTGAGACGACTTGAAACGAGAGCCAGCCAAATTGTGTTAGCGTACCGCGTGACATTCCAGATTGGCCACCGCTGGCTTTAGATTTTGAAACCTCGGTTGCGCCGTACCAGATCATGATAACGATGCCAGCAAGGCCAAGGCTAACCATCATGAATGTCATTAGGCTGCGAATAGCAATGCGTTTTTTATGCGCGGTAAAAGTACCTTCGACAGCTTCGGAAAAGTCACGGCGTTCTTTGGCTTCGCGTGTGAAAGCTTGCACCGTTTGCATGGCGGATAGACTTTCGCTGGCGCGTGAAGAGGCGCTGGCAAGTTTGTTCTGACTATCTTTTGAATGGGTACGTATCCGCTTTCCCACGAGCATAACGGGCAGCAAAGCAAGTGGGCCAATTAGCATGACGAGAAGTGTAAGTTTCATGTTTATGAAAAACATAATGATAATGGCGCCAATGGTGAAGGCGATATGACGGAGCGCAAAAGAAAAGGACGATCCGATGATGGACTCAATCAACGTCGTGTCGGTTGTTAGCCGCGAGAGCACTTCACCTGTATGGATGCGTTCATAAAACTCTGTACTGAGTGTTGTCAGCTTGTCGTAAACATCTTTACGCAAATCCGCGATAACGCGCTGTCCGAGGATGCTAATAAAGTAAAACCGTAGCGCGCCAGACACAGCCATGACGATTGCGATAATCAAAGCGAATTTGAAGTAAGCCCCCATTTGGCTGCCATCACCCACGGCATAACGCATACAGCTCTCGGGGAGCTCTTTGTCTCCGACGAGCCCACAATCCAAAACAATACGCGCCGCAAAGGATATCCCAAGGTTCATCACTGTCGCGATGGCGAGGAATATTAAAAACAGTGCCACAATAAGCGGGTAACGTCCTACGAAAGGTAGAAGCATGCGAAGCGGTTTGACAGAACGCGCTTTGCCGCGTTTGTCTTTATCAAGCTCTATGCTTGCAGCTAAGGCGGCGCCTTCAGTGCGACTTTCGTCAATGTTATCAACCATGCGCGGCCTCTAGCACTAGGGACAAGCTTCTCGCAAGGCTCCTTCATGCGGCATGTCTTCTTTTACCACTTTATATTTAGATGTCTTTATCGAGCTGTCTGATTTTGCGAAGTTCAGGAAATAGCATCCCGCAAATCATGGTGACACCTACCGCCGCGATTCCGCCGCCAATAACGGTTATAATAGCGCCCCATTTCGCTGCAATAAACCCAGCCCGCGCGTCACCTAATTCGTTTGAAGCCATAAGAAAGATAGAGTTCACGGCATTGACGCGTCCACGTACCTCATCTGGAGTCCACAGCTGAAGCAGGACTTCGCGGATAATAACGCTGATCATATCAAGCGCGCCAATAAGCAAGAGCGCGAAGAGGGATAACCATACAGAGGTTGAAAATCCAAACAGAGCCGTGGCCGCGCCAAAGAGAGCAACCGCGACTAATAAAATTGTGCCTGCATGGTCTTTAATTGGGAACTTCGTCATCCATATAACGACGGCGATTGCGCCGACCCCGGGTGCTGCGCGCAGCCACCCTAAACCTGAAGGGCCCATGCCTAATATTTCTTTGGCAAAAATAGGCATTAATGCGACTACGCCGCCAAGCATAACCGCGAAGAGGTCTAGCGTAATAGCGCCCAGGACAATCTTGGTCTTCCAGATATACCGAAACCCGCCGAGTAAAACACCGACGTCTATCTTTTTCTTATTTATAGCCTGCGGTGGTTTAGGAATAGATATGATGAGCATGGCGGCAAGACTCATGAGGATTGCTGCGCAGAGGTAAGGCGCAGTTCTGGAATAGGCGGCTAGCAAGCCGCCTGCGACCGGCCCGAAAATACTGGCAAGCTGCCATGATGATGTCACCCACCCAATGGCGTTTTGGAAATCTGCTTTTGGAACCAGATTAACTACAAGCGATGACGAGGCCGGTGAGTGGAATGCGCGGGCGACGCCAAACCCTGCTAGAACAGCCATAACCCAAACAGGGTTAAACGGTCCAGATGCGGCCATAACGCAGAGGCTAAGGCTACCTGTGGCCATACCGATAATTGCGCAGGCCATAACAATGCGGCGGCTATAACGATCCGTGACAAGCCCTGTAACAAGAACAAGTAAAAGAGCAGGCAGGAATTGCACAAGTCCAATAAGGCCGAGCCAAAAGGGGTTTTCTGTCTCAACCCAAATATGCCAGCCGACGGCTGTTGACACGGCTTGGAAGGAAAAGGCAGTCAGGAAACGCGCGATGAAAAAGCGTTTATAGCTCGAATGGCGAAACGCCGCAAACTGATCGCTATTCTGAATCTCTTTACTTTGAGTCATAAAGGTCTGATGGGCGCGCGGTATAAAGAGGTCAAGCTTTGACTCGGCTATTCTAATTGAAAATTTTCAAATATTTATTGTCTGCGCTCTTGCGGCTCAGCTTTTGTGAGGCCAGTAAGCGTCATATGACTTCACCTGAATCGGTTTTAAAAGATACCTTTGGCTTTGATGCATTTCGCCCGGGTCAGAGCGAAGTCATCTCTGCGCTTGTTGGCGGGGAAAGCGTGCTGGCGGTGATGCCAACAGGGGCTGGTAAGTCGTTGTGCTACCAAGTGCCAGCGCTGCTTTTTGAACGTCCGACGATTGTTATTTCGCCGCTTGTCGCCTTGATGGATAACCAAGTCGCGGGCCTGCGGATGAACGGCGTCAAGGTAAGCGCCCTGCATTCGGGGCAATCGCGTGAAGACAATATCGTTGAGTGGCAAAATGTGGCTCAGGGCGATACGAAGCTTTTATATATGTCGCCAGAACGTTTGATGACGGGGCGTATGCTTTCTGCGATGAAGTCTCTAGACCCTGCAATGTTTGTTGTCGATGAAGCGCATTGTGTCTCTAAATGGGGGCCAGCCTTCCGCCCTGAATATGCAGATTTACAGCGACTCAAAGAGCTTTTCCCCAATGCCCGTATGGCCGCCTTTACGGCAACGGCTGATGAACTCACTCAAAAAGATATTGCGGATAAACTCTTTAGCGGGAACGGGCGCACGATTGTTCAAGGTTTTGACCGTCCTAATTTATCCCTCGCTGTATCGCCGCTACGGAGCCGTCGCGACCAGCTTTTGGAGTTTATGAAAACAATGGAAGGACAATCGGGTATTGTCTATTGTCTGTCGCGAAAGAACACAGAGAAATTTGCGCAAGTGCTTAGGACCGCTGGCTATAAGGCTTTAGCCTATCACGCAGGCTTACCGTCCGAGACTAGGTTTGAGAATCAAGAACGGTTCATGGCCGAGGACGGCGTTATTATGGTCGCGACGATTGCCTTTGGTATGGGGATTGATAAGCCCGATATCCGTTTTGTGTATCACATGAATATTCCGGGCAGTCTTGAAGCGTTTTACCAAGAGATTGGCCGCGCGGGCCGCGATGGTAATCCCGCTGTGACGGCCTTGATTTACGGCCTAGATGATATTCGTATGCGCCGCCAATTTATTTCTGATGATGGGAGTGATAGTGACCACCAACTCAGAGAACATAAACGTCTTGATGCCTTGCTTGGGTATTGTGAAGCGTCTGGGTGTCGGCGCGCTTTGTTGTTAAATTATTTTGGCGAAGATGCAGCCCCTTGCGGAAATTGTGATAACTGTATCAGCCCGCCTGAAATGATTGATGCAACTTTACCTGCAAAGGCGCTCTTTGCCGCTATGTCGGAAACAGGGCAGCGCTTTGGCACCACCCATGTTATCGCCGTTGCGCGGGGTGAGGATACAGACCGTGTTGTGCAGTTCTCGCATGATAAGCTTGCCGCTTTTGGCGCGGGCAAAGAATTTGGCAAACCTTATCTTCAAGCCCTTATCCGCCAAGCCGTTGGCGCGGGAATTATCAGTATGGATATTAGCCGCTACGGCGCGCTCGCGTTAGAACAGGGCGCGCTGGATATACTTGCGGGTCAGGCCAAGTTTGAATGTAAAGACCTCGTTGTTGTTGGCCGCACCGAAAAAACAGGGCGTAATGCGCGTAAGGCTATCGCTGAAACAGCGCTTAACGCAGATGAAAAAGATCTGCTTTCGCGGCTTAAGTCTTTGCGCATGACTTTCGCGCGGGAAATTGGAAAGCCAGCTTTCGTTGTTTTCTCTGATGCGACGCTCATGGATATGGTCGCGAAAGTGCCGTCTAATAAGGCTGAAATGCTTGAAGTCTCAGGCGTTGGCGAAACGAAATATGACCGCTACGGCACCGCGTTTTTAGATGCAATAGACGAAGTCTAAGATATCTAAGCCATCCCTAAATCACTTAAACACGCATCATAATCCGCAAGATTGGCTTCGTGCCGATTAATCATCTCTTGCCGCGCTTGGGGGTCATTAAAGACGTGGAGGCGGTTAGCTTCGATTGATGTCATTGTCAGCTGCGCATAATCATCTGGGCTCATGCCGTTTTCGATCAACTCTTTAATCGCGAGATAAGGCTTTGAGGTTTTAAATTTTGCACGGTTTTTACCCCCAGTGCTTTCAGCTCCCGGGCTTTTATCCGAGGTGTTATGGATATTTGTCGTCACCCATGTCGGGCAAAGGCATGACACGCCAATATCAGCTCGGGCAAGTTCTACGCGCAGAGCTTCGGAGTATCCTACAACCGCAAATTTGGTCGCAAAATATGGCCCCATACCCGACGTTGTAACATGTCCGGCCATGGATGCGGTATTAATGATATGTCCGCCTTCGCCGTGAGAGGCGATTAAGGGTATGAAAGTCTCGCAGCCATAGACAACGCCCATAAGATTGATGTCTGTAATCCAGTGCCAATCCTTGAGGTCGATTTGCCCAGGTCGTCCTGCAAGACTGACGCCCGCATTATTAAAGATGAGATGCGCTTTGCCAAACCTATCAATGGTCGCTTTGGCGGCAGCTTGGACAGAGGCTGCATCCGCAACATCACAGACAACTGTTGCTGTATTTTCTGGGTTATTCAAACCCGCTTGTGCAGCTTTTAGACCTTCGGCATTCATATCCGCCATCATGACTTTAGCGCCGCGAGCCAAGAGAGCTTTTGTGAGCGCGAGGCCAATGCCAGATGCCGCCCCTGTTACAAAGGCGGTTTTGTTTGCAATATTAGTCATTGTGAATTTCCAGTTACTGTTGTTTGTACGTAGAGGAGACGGGCTTAGTTTTTATCAAGACGATGGTGTTAGGCGCGACGTTAATTTAAGGCATTCACCAAAACCCCAGCAGCAAGTAAAATAATCATAGCAATTGCTTCAAGAGGTTTGCGAATGGGTAAGTTTTGTTTTTCTTCAGACATAATTATATTAACCCACAGCCATAGGCATATCATGAAACACCTTACGCATGAGCGGTTCAAAACTCTCAAGGCTATCGGCTTCGAAATCTGGGTCGAATGCTGGCGCGTCCCATTCATCAACGAGCTTCACCGCGTAATCATACCAAGGTTCATCTTTCCATTGCAGGCGCAAATCTGTTGGCGCGCCCATATAATGATAATAATGCTCACCTTGAAAAGCTTGGTGATTGCGTAGCACATGATAACTATCCTCGGAGACATAAGGCTTTAGCATTTCAGCCACTATCGGGCCGTGATTAGGGACATTGATAACCTTCGCCATGTCATGACAGAGAGCGACAACGATTTGCTCATCGCTCGCGCCGTCTCTGCGGGCGAGTGTGGCGCACATGCGGGCGTGTTGAAGTTGGTCACAGGCAAAGCCAAGCGTTGCTGACTCTAACTGTTTTAGCATGTCGATAAAACGGTCAGCGGTCTTGGTAAAATCAACTTTATGGGCCGCGCCGATTTTCTGCCAATCCTCAAGCGTACCATCTTGCATACGGGTGAAGCGCGCGCTTTGGCTTACGAGGGCAGGATCATCTTTGATTATGTCTGTGTAAGCGTTCATGCTGTACTCTCCTCTTTGTGTATTCCTTTTAGTGTTTCCCGCATCTTATCTGAAATTTTTACGGGGCGACGTGTTTTCTCATCAACATAAACATGGACGAAATGCCCTTGAGCTGCCGCCGTGTCTTTGTCGTTTTTAAAAAGACCAATGTCATAGGTGACACTAGAGTTTCCAAGCTTCGTTACTCTGAGCCCCGCCTGAACGATATCAGGGTATTCGACTGAATCAAAGAACTTACATCCCGTATCAACCGCAAGGCCAATGGTTGTACTGGTTTTTAAATCAAGCAGGCCGTTATCAATCAAAAAACAATTCACAACAGTATCTATAAAATAATAATAGACCGCATTATTCACATGACCATAGCTGTCATTGTCATTCCAGCGCGTCGGAATAGCGAGGAAGTGCGGATAGTCACTTCGCATGGGTGGTAGAGGACGGCTCATAAAATTGTCTCATAAATCTTGACCGTGGCGTCATAGGTCATTTTGCGCGCATTATTCATCAATAGGCGGTCTTTGGTCATGGCGTCTTCGGCCATTATGGGAATAGCGTCTTGTGTGATGCCGACTTCAGTCAGGGTCTTGGGCACATGGGTCTCTTCTTTGAGGCGTAGCATTTCGTCTATGAGGCTGATACCTGTTTGCCCCACGCCAAGGTCTTTCGCGATTTCGCCGTACCAATGCTCCGCTTTGGGCAGGTTATATTTCATAACTTCGGTTAGGACGAGGGCGTTGGATAGTCCGTGCGGAACATGGAAAAAACCGCCCAAAGGATAAGCCAGCGCATGAACGGCGGCGCAGGGCGCATTAGAGAAGGCTTGTCCTGCAAGCATTGCGCCTATGAGCATATCATTGCGGGCGTCTATATCTTTACCGTCATTGACCGCTGTAACAATTGAGCCTCGCATTTTGCGTAGGGAAGTCAGGGCGAGGGCATCTGATAAAGGGTTTTTCTTGCGGATAGAGGTATAAGCCTCAATCGCATGGACCATTGCGTCAATACCCGTCGAAGCCGTAATAGACGGCGGTAGGCCAAATGTAAGTTCAGCGTCGAGTAATACGCGGTCGGCATAAAGACTATCCGCGACAACGCCTTTTTTTGCTGTTTTACCCGTCGTGATAATCGCCACATTCGTGACTTCGGAGCCTGTCCCTGATGTGGTTGGGATAAGCAATAAGGGAAGAGTCGGACCTTTAGCATTACCAACGCCGTACATAGTCTCAAGCGGTTGATCACATCCCACAAGATGCGCAATGACTTTGGCTGTATCCATCGGGGATCCGCCGCCAAAGCCAATGATGAGGCCTGCGTTGAATTTACGGATAGCGGTTGCGCCTTTAAGCACGATAGCTTCAGGCGGATCAGCGACGACTTTATCAAAAATAAAAACGGCATAACCTGCCTCTTTAAGGGCTGCGACACCTGCGTCCATGAGGCCTAAACTGCGTACGCCTTTATCTGTGACAATCGCGATACGTTTATTTCGGCATAGCCCTTCGACGTAATGGTCAAGTTTCGCGGCGCCGCCAGCTTCAATTCGAATATCAGCGACAGTTTGAAATGAATGCATTCTGGCCTCTTTTTTTATAAAATCGCAAACGGTTTATCTTTACCTAGCGTATTACTAAGTATATGCAACTATATGCATATAAATCTAAGGACCTGATTATGAGTGATTTAAAAGCTTTTGCAATGGAATGTCGGGAGTGGCTCGAAGCTAATTGCCCAGAAGAAATGCGCATGCCAATTACCAGCGATAAAGATATTTGCTGGGGCGGCCGTAATTGGGAGTTTAGTTCCGCCGCGCAGAAGACTTGGATGGAAACGATGGCGGCTAAAGGCTGGACCGTTCCGACGTGGCCAAAAGAATATGGCGGCGCAGGTATGAGCCGGGCCGAAGAAAATGTCCTTAAAAAAGAAATGAAGCGTATCAACGCGCGCTCGCCCCTTGATAGTTTTGGTATTTGGATGCTTGGACCTGCGCTATTAAAGTTTGGGACAGAGGCACAAAAGCTTGAACATCTCCCGCCTGTGGCACGCGGTGAAATCCGCTGGTGCCAAGGTTATTCTGAGCCAAGTGCGGGGTCTGACCTCGCCTCTCTTGCAACAAAATGCGAAGATATGGGGGATCACTTCATCGTCAATGGGCAAAAAGTCTGGACGTCTTATGCCGATCAGTCTGATTGGATTTTCTGCCTCGTGCGAACGGATAACACGGGCAAGAAGCATCACGGCATTTCATTCGTCCTTTTTGATATGGCAACACCTGGTGTTGAAGCTCGTCCGATTAAGCTCATCTCTGGACGTTCGCCTTTTTGCGAAACTTTCTTTGAAGATGTGCGTGTTGAAAAGCATAACCTCGTTGGCACGCGTGAGAAGGGCTGGGATGTTGCGAAGTATCTTTTAACCCATGAACGCGAAATGATTGGCGGACAACATGAAGCCATTAGCCGTCCGCTGCATGAATTGGCAGCGACGTCACTGGGGTTAGAGAATGATAAATTGTCTGACACAATGTTACGGGCGAAAATCGCGGAAACTGAAATTGACGAATGGGCTTTTGGCCTGACCTTACATCGTAAGTTAGCCGAAGCGAAAGCGGGCGCTTCCTTGGGCGCTGATAGCTCCATGCTTAAATATTATGGGACTGAGCTTAATAAGCGCAAATATGAGTTGATGATGGACGCAACGGGGCATGATGGCCTTGAGTGGGAATCTGATCGTTCTAATGATGGTAAGCTTGCGCGCGGTTGGCTTCGGACAAAGGGGAACTCTATTGAAGGCGGCACATCAGAAGTGCAGCTCAATATTATCTCTAAACATATTCTACAGCTACCGGGAGCATAGAGCATGGCATTGTTACTCAACGAAGATGAAGTCATGCTCCGGGATACGGCGGAGGGTTTCTTTGCCGAGAAGGCGCCTGTTAAAGGATTGCGTAAATTGCGCGATGAAAATGACGAGACAGGCTTTGACCGTAGTCTTTGGAAAGAAATGGCCGAAATGGGCTTTACAGGCGTTGTGATTGAAGAAGACCATGGCGGCGTAGATATGGGCTTTATGGCGGCGGGGCTTATCTCTGAACAAATGGGGCGCAACCTTTCGGCGTCTCCTTTTCTCTCCACGGCAATTCTAGCGGCGACGGCATTGCGTGAAGGCGGTTCTGATGAACAAAAAGGGACATGGCTTCCTAAGATAGCTGGCGGAGAAGCTATCATCGCATTGGCGCTTGATGAAGGCGCAAAACATAATCCTGCGGGCACATCGGCAACGGCAGAAAAATCGGGTAATGGTTTTAAACTTAATGGCCATAAAGCCATGGTTGTTGACGGCCATGTGGCGGACGCCTTTATTGTTGCGGCACGTACAAGCGGTGACGAAGGAGATGCAAGCGGTATCAGCTTATTCATGGTTGATCCGAAAACAGATGGCGTCTCTACGGAGCGCACAGCCATGGTCGATAGCCGTAACGCAGCGCGTATAGATTTGGAAAATGTTGAAGTCTCTGGTGACGCTTTATTGGGCACGCTTGATGACGGTATGGCTGTTTTAGGCAAAGTCCTTAATGCTGGCCGTGCTGCTGTTGCGGCAGAGCTTTTGGGCGCTGGTTCACAAGCCTTTGAATCAACTGTGGCTTACATCAAAGAGCGTAAGCAATTTGGAAAAATAATTGGCGAGTTTCAGGCGTTGCAACACCGCGCGTCCCATCTTTATTCTGAGATAGAAATTGCGCGCTCTGCTGTACTTGGCGCGCTTACGGCGCTTGATAATAATGACCCAAAGGCAGAGCTGTTTTGTTCTATGGCCAAAGCTAAGTTAGGCTCTGTGGCCAAGCTTGCGTCTCAGGAAGGCGTGCAAATGCACGGCGGCGTTGGGATGACGGATGAATATGATATTGGTTTATTTATGAAACGTATTCGTGTTTTGCAGGAGCTTTTCGGCGACGCGCATTACCACATGAATAGCTACGCTACCACAAACGCTTTTTAGGAGAGATTGATGAAAACTGTAAAAGCTTCAGAGCTACAAACTTTAGTCGGAACTGAAATTGGCGTGAGCGAATGGGCCGTCATGGACCAAGAGCGCATTAATGTTTTCGCTGATGTGACCGAAGATCATCAATTTATTCACCTCGATGAAGAGGCGGCGAAAAAGACGCCCTTTGGCGGAACAATCGCGCATGGTTTTTTGACGCTGTCTATGTTGTCAAAATTCTCCGAAGGCGCGGGCCTTGTGATTGAAGGCGTGAAAATGGGTGTCAATTACGGCTTTGAAAAAGTGCGTTTCCTCGCGCCTGTGCCCAGCGGTGCTAAAATTCGTGGACGTTTTAATCTCAAAAGCGCAGTTGAGAAAAAGCCGGGTCAATTCCTGCTGACTTATGAAGTCACAGTCGACATCGAAGGGCAGGATAAACCTGCTCTGATTGCGGACTGGCTTGGGATGCAGTTTACGGCTTAGAGCTAAACTGGGCGAGGGCTGCAACATCGCCCCGTGACATGGCTTCTTGGATGTGATCCTCGAGCGGAGCCGCCACTAACATGGCCCAGAAACTTCCATAAGAGTTGTCTGGGTCATAGGCTATCGCGACACCAAAATCCGTAACGTCTTCCCTAAGCAGGTTGACGTTATGGTCGGGGCTTTCTTGCCACGCTTTAAAAACTTTCTCCCAGCTTTTTTGTCCCGCCGCGACGTTCTCGGCTACAATTGAAAAATAATAGCCTTGTTGTTGAACGCGGTCACTATGGGACGACCCGTCTGTCCCCGTATGACTAGCCTCTCCAGCGCGCATCATATCTTCGGCGTGTACTTTTGAGGCGAGGTTGAGTTTGCGGCTTAGTTTTACGGGGGTAAGCCCGTTCTGTGCACGGTATTGATTGAAGTCAGACAGGGCGAGAGCGATATCAAACGGCTCTGGCGCAACGGGCGGAAAGGCAGGGTTTGCGCCTTTGCCATTATTAAGGCGGCAGAGCATATCGGGTTTAGTTACGTCCATTTGAAGAATAATTGTACCGCGGCAAATGTCTTCTTCGGCTTTGCATATTGCCTGACATTGCTCGGGGGATGTTACGTTTTCGGTGCGGTAAGTGCCGTCATCATCGTCAATCAATAAGGGATTAGCTGAGGCGAGCCCCGCATATGACATGCTTATAAGAGCAGATAATATGAGGACTGAACGTCGGTGTTTGAACGAATAAGACATAATAACCTCCTGCATATAGGCTATCATGAGTGCAAAATCGTTATAAATGTCTTACGAGGCAGATTACAAATCCGATAGAGCTTCGTAAGTTTAATGCAGATTTCATTTAAACTGACACGTCATTCCGTATGCACCGCAATCAAATGATGAGCTTAGAAATCTCTGAGAAATGGATCTGTCAGTACCACAAAACCCTCAGCTTTTGGATCAATTTTAAAACTAACCATATCAGGAGTATCGTTACGTTCAATATATCCAGTTTTTCGGAGGACTACGCCCATACCCGCCTTGGCCGTGCGCTTGAGGGCGCCATCTTGGTCATAACTCGGCTTGAAGCCAAATTTTCCTCGGAGCGCGGCATTGGCTAACATATTATTGTTCTTGATCACGCATTCGCGCGTGGAATATTCAGTTGTGACTGAAACGCAAAAAGATCCATTGTCAACGCGGTGTGGCGCATTAAGCGGCCAAGCGACGGCCTGACCTGGCTGAAGGTCGACAATCTCTGCGGCATTATCAAATGACTCATCATAGGGTAAATCATCAACCCGGTAACTCACCGCTGTCGCTTCATAGGACTTATCTGGTATAAACTCTTGCGTCATTGGATAGATATACATTCGCTTTTTACCGCGCACATGCCAAAGAATGGTTTGGGTTTTGTCAAAATGGTAAGGCGTTTGAGAAATTGGCGACGAGATCAGAATGCTCCCTTTAGGTTTGTAATTCTCAAAACTCGTTTTTTTTGACAATTCGCCGAACATTTGATCCAGAAGCATTTTATATTCAGAATGAATATTCATCGCATTCCGTAGGTTCATGAATATGCGTCCGGCTTTCGCGGCCTCTATTAGAGTTTTCTGCGGCACGCCGCGAAAATCACCTGTCATGAATTGATTTTTAAATTTCGGATCTGAGTCATCTGACATAGAGCAAACATCCATTTGATCAGCCGGATGCTTCTTCATCAGCTCAATCAAAGCCTCATCCGTAAACAGGCCTGAGGCTATAAGGCTGTGATTAAATGTGATTGTTTCTTTGCGAAAACGCTCACTGTGTCTTGTCGTCCAATCGGTTAGCATCGGATTACTCTCCCTTAAGATATATTCTGGATTGATGCAAAGTCCATGCCAAATAGGCACGACTGAGTGCCCTTCTTTGCTACATAAGTCCGCTTCTTTGGACGACTTAAGCCACTGAGCTAATGGCCTCGTTCTATAAGGGAAATCAGCAGTTAGCCTCTAAGGAGTTATAAGCTCTCAACAACATGACGAATTAAGGCTGTGCTCTCATTCGCATTCTTGGGTAGCGTGTCTGAATCTATGGAGTTCCCAAATGTCATTTTGAAGGTTTTTCCTTTTTTATTTAAGAGCTCATGAAAGAGGGTGATGTCTCTAAGCTCGGCGTTCAATTTTGCGAAGGCATAATAAAGCAAAGAATTACAGGCTTTGATTTTTAACGGAATAACGGGCACGGCATATTTCTTGGCGAGCATGGCGGCAGAGGTCTCCCAAGGGCGGTCAGTCAACCCCCGCCACCCTAATACCGCCAAACTTCCACTTGGAAAAATGACAACACATTTTTCAGCTTCGAGAGCTTGTTTGACATCGACGAGCGTTTGCCGCGTTTTACTCACAGTGCGCTTTGTCTTTACCCATTCTACGGGGATGATGATATCATCTGCATGGGGCATGACCCGCAAGGCATCCGCATTGGCAAGGAAGACGTGGTCGGGGCGGCGCGCGTTGATAGCTTGGAAGAGGGCGATGCCGTCCGCCAGTCCTGTCGGATGGTTCGCGATTAAAAGACAGCGGCCAGTGCTAGGTAAATGCTCCAAGTTTTTAACAACGGTTCTTGGGCTAATATAGTCTGCAAGCATTGAAAATGCGCCACGCCCGCTCATGGGTCTTATCAAATCCACTAGGCGTATAGCGGCATCATATGCGATTATGCGGTAAAGCAGCGGACGTATAGCACGGAACAACCGCGGGCGCGCCATAAGCTTAGGCGCGCGTTCTGCTATCAATTCTTCAACAATATGCATAATCTGCCTCTTGACGAATTGAGCCGCGCTTGGCAAGCGCTGGATATGTCAAAACTTATCAATGTTCTTTTTCTCTGTACTGGTAATTCGGCAAGGTCAATCTTGTCAGAAGCCCTGACCAATGACCTTGGGAAGTCCAATCCTGAGCGGCGCTTTATGGGCTGGTCTGCTGGAAGCCACCCAAGCGGACAGCCACATCCAGAGGGTTTAGCTGAGCTGAGAGCTCGGGGGCATCAGACAGAAATGTACCGCTCGAAGTCATGGGACGAGTTCACAGACCTTGATGTCCAAATGGATATTGTAGTGACTGTTTGTGATAATGCGGCCAATGAAGTGTGTCCCGTTTTCCCGGGGAAGCATATAACCGTACATTGGCCCGCAGAAGATCCTGCTCATATAGAGCCGTTGGCCGCGCGCCAGAAAGCATTTTCTGAAGTCTATGATTTGTGCCGCGCGCGGATAGAGACGCTTGTGGCTTTCTCTGATGATGACTTAAAGAATAAAAGCAAGCTTCAATCTATTGCAAAGATTATAGCTTAGGTCTTTCTTACTTTCTCTGCGCCCTTACTTTTTATTTCACTCAAAATTTAGACATAAAAAAGCCGCCCAATGCGTTTGCACTGAGCGGCTTTTTTGTTTGTGTAAGTAAACTACTTCTTAGCAGGTAACCACTCTTGAAGCTTCTTAGCAGCCCATTCGCGTCCACCAAGACCGAAGGCAATCGCGCCGCCAACACCGGCAGCAACAGCTGCAGCCATGACAGAATAACGGAAGGCTGTGTCAACAATGCCTTCACCAAGTTGCATAGTTTCTAGACCCATGAATGTTACGATAATCATTGTTGTATACTTAATGATTTTACCAGCAACATCGCCAGATGTTTGAGCAACAATCTTAGAGATGAAGTTTGCCATGAACAAGCCAGCACCAATGATAACTGCGCCAAGAACAACACGTCCGCCAATTTCGAGGAGTGTGTTAAAGACGTTTGTTAGCTCAGGAATACCTAAAGCTTTCATAGCGGCTGTTAGGCCCATAAGAGCGATACCGATAAAGCTAACATTAGCAATAACATTTGAAGGAACAAAGTTTGGTCCATCACCGTCCATGCTAGCGATTGATGCTAGTGAGCTATCAACACCCAATGCAGGGAGTGTGCTTTTAGCAAGGTTAGCAACAAAGCGTCCGATAAAGATAAATACGCCGAGTATAACCGCTGCACCAATGATGCTTGGGATATAGCCAAGAATAGTGTTTAGAAGTTCAGATACTGGACCAGAAATTCCCGGGATATCCCAGATGCCGATAGCAGTGATAGCGAACATGATTGTAACAATCGCTGCAACCGCGCTGCCTAGCGTACGTGCAAGTGACGTTGAAGTTTCGCCATTTTCACCTGATTGGCTAATGCCAAAACGTGAAGCGAGATGATCAACTTGAGCCGCTTCAAGTGTTGAAGACAAAGCTTCTTTAACAACTTTTGAAAGTATAATACCGATAGCAAGAACGAAACCACCGATTAATAGCTGCGGAAGATATCCAAATATATTTGTCATCATGCCTTTAATAGGGGCAAGTGATTCAGCAATCATAGGAAATTGACCGAGGCCCATAAGAATGAAGATCAACCATACGACCCAGAAAACAGCCTTTGAAAGTGATTTTCCGATATTGCCGCCAGTTGTTTTAGCTTTTTTACCGAGGCCTGTTTTGTTAATCGCACCCGCAACAACAGCGGCTGCGATTTTTGCGATAATTAATCCAATAAAGATTGTAACGAATGCAGTTAAAGGGCCGACGGCCCATGCCGGTAAAATTCCGGCTAGTGTTTCAGAAATCTGGTCCATTTAAGGTCCCTCCAATAATTATTCAGCCCATGAGTAAGGACCTTCTGCCCATACCATTAACAAACGTTTATAAAGATTAACATGAACCAGACCTAAACAAAACACTTTCTTCTGTTAGTAACTTTAGCCATTTTGTTGATAAACGGCTGATTCAAATCTCTTGAACTCTATCCGGCAAAGGTAATAACCCTCTTGAAGTTGGACCTGTCTCTTTGGTATCAGTTTTTTTTAATAGCTTATATGACAGTTTATTTATGACAGTTTCTGGACAACTCATTCAACGAATTTCTGCAGGAGAGCTAACCGAAGACGCGGTGCAGTTAAAAGCCGCGCAGGCGCTTGATGATCTTTTAGTGCGGGTGAAAACGGCGCGGGCCAAATCTGGTTTTTTCTCCCGCCGGAGAGGAGTTCCGCCAAAAGGCCTTTACTTATGGGGCGGTGTTGGGCGCGGAAAATCCATGCTCATGGATTGGTTCTTTGAGGCCTCAGATACGCCTAAAAAACAACGCGTTCACTTCCATGCCTTTATGCTTGATGTGCATAGCCGTATCGCCAAGCACCGTAAAACAAAAGAGGGCGACCCCATCCAAGCCGTGGCGAAAGACATAGCCGCCCGAACGCAGCTTTTATGTTTTGATGAATTTCACGTTACGGACATTACAGACGCGATGATCCTCTCGCGCCTTTTTGAGGCTCTTTGGAAGCGGGGGCTTGTCGTCGTCGCGACATCTAATCGTGAACCTGAAGGCTTGTATCATAATGGCTTAAACCGTCAGCTGTTTCAGCCCTTCATTAACATGATGCCAGAGCACCTCGTCATTCATGAGTTTGCAGGCGAGACAGATCACCGCTTACGGCAGCTTAAATCAGCGCCGGTTTTTTACAGCCCTTTGGGTGAACAAGCGGATGCGGGAGTTGAGGCGGCATGGCAACGGCTCATTGGCGCGGCCGTTCCCCGTGAAACAATTCTGACCGTGCAAGGACGAGAGCTAATCTTAAGACGAACGGCAGCGGGTGTGGCGCGCGCCAGTTTTGATAGGTTGTGTAACAATAATCTTGGCCCTGCCGATTACCTTCGCTTGTCCCATGCCTTTCAGACATTAATATTGGAAAACGTCCCGCAGCTCGGCCCGCATAACCGTAATGAAGCCAAACGTTTCGTGACGCTCATCGACGCGCTTTATGAAACGCGTACAAAATTAGTAATGAGCGCTGCGGTCGAGCCGGCTGAACTTTATGTCAAAGGCGATGGCGTTTTTGAGTTTGAAAGAACCGCCAGTCGCCTAATCGAAATGCGAAGCCATGATTACCTCGCAGAGCGGCGGATAATGGGGGAGACAGCATGATTATTAAGGACATAAAATAAAGCATATTCGTTTTGTTTGTTATCATTTTTTATTATGCATTAGCTCAATGCCCTTAAAATCCCCGCGTCACCCAAAAGCGTAACTCAGTATCTGCGGCGGCTTTCGAGAGACCAAATTGCGCGCCGCCATATATGGCTAGATTTTCTGCAATTGGCGTTGAGATAAACGGGCCAAGTGTATGGCTTTGATCATCAAAGCTGCCAATGTCTTTGGAATTTCCATAGTTGTTAAACATCTCGAGGCCGATTGTGTGGCCGCCTTGGATTTTGCGGTAAAGGTTTCCTCGCGTTTGCAGGAAAATACCATCGGCGGAATTATCGCCTGTTTGTACGGCCGTTAGGCCAATCGCCCGTGCTGACCAATTTGGGCCGAGCTTGAATTGGTTTGTCCAATTGAAGCCGAATTGCTCTGGGCGGTTGTCACCACGGTAACGGGCGTCAAAACGTAAGGCTGATTGATATTTTTGTTTATCAGGCGTGATTTGCCAAAACAGTTCAGCTTGGACGAAATCAAAATCCAAATCAGAGGCAGTTGTTTTGCGGGTTTGCCCGACGACGCGCCACATAAAGTCTCCGTCGATGGCTTGTTGGTAATGCAGGCGTTGCGCGAAGCCTGTCTCGTCCGCAGCATTGTCGGGATCTATAGTGGCGCGGTATTGAAGTGATCTGTGGCCTTCATTGACGAGGGGAGGAAAAATACCTCCCGTGTTTTGTGCAAAAGCAGGCAAGCTAAATACCAGACTGAAGCTAAAGACCATACTGAAACTATATAAAAGACTGACAACTATACGCACGATAAAGGCCCTATTCGTTATTTACATTAATGATAAGATTGGTTTGGCTTGCGCGGATAGTTCATTAAGTTTCTGTTTTCAATGGATTTGAAAAAAAGTTATCAAGACATAATTATAATGCCATTGCGACTCGCGCCTTATATCTATAAAGAATCTCGTAAATTCAGCCATCCCCTCGTGGGACATCAAGGAGAACTCCATGGCACGCGCAAAAATCGCCCTTATCGGCGCCGGTATGATCGGCGGCACACTTGCACACATCGCAGCTCGCGAGGAATTAGGCGATGTCGTTATGTTCGACATTTTTGCTGGCACAGCTAAAGGCAAAGCGCTTGACCTTTCTGAAGCGGCGCCTGTTTTTGGTAAAGATGTCAATCTTAAAGGCACAGATGATTATGCTGATATTGCAGGTGCGGATGTTTGCATCATCACAGCAGGTTTCCCGCGTAAGCCCGGCATGGACCGCAAGGACCTTGTGGGTAAAAACCTTGGCGTGATTAAGCAGGTTGCTGAAGGTATTAAGCAACATGCGCCTAAAGCCTTTGTTATCTGTATCACGAACCCACTCGACGCGATGGTTTGGGCTCTACAAAAATTTTCAGGTCTGCCGCCGCGTAAAGTTGTCGGCATGGCAGGTGTTCTTGATAGCGCGCGGTTTCGTTATTTCCTCGCGGATGAATTTCAGTGTTCAGTCGAAGATGTTCACGCGTCTGTTCTTGGCGGCCACGGCGACACAATGGTGCCGCTTATTCGTTATTCAACAGTGAACGGTGTCCCAATCCCAGATTTGATTAAAATGAAGTGGACAACACAAGAGCGCATCGACGCGATTGTTGAACGTACACGTAAAGGCGGCGGCGAAATCGTTGGTCTTCTGGGCAATGGTTCTGCTTATTATGCACCCGCTGAATCAGCCATCGAAATGGCAACGTCCTATCTTCGCGATAAGAAACGTATCCTCCCTTGTGCGGTGCGTTTGTCTGGTCAAATCGCAGGTGTTCGCGGGTTATACGTCGGCGCGCCAGCTATGATTGGTTCTAAAGGTATTGAGAAAGTGATGAATATCCGTCTCAAGAACGACGAACGTGACATGTTTATGAAATCCGTCGATGCTGTTGAGAAGATTCTTGCCGAGTGTATGGAAATGATGCCCGAACTCAAAGACTAACCTCATATAAGCGCCGTCATTGCTTAATGACGGATTATAGATTATTCAAAGGCGGGCCTATGGCTCGCCTTTTTTATTATTAGGTATGATTATGACAATCGTTCTGGAAACTCCGCGTCTTATCCTTCGCCATGTTGACCCTGAGAAAGATTTTGAGTCTTGGGCGAAGTGCTTTAGCCGTAAAGATGTTATGGCGGGGCTTGGCGGTGGTCCGGGGATGAGCCGCGCGCAGGCATGGCGGCACATGGCGACTGTGATTGGTCATCAGTCAATTCACGGCTATAGTTTTTATTCTGTCATAGACCGCGCAACAAATGAATGGGTTGGCCGCGTTGGGCATTGGTACCCCGAGGGGTGGCCGGACAGGGAGGTTGGTTGGACAATTCACCCTGACTATTGGCAAAAAGGTTATGCCAAAGAAGCTGGACGCGCCTGTATAAATTATGCCTTTAGCGTTTTAGGCTGGCAGCGTGTAGTTCACACAATCGCTGTAGATAATGAGGCGAGCATCAAAACAGCCACGAGCTTAGGCTCTTCACTCCTTTATCATGTCGACACTATCCCTGCTATTTCAGATGATCCGCATTATGTTTATGGCCAGGATCATCCCTAACCCCTGATACTAAACCTTGATGCCAAACCCTTGATGCTAAAGCTCTATAAGATGAACCTATGAAACCTGATATTGTTACGGATGGAGAATTTAAAGGTTGGATGACGTGGAAGTCCGAAGCTTTTGAGCATGATACGGCTGGGCCTTTCCATTTTACGACTGATGATAAAGGCGTGGTCTGTGCGTTTCGCGTACTGCCCAAGCATATGAATCAAGGCGGTGTCGTCCAAGGTGGGTGCCTTATGACCTTCGCGGATTTTTCTTTGTTCGCGATTGCCAAAGATGCCTTTAAGGAGGGGGATTACGGATTAACGGTGGCATTCACCAGCGAGTTTTTATCAGGTGCTAAGCTTGGGAGCCTTGTTGAGGCCCGCGGTGACGTACTTAGAGAGGGCGGTTCTCTTATTTTTGTGCGCGGGCTTTTAACAGCCGATGGGGTGCCTTGTTTGAACTTTTCCGCAACTTTGAAGCGGATTAGGGCGCGGCCTTAGAGGCTAGAGGCTTTACTTGGAAATCTATTGGACCTTTCGCTAGTGCTTTTTGGCTAAAAAGAGCCGTTTCTGCTGTTGCGACTCGTATATAGTCTGCTTATATATAAATATAAGTCCGAGGCTCCATTGTGGGGCCTCTTTTAGCGAATAACCAACGACGGGCCTTTTCATGAATATACACGAATATCAGGGCAAAGCTGTCCTCAAAGAAATTGGCGCGCCAGTGTCAGAAGGAATTGCCATTTTTAAGGCCTCCGAAGCTAAAGCTGCTGCCGAGAAATTAGGCGGCCCATTATGGGTTGTTAAATCTCAAATCCATGCTGGCGGCCGTGGTAAAGGTAAATTCATCGGCGCAGCCGAAGATGCTAAAGGGGGCGTGCGCCTTGCGTTCTCTATCGACGATGTTGTCAAGAACGCTGAAGAAATGCTCGGTGAGTATTTGGTGACTGAGCAGACTGACGATAAAGGCAAGCAAGTTAACCGTCTTTATATCGAGCATGGGTCTGACATTGACCGTGAACTTTACATTTCGATTATTATCAACCGTGAAACATCGCGCGTCTCATTCATCGTCTCGACTGAGGGCGGCATGGATATCGAAGCTGTTGCGCATGATACGCCTGAAAAAGTTATCAACTTTGACATCGACCCTGCGACAGGCTTCATGCCGCATCACGGACGTAAGCTTGCTAAAGCGCTAGAGCTTAAAGGTGATCTTGCGAAACAAGCGAATAAGCTTGGCCGTGTACTTTATAATGGCTTCTTGGCCAAAGACATGGCGATGCTTGAAATTAATCCGCTTATCGTGACTGAAGACCAAAACCTTCATTGTTTGGACGCGAAAATCAGCTTTGATGAAAACGCGCTTTTCCGTCACAAAGATATCCAAGAGCTTCGTGATATCACTGAAGAAGATTCAAAAGAAACAGAAGCTAAGAAATATGACCTCTCTTATGTCGCCCTCGACGGCAACATTGGTTGTATGGTCAACGGCGCGGGTCTTGCGATGTCCACTATGGATATCATCAAGCTCTACGGCGCTGAGCCTGCGAACTTCCTTGATGTGGGCGGCGGCGCGACGAAAGAAAACATCGTTGCGGCCTTTAAAATCCTCACATCTGACGAAAAAGTCAAAGGCATCCTTATCAACATTTTTGGCGGCATCATGAAATGTGATGTCATCGCACAGGGCACTGTTGACGCGGTTAAAGAAGTTGGCCTTGAAGTGCCGCTTGTTGTTCGCCTAGAAGGCACGAACGTTGAAGCCGGTAAAAAAATCATCAACGAATCTGGTCTAAACGTAATTGCTGCGGATGACCTAGACGATGCTGCGCAGAAGATTGTTGCAGCGGTGGAGGCTGCGTAATGTCAGTACTAATTAACAAAGACACAAAAATTATCACACAGGGCATGACCGGTAAAACCGGCACGTTCCATACGGAACAAGCTATGGCTTATCACGGCACCAAGATGGTGGCTGGCGTTACGCCCGGTAAAGGCGGAACAACACATATTGGTCTTCCAAACTATGACACTGTGGCCGAAGCGAAACACGCAACAGGCGCAACAGCCTCTGTGATTTACGTACCCCCGCCATTCGCAGCGGATTCAATCATGGAAGCGATTGACGCTGAAATGGAACTTATCATTGCGATTACCGAAGGCATTCCTGTTTCAGACATGATCCCCGTTAAGCGCGCGCTTCAAGGTTCTAAATCTCGTCTTATCGGGCCAAACTGTCCGGGCGTCTTGACCCCAGAAGAATGTAAAATCGGCATCATGCCCGGTAAGATATTCAAAAAAGGCTCTTGCGGCGTTGTCTCTCGTTCAGGGACTTTGACATATGAAGCCGTGTTCCAAACCACGCAAGTTGGCCTTGGCCAAACAACAGCGATTGGTATTGGTGGTGACCCGATTAATGGCACTAACTTTATCGATTGTCTTGAACTCTTCATGCATGATGATGACACTAAACAAATCATCATGATTGGCGAAATCGGCGGTTCAGCCGAAGAAGAAGCCGCTGAATATGTTGCGCATATGGCGAAAAAAGGTATTAAAAAACCAATGGTTGGCTTTATTGCTGGCCGTACAGCCCCTCCAGGGCGCACAATGGGCCATGCTGGCGCGATTGTATCTGGCGGCAAAGGCGGAGCTGAAGACAAAATGGCGGCTATGGAAAAAGCGGGTATCCGTGTTTCTGATAGCCCTGCGAAATTGGGCGTGACAATGATGGAAGTTCTGAACTCTTAGAGTTCAGGATTCTGCGCTTGTCGGAGGATTTAACTTTATGGGATGTCTTTGCACGAGTGCAAAGAATTCTTACTATGGGCTACCAAAGTAGTAATTTTGATTTTGGCAGTCCTATTGAACTCTCAGAGGAAAAGGCTCATGAATTAGCCAAAAGGGCGTGGGGATATTATAGAAATAACATTCCTTTAGAGATGCATCTTTCTAATGTTAGGGCAGATAGTAAAAGAGATGAGATGATTGAGAACTTTAAACAATCGTATTTAACTTGCCCCTGTTTTTGGATAGATTCCATGTATGTGTTTTACCAGAGAGCCAAACACGAGTATGGTTACTTCACAAAAGTAGAAGTCTTTGCACCTAAAAATCACTACAAAAGTTGGCTCAATTTTATGCTAAGTAAGGAATTAGAGAGTACAGTGAGCTCCGATGTGAAGAACCGGACAAAATTTTTTATTTCGAAAGGGTCTGACCGTGATATGGATGAGACAGATGGTATGGGGAGTGTATCCGTTGGCGGTGTGTCACGCCATCATGGCAGAGATGGCGGCGGATTTAGTTTTAATGGGAGTGTATCTCTGTTAGATGCTAAACTTTGTATATATTTCAAAGCAACAAATTACATGCAATTATTATGACAAAAAAATCACGATCTGAGCAAAACCAAGCCATGCTCGACACCTTGTTTCTGGACGGGGCGAATGCGACCTATATTGAGCAAATTCAGGCTCAATACGCCGCGAACCCTAATAGCGTTGACCCGAGTTGGCGCACCTATTTCGCCAGTGTCGGCGAAGAGGCGGCGAATGCTAAGAAAAACGCCGATGGGCCGTCATGGAAGCGCGCCTCTTGGCCAATTGACGCTCAGGACGAGCTTACTTCTGCCTTAACGGGAAATTGGGGGCCTGCTGAGCAAGAAGCGGTCAAAAGCAAAGTTGCAGCTCATGTTGCCACAGCAACAGGCGCCGCATCTGCTGAGGATATTCAGCAAGCGACGAAAGATAGCTTGCGCGCGCTTA
>JALZWM010000050.1 GCA_023300105.1 Hellea sp.
TGGCAAGCGGAGCAGGCGGCGCGGGATAGCGCGCTAGAAAAGCAACGTGAAAAGCATGCCAAAACGCGAGAACGCTCTGCGCGTAATGCGCGGCGCAAGCTTGAAAGGCTACACCGCACGCTCACGGAAAAGGGCGAAATCACAGAGTTTGAAAATGAATTTGGCGAGAGCGTCGTTGAGCGCCTCGATAAATTCGGCTCGGCTTTTCATGACCGCGAAAAAGGACGGCCCGGCGACGCGCTAAGTTTTGCGCAAAAACGCGTAATGGCCGCCATGAATAAAAAGGTCAAAGACCTTAAGAAGAAGCCTGTCGATACGGACGCAAATTCTGATAGTAATTCTGGTGGTAATTCTGATGCGGATTATGAACGCACAGCCGATAAATGGAAAAACAAGCAAGGAATAGGTGGGCAAGGAAAAAATAAGCAAGGGTCAAGCTTCAAGCAAAAAGGCTTTAACTCAAAGAACGGCTATACGCCCCGCGTTCGTCATATCGAAGATGATATTGTCGAGAATAACTGGCCGCCTAAGAGGGAAGATTTTACCGCGCCAAAAAATAAGCCCGACATTAAGCCTGCACCCAAAAAACCGTTTTTGCGTTTAGTGAAAATGAATGAAGATGAATAGGCGGGGGGGTTATGCTGTCGGGTCTTTAGCAATTTTCTTTGCTGTGACTTTAAAACCAAATTGTGTTTTCGTTACGTTTGTCCAGACCTCTTCATCCTCTGCGACGTGACCAAGATAGACATCTTCATTGGGCAGCATCGCCGTTGTTCTGCGGCCAACACATATTAAGAGCTGCATACTCTTTGGGTCTAGGTTTTGCGCAATGCGCCGTAGTTGAGAATAATAAGGTTCCTCTTTCCAGCGTGACGGATATGAGGGGTGAACATTGACCCTTAATCTTTTGCCGTTCAATCCTGGGGTGACAACCATTTTGGATTTTACGGGATTCCATATTTCGCCAAAAAGCTTATCGTGAATCAGATAACCACATTGATAATCTTTACATTCTTGAGGGTGATTTGGATATATATCACAGCCCTTTTTACTCGAGCAATTTGTACACCACGTGCCCATAGGCTTTTTTAAATCTTCAATGGCCAGAATATAACAACACATGGAACATCCATCACATGAACGCCCTGTATTACTCGTGAAATGATCTAGGGCCATGAAACGAACCTTATAATTAGCCTAGCTAGACTATTTAAGTGATTCTAGAGTGGAGCCTACAGTGAATTCATAATTAAACGCCCGAGGATAAGAAGAGGATAAAGATATAAATAGTCATTGGCCAAAATAATGAAGGCCCAAAAAATAATGGACCTGAACACGTTTCCCACAAAACGCATTCAGATCCAATTTACTCTGTAATCTGTAAAGGCTACAGAGAGTATCGTAAGCTATTTCCGGATCGGACGATAACTTCTAAGGTCTAAGTCATTATTTGTTTCATAGCCATATGAAGGCGTGACATTCGTTGATGTGTTGCTCCCAAAGAGTTCAACTGAAGCGCCTGCAAACTGATTGCTATCAAATGAACTGTTATCGTAAGAACTGTTATCATAAGAAGTCGTAATTTCCATGCAGGTTCCGTCAGATTGAGCCGATGTACCTGATGGGCAATTCGTTGGTAGGCTGCTATGATTAGAACCGCTATATGTTGAAGTGCTGCCATAGCTTGACGTTGGAATTGAACTGGACTCTGAACTAAATTGTAGACAGGTACCATCAGATTGCTTGCTTGTTCCGCTCGGGCATTCAACGGATGCTGCTGCCGTTGGGGCAGGTGTTTGATACGTGTTACCGTATGATGTGTCACGTGTGCGCTGCACTTCTTGTGTTATGGTTTGTCGTTTGCAACCATTGAAATCTGTGACCACTTCGCCGTCCCAACATCTATATTGCGGAATACTTTGTGTTATTGTTTGCGGTGCGCAGCTATTGGCATCTGCCACAATTGAGCCGTCCCAGCATCTATACTCAGTGATTTGGCGGTAAGTAACAGGTTGTACCGCAGGGCGATAATGTGTCTGTGCTGGCGCACACTCTTTTCCACAGTGACCACTCTCGTAGTCATATATGTTTCCGTATTTAGATCTTTTCGATTTTCTCTGTTTTTGAGATGTATCTCTAGAATAATTGTTTTCAGCAGTTCTATGGGGTGACCCATATGTTGAGCCGTGCTGATTTTGTGCGTAATAGTCTTCCGCGTTATAATACCTAACAGTTTCTTCTTGGTCTTGTGAACTTTGGGTATATGAATTTTGCGCGTTATTAGAGGCATAATAATTTGTCTCTTGCACAGGCGCTGCAACCCCCAAGCGTCTTTGCTGCCTAGACGTTGCATAGGTTTGTGCTTTATCAAACCGACCTTCAAAATCAGCGTGTGATGCTTGCGGCGCAAACATCCCGCGAAGACTTGTCAAAGGATTTCCAGCAGAAACTGGAGCGCTTATAGTTGCGGTTGCGAGGCCAGCGCCAGCAACGAGTGTAATTTTCAATAAATGTTTCATGGTTTTCCCCTTAAAAACTATGCTGATTTGACGCTTTCTACGTCTAGTTCATGTTCGCGAACTTTGCGGTATAGTGTTGATCGCCCTATACCGAGGCGGCGAGCGACTTCGCTCATATGTCCTGAATAATTTTCAATCGCGAATTGAATAAGATCGCGTTCGATGTCTTCAAGTGTTCGTAAGTGACCTTCCCGGTCCATAAAGTTGACGGATAGGTCGTTTTCTTCTGAAACGTTTTTAATAAGCGCTGTTAATGGGTCTTCTGTTTGAGTTGCCATTGCTGGCATTAATCCAGAAATTTGTGGGAAGTCATTTGGCTTTAACTTATGCCCATCTGATAAAATCATTGCTCTGAAAATACTATTTTCAAGTTGGCGTACATTGCCCTGCCACTCATATGATTTTAGAAGCTCTATAGTCTCAAACTCAGCGCCGACGACATTCATTTTTTCTTGCACGTTAAACCGTTTGATAAAATGCTCAGTCAGAGCCGGAATATCTTCGGTACGTTCACGAAGGGCAGGCACCGCAATTGGAAAAACATTCAAACGATAATATAAGTCTTCTCTGAATGTCCCGTCTTTAACAGCTGCCGCAAGGTCACGGTTGGTCGCTGAAATAATTCTAACATCGACAGGAACAGTTCTTTTGGAGCCAATCGGATCGACTTCGCCTTCTTGTAGAACGCGGAGTAATTTCACCTGCATTTCTAAAGGAAGTTCACCAACTTCATCGAGAAAGAGCGTACCTGTATGGGCTTCTTGAAATTTACCTAAGTGTTTCGCATTTGCGCCTGTGAAGGAGCCTTTTTCATGGCCAAACAAGATAGACTCGACCAAGTTCTCAGCAATTGCGCCGCAATTGACTGTAATAAAAGGTTTGTCAGAGCGTTCGGATGCGCCTTGGATTGCACGGGCAATAACTTCTTTACCAACACCGCTTTCGCCCGTGATGAGCATCGGAATATTAGCTTTCGCACCGCGTTCTCCCATGGCGACAACTGAGCGCATTGTACCTGCGTTACCGATTAAATCCGAAAATTTAAGTCCGCCATCATTTGTCTTTTTGAGACGTTTAACTTCACCAACTAAAGTTTTCATGGCGAGTGCGTTACGAATAGAGACGATAATGCGTTCAGGCGAGGCAGGCTTCACAACGAAATCTCGTGCGCCCATTTGCATCGCTTTGACGACAGTATCTATAGACCCTTTGCCTGTCAGCACGATAACGGGAAGTTCAGGTCGCTTAGCTGCGAGTTCTTCGAGCGTTTCCATGCCATTTCGGCCTGGCATGATGAGGTCAAGCAACATCACATGGATATTTGCGCCGTCAGGCCCGAGCGTCATATCAAGGGCTGTATCGCCATTGTCGGCTTGTAATGTCGAAAACCCGCTTTTCTCTACGACAGCTTGTAATAAGCGTCGTTGAGTCGGATCATCATCAACGATGAGGACCGTTTTTCCCATGCTATTCATCCTAATACCGGCGGGGTTGTCCCTGCTCTTGAGCGTTGCAATATGGGATAAAGAGGTGAAAGTCTGGTTAGGAGGTAGGGTTAATATTGCTTCAATTTTCATGTGGCAGTCTTAACTATTGAGAACTCGGACAGCTCATGATACGCCCGTTTAAAATGCAATGTCTAAAAGGGACTTTAAAATGGCAACTGATCATTCTGATTACGTTAGAGGCACTATGGGTGTCACAGGACACAAAAAAACCTTTGGCGGCTTTATGGGCTTTACCAAATATGGGGGGGCTGCGATTGCGCTTCTTGTGCTTTATCCAACCCTTGTCTTTGGAACACCATTAGGTTGGCTACCCTCTCTTATTACAACATTAATTCTTGGCTTTATTATGGGCGCGGCGCTAAAACTTAAAGGCGGTTGGTATGCGGGCATCATAGCAGGCGCTGTACCTATGGGTATTGCCAGCCTGTTGTTGGCACTATGGCATGCTAGCACTTAACAACGTTTGATTTATGAGCTCATTTCTTAAATTGGTCATACCAATTTATTGCAATTGGTTATCAATAAAGGTTGACATAATAAAATAAATTGGTTGTAAATAAAAAAAATTTCTATTTCTATTAAAATGCTTTGAATTTACTCAGTTAAGGGGCAGTCATTTGAAAATATCGGTTTTAAAAGATGCGGATGCTAAAGGCGGTGATAACGCCGAATCGCGTGTAAGCGCGACGCCTGATACGGTCAAAGGCTATGTGGCCTCTGGGCATGAGGTTAGCGTTGTTAAAGGTGCGGGAGCCGCAGCCAATTTCTATGATAAAGATTATGTTGCCGCTGGCGCCAAGATAGTTGCGTCAAATGCAGGTGCTGCCAAAACAGCTGATTTAGTTATGTCAATTACAGGCCGCGACGCTAAATTCGTCTCGGGCCTTAAAAAAGGCGCAGGCATTACAGGGCTAATGAACCCGACAGATAATCCAAAATATGCGGCGGCGTGCGCTAAAGCAGGCGTAACGGCTTTTGCCCTAGAATATATTCCGCGTATCTCGCGCGCTCAGAGCATGGATATCCTCTCGTCACAATCTAATCTCTCTGGTTACCGCAGTGTTGTTGAAGGCGCTGGTATATATGGCCGCGCTATGCCGATGATGATGACGGCGGCGGGAACAGTTGCCCCGGCGAAATGCTTTATTATGGGTGTTGGCGTTGCAGGGCTTCAAGCCATTGCAACTGCGCGCCGTTTGGGCGCTGTGACAACAGCGACTGACGTTCGTCCTGCCACTAAAGAACAAGTTGCTTCACTCGGGGCTAAATTTATCGCCGTTGAGAATGAAGAATTTAAAGCGGCGGAGACAGCAGGCGGTTATGCCAAGCAAATGTCTCCCGAGTATCAAAAGCTGCAAGCCGAGCTTACAGCCACGCATATAGCTAAGCAGGACATTGTTATCACAACGGCGCTCATTCCAGGACGCGCGGCTCCGATTTTGGTAACTAAAGCTATGTTAGACACGATGCGCCCCGGCTCCGTCCTCGTTGATCTGGCGGCAGAACGCGGCGGTAACGTCGAAGGCGCGAAAGCAGGCCAGATTGTAGAGACTAAAAACGGCGTGAAAATTGTTGGTCTCCTGAACTGGCCAAGCCGTATGGCGTCTGATGCGTCCAATATGTTTGCGCGCAACCTAAAGGCTTTCTTGCCGCTCGTGACAGCAGAAGATGGCTCTTATGCGCCTGATTGGGAAGATGATATTATTAAGGGATGCGCGCTGACGAGAGACGGCGCTGTAATCCATGAAAGATTAAAGGGGTAGGGCGATGTTATCAATGCTTACTATGGCCGGATTAATAATGGCGGGCGGAGCTGCGGTTTCCCCGATTGTTTTTCAGCTTACAATTTTCGTTCTTGCGATTTTTGTCGGCTATTACGTTGTGTGGTCTGTGACCCCTGCGCTTCATACGCCGCTTATGGCGGTAACTAATGCGATTTCATCCGTGATTATTGTCGGGGCTATTGTGGCCGTGGCTGCGGGAACTCAAGGCGGGTCTGGAATTTCGACGGGAGCGGGTGTTCTCGCTGTTGCGCTTTGCGCCGTGAATATTTTTGGAGGCTTTCTTGTGACCCAGCGTATGCTTGCTATGTATAAGAAAAAAGAGAAACCCGTCAAAAAAGTGGAGGCTAATTAGGTGCTACACTTATCAGCAAATTTTGCCGCAGTTCTCTACACAGTCTCAGCGGTTCTCTTTATTCTAGCTCTTCGTGGCCTGTCTTCACCTGAAAGTTCCCGCCGCGGGAATACATACGGGATGATAGGTATCGCGATTTCAATTATCACAACTATCTTAGTTGCGGGTCTTGGCGGTCAAGGTCTCTTGCTTGTGGGCGGCGGTCTCGCTGTTGGCGGTATTATTGGCGCAGTTATCGCCAAGAAAATCCCAATGACAGATATGCCACAGCTAGTGGCGGCGTTTCACTCTCTTGTTGGTTTGGCTGCGGTCTTAGTGGCAGTTGCGGCCTTCTTTAGTCCTGATAGCTTTGGTATTATGACGCCTAACGGCATTAAACCCATCAGCCTTCTCGAGCTTGCGCTCGGCGCAGGGATTGGCGCGATTACGTTTTCTGGCTCTTTGATCGCCTTTGCGAAACTTAACGGAAATATGTCTGGCGCGCCGATTATGTTGCCTGCACGTCATATCATTAACATCGTTCTAGGGCTGGCTGTCGTTGTTCTTGTCGCCATGATGATGAAGTCTGGCGGCGCTGATCCAGTGCTTATGTGGATATTGCTGGCGGTGACTTTTGTTCTTGGTTTCTTACTTATTATCCCAATCGGCGGCGCGGATATGCCTGTTGTTGTCTCTATGCTCAATTCTTATTCAGGGTGGGCGGCTGCGGCTCTTGGTTTTACGCTTGGTAATCTTGCGCTCATCGTGACGGGCGCGCTCGTTGGTTCCTCTGGTGCTATCTTGTCCTACATCATGTGTAAGGCAATGAACCGAAGCTTTATCTCTGTTATCCTTGGCGGCTTTGGCGGGGATAGCGCGGCGGCTGCGGCTGGCGATAAAGAACAACGCCCTGTTAAACGCGGCTCTGCCGAAGATGCGGCCTTTATCATGAAGAATGCGTCTAAAGTTATCATTGTGCCGGGTTACGGTCTTGCGGTGGCGCAAGCCCAGCATGCGATCCGTGAAATGGCTGATAAGCTCAAAGAAGAAGGCGTTGACGTTGATTACGCTATCCATCCCGTTGCGGGCCGGATGCCGGGTCACATGAACGTTCTCTTAGCCGAAGCTAATGTGCCATATGATGAAGTCTTCGAGCTTGAAGATATCAACTCAGAATTTTCAAATGCCGATGTAGCTTTTGTGATTGGCGCAAATGATGTAACCAATCCTGCGGCGAAAACTGATCCGCAAAGCCCAATCTTTGGTATGCCTATTTTGGATGTTGATAAAGCGGCAACGGTTCTATTCGTGAAACGCTCATTGTCGCCGGGTTATGCGGGCATTGATAATGATTTGTTCTATGAAGATAAAACAATGATGCTTCTCTCTGATGCCAAGAAGATGGTCGAAGAGATTATCAAAGCGCTTTAATATATGAAGTGGCTCAAGCTTATTGGCTTAGCCGCCCTTGGACTTTACCTTATTATTTGCGCTGTGCTTTTCTTTGCACAGCGCAAGCTTCTCTACTTTCCCCCTAGTCTTTACATAACGCCCGCCGGCGTTGATTTAGATATGGAAGAGGTAAGTTTAGAGAGCGGCGAGGACAGACTTACCGCTTGGTATGCCCCGCCTTCTGAAAAACATCAAAAGACTGTCATGTTCTTTCACGGGAACGGGTCTGCTGTTTATAGTAATCATGATATTTTTAAGGACTTAATCGGGCAGGGCTACGGCGTTTGGTCTGTGGGGTATCCGGGTTATCCGGGTAGCTCTGGCACGCCCAGTCAGGCGAAAATGGTCATGGCGGCGTCTCGTCAATATGAGATGTTATTAGCGCGGGGCGTAAAGCCTGAGAATATTGTCTTTTTTGGAACATCCTTAGGTTCAGGTATTGCGGCTCAACTGACAGTGCAGCACAAGCCTGCGTTACTCATTGTCGATGCGCCTTTTAATTCGATTTTGGATATGGGCCGTAAACAAGTGCCCTTTCTGCCTGTTGGACTTTTGATGAAGGATAAATTTCAATCAAACCTTGCTTTAAGTGGGGCTGATATGCCCTTGATTTGGACACATGGCACAGCTGATAGTGTTGTACCTCTCTCTCAGGGGCAAAAACTCTATGATAGTTATGCTGGCCCTAAGTCTGCTCATATCATTGACGGCGGGCAGCATACAAATCTCTGGGGTTTAGGTGGACGTGAGATTGTGACAGAAGCCCTACGTCAGATTCCATAAATTGTATTTGAACATCAAAACTTTTGCCGCTCTAGAAGCGTATGAATTTTGACGTCTATGCTGATGTCATAAATTTGTGGAATAATCATGACATTTGGATTTGGTGCTATTAGAGTTTCAGATAATGGGAATACAGAAAACTGGCAGGAACGTATAAGAATGTCCAATGGACGCCTTGCATCACCAAAATCAATTAGTGCGGCTAAGCGTGATGCTATTTGGCTTGATAAAATTTCCAATCACCAAGACGCAAAAGCGCTCTCAAGCTTATTTGAAATTTACGGGCCAAAACTCAAAGGGTGGTTGATGGCCCGAGGTGTTGGGGCGGGTACTGCCGAAGATATCGTGCAAGATGTGATGATTAAGGTCTGGACCAAAGGCGGATCTTTTGATCCAGAGAAAGCTTCCTTTGCGACATGGGTTTACCGACTAACGCGTAATCGCTGGATTGATCATAAACGCAAACACGGCCGCATGGATGTTAGAGACCCAGAGCTTATGAAGATAATTGCTGACGATGAAGTTCCGTCAGCCGAAGTGAACTTCATGGCAAGTGAAAGTTCTGAAGCTTTGAAAGGTCAAATCAGTCGTTTGAATCAAAATCAGCAACGCGCCATACATATGGCCTTTATGGAATTCAAAACGCATAAAGAAATCTCTGAAGAATTAAATATCCCAATAGGTACTGTCAAAACTCGTATTCGAAGTGCAATTCAAGCCCTTAGGAAAAATATGCATGTAAAGGGAGGTGTGTAATGAAGCACATTCATTCCAATGCTGTTCAAACATATGATAATGCGATTGAGCAATATGCTTTGGGGCAATTAAGTCCCGCTAAACATATGATTATAACTTGCCAGAAGAAGCTTTCAAAAGAGATTGCAGACCGAGTTGAAATTGAAGACGCCGTGGCGAGTTCTGCATTGGAGGATATATCAATACAGCCACTTTCACCTGCATTTATAGCTAATGTGCTAGAGGTTTTACCGCCTCAAAATCAGTTCGATCACAAAATTTCTGGAAATGATAACAGAGCTGAACCCAATTTTGATGCTATCATCAATAATGTAAAGTGGAATAGATTTACCCCGCTCATCTCAATCCATAATATAATAGGGTCAAGGCGAACGATGGGGGCTGAACGCCTTTATTTATTTAGGGCCAAAGCCGGAACTAAAATTCCTGAGCATAATCACGTGGGTGAAGAGTGGGTGCTCGTGTTAAAAGGCAGCTATACAGTAAACGGTAAGACTTTTAACAAAGGCGACATTCAGATTGTTAATGTCGGAGAGACCCATAGCTTGGAAGTATCTCAGGCTGGAGAATGTGTCTGCTTAACGATGTCGCAAGAGAAAATAAAAATGATTGGTGTTGTACCTCGGATTGCGTCTCAAGTTATTGGGGTTTAACTAAGCTTTTTTCTTCACGGCTGATTTGAGCGATTTTACCTCTTTACGTAGGGCTTCGATTTCAGCCTGTGAATTTTCAAACATAGTTTTCAAAACTTCATACTCATCGCGGCCAACAAGGTCGAGATCAGCAATTATACGTTCTGCTTGTGAACGGCCAATAGCTTTGACTTCATCACCTACACCCTTAACGGCGCCAACGGCGTTGGTCATAAGATTGGTTAAATCATCGAGTGGGCGTGATTTGCTTTGCATAATCGTCTCCGTTTTACCTTTCTTTCAAGATAGGGGCGCGCTATCAGATTTTCTAGTAGTGAATCAGAACAAACTGACGCGGGTAGAAGTAGACCTTATTAATGATAGACCTCATAACAGCCATAAAGTTCCCTGACTGGATTAGCCCCGACATGATTTCTATCGGTAGCTTTAGCGTTAAATGGTACGGACTTGCTTATATCGCGGGATTATACGGCGCTTACTTTTATGCAGTGAGCCTTGTTAAAAAACGAGATATATGGATTGTAGACGGGGCGACACGGCAACCTGAATTAATTCCAACGCAGATAATGCTGCAAGATTTGATGTTTTACTGCCTTATCGGGATTATCGTTGGCGGACGGCTTGGCTATGTTGCGCTCTATAGCCCTTCAATGTTCATTCAGGCTCCGCTAGATGTTTTCAAAGTTTGGCAAGGCGGCATGGCCTTTCATGGCGGTTTCCTTGGCGTGTGCGGCGCGGTGATTTATACGCATTGGAGAAAGAAATTAGGCCTCGCAAGAATTGCGGATATGGCCGCAGTCGGCGCGCCATTAGGTCTGCTCGCAGTTAGATTTTTTGGGAACTTTTTTAATCAAGAGCTTTATGGCCGCATTACTGATGTACCATGGGGCTTTATATTCGCGACAGCGCCCGACAGCCAGCCGCGTCACCCTAGTCAGCTTTATGAAGCCTTTCTTGAAGGTATCGTTATTTTCCTTGTTGTGCGCGTGTTATGTTTGAAGTTCAAAGCGCTCACTAAGCCGGGATTTTGTGCGGGAATGTTTGTATTTCTTTATGGCGTCTTTAGGTTCGGTGTGGAGTTTGTTCGCGAACCGGATGCGACACAATTTGGCCCGCTAACACGCGGCATGACCTATTCTCTGCCGATGATTATTATCGGTGCCGCTGTTGTGTTTTGGGCCATTAGAAGATCTCCCGTATCGCCAAAGCGGGTTGACGCCGAACTTGTAGCTTAATGAGCCGTCTAAAACCCCGTTTGGTTGCTAAGATTGAGGCCGAAGGCCC
>JALZWM010000051.1 GCA_023300105.1 Hellea sp.
TTTCCAACCGCGCCTGCCGCGCCGACAAATGGCGGCCGCAGGCGTCGTCAGCGCAAATAATGAATACCCATAAAATGAGTAAACTGCGCGATAGTTTTGGGCGCGATATTACGTATTTGCGTATGTCAGTGACTGACCGCTGTGACCTACGCTGTAATTATTGCATGGCGGAGAATATGACGTTTCTGCCGCGGAAAGATTTACTGACACTCGAAGAGCTAGACCAGCTAGCCGCCAGTTTTATCGCGCGAGGTGTACGTAAAATACGCCTGACAGGGGGGGAGCCTTTGGTAAGGCGCGGTCTTATGGATTTAATTAGAAATATATCTCGGCATCTGAAAACTGGCGCACTGGATGAAATTACGCTGACAACAAATGCTACGCAGCTATACAAGTTTTCTGAAGATTTAAAACGAGCAGGAGTCAAGCGTCTTAACGTCTCTCTCGATACGCGCGACCCAGAGAGCTTCCAGAAGGTTACGCGCCGTGATGTGCTGGACCAAGTTCTGGGCGGTATAGACGCAGCCTTGGACGCAGGGCTTAAAGTTAAAATAAACGCGGTTGCCCTCAAAGGCACTAATGCGCACGAAATCCCAGAGCTGATGGAATGGGCACATTCAAAATCAATGGATATGACCCTCATCGAAGTCATGCCTATGGGCATAATAGACGGTGACCGCGTCGACCAATATCTACCGCTCACCGAAATCCGTGACGTGCTGGACGCCAAATATACGCTGACTGAATCAGATTACCGCACAGGCGGTCCGGCGCGTTATGTTAGGGTAAAGGAAACAGGAGGGTTACTCGGGTTCATTACACCGCTTACCAATAATTTCTGCGCAGGCTGTAACCGCGTGCGTGTGACGTGCACAGGGCAAATTTACATGTGTCTCGGTCAATCCGACAGCGTTGATCTACGCGCCGCCATGCGCGGTGAAAATCCAGAACAGGCGTTAAATGCGGCTTTGGATTTGGCAATGATAAATAAGCCAGAAAAACACGACTTTAATATAACTGAACGCGGCGAAAGCCCGGCTGTTCCGCGGCATATGTCTGTTACTGGGGGATAGATAAGTGATGTGCGTTAAGTGTTTCAATAAAAACTTCATTTAATGAAACGTGAGGAGCGCAGCCTAGAAAATTATGAACTTTCTTGATGATTTAAAAATCAGCAGAACTGCCCTACTCTTTTAAGCCCGCCCTATTTTACAAACCTTTATCGTAAATGATAACGTCATTTCCTACCGGCAACCGAATAATCATGCCATCCTCGGACACAGTAATTTTTCCGTCAAACACGTCATCTGCGCCTTTGATAAACATAGGTATTAAAGCGTCTGAAGGCAGCATTGGGACGATATGGTAAAGCACCAAGTCTCTTGCGCCAGCCATCTTGGCCGTTTTTGCGGCATCTACAGGCGAGGTATGGTAATCCACAATATCTTCAAAAATTTTAGAGAGACGCTTCGCATTATTAGCCTCCGCGCTGCGCTGCATTGTTTTGACCATGTCCGTATTGAGGGCCTCATGAAAAAGAACATCGACGCCTTTTGCGGCCACAGCAATGTTTGGGTCATAGGCGGTATCTCCAGATAGCGCGATGGACCTATCTTTGTAATCAATCCGGTAGCCAAAGGCTGGTGAAACAGGTGAGTGACTAACTTTAAATGCGGTGATTTTGACGTCGCCTTTTTCAAGTACAACCATACTTATTCCTGACATTTTAATTTCATGCGCTTTAGCGCCAAATCCTGCTGGATTTGCGATGTCCTCACCATGATGGATAGTGCGGTATGTGCTGTCGATTTGATAGGCTGTGTTTAATCCCTCTACGACTTTGGATGTTCCAAGGGGGCCCCAGATGGGTGTAGGTACCGTGCGGCCACCATTAATCCATGTGCCTAACAACATTTCACCAAGTCCGTCGAAATGGTCTGAATGTAGATGAGTTAAAAAAATATGCTCGGTACGGCCCAGCGGAAACCCCATAGGGCCAAGATTGCGAGACCCGTTCGTGCCAGCATCAAAGACAAATGATTGATTGCCTGCAAGAACACCAATGCAAGGGCCGCTTCTTTTAGGGTCAGGGAGGGGTGAGCCCGCTCCGCAGATATAAACGTGAAGACCGTCTTCAAGTTTGGCCGACCTGTCTACGCCGATATTTTTGGAAACGCTTTTAGCAAAACTTTTTTCAATAATTTTTGGCATCAAAACCTGACGGCCCGTTGTAATGATCACAAGCAAGGCGGCAGAAAATAAAATAAATTTTTTCATTTTGCATCACTCTTTAATAGTTTCTTCGGGGATAGTTTACTTAAGGCGTCTTCGATGACCCATAGCCTGTCTTGTCCCCAAGTGATAGTTTCATCAATTCGAAAGCTAGGGACTCCCCATATCCCTCTTTCCATCATGTCAGCACGGTTCGCGGCTTCAATCACTCTCCAGTCTTCATTACCCAGAATATGTTTGGCTTCAGCCCAATCCAGCCCTGCCTGCTCAACAATTTTCTGCATGCCTTTATTACGTCCCGCATCTACGCCTTCTGACCAAACTAACTTAAGGAAACTGGAAACAAATTCAAACCCAAGTCCTTGCTTATCGGCCCATGGCAAAAGCGAATAGCCCCGCTCGACTGGCGCGCCCACAGGATCGCAAACGCGGCCAAAGGGTACGTTTAGACGCCGCGCTTCTCGGGCTGTATCTAAAATAATATAGTGACGTTTCACTTTGGGGACAGGCAGTCCGCGCATAACCATAGGCAGAACAAAGCGGAGCTTTATATCTGCGTCATAAGCATCTGCAAGAGCTTTAATACGGTCTCTTACAATGGCTGTGTAGGGTGAGCGGAAAGATAGATACCAATGTAACTCAGCACCTGTACGACCTCTACCAGACGGCGTTATTGGCGGTGAGTAAGTATAATTAGGCGCGGTCTTTGCGTGTAAGCCTAAAGCCGTCAGCCGCTCTTCTAAGTAATGTAAACGGTCCAACCCCCAATACCATTCACCGCCATAATAAAGCATAGCGCTCTGGTAATGCCCTAATTTTTCTCTGCGAGTGTTCGCTGTCGTTGTATTTATTACCGTGGGTTTGTCGTCGATGTTAAAATCAACGTTGGCTTTCTTAGCGAGACGCATCGCATCTATTTTAGCATAGACCGTGAGTTTCTCACGTTCAGGTACGGCGCTTTGATTTGCAGGGCTAACGATATGGGTCAGCACCTCAATTCTAAAGGCGTCTTGGAAATTTGGAAGAACTTTATGCAAGAGCTGAGAATAAGGGTCAGAAGGGTCATGGAAGAATTCAACAATATGTTCATTACCAGCCTTGATGCGGTTACGTTCAAATTTACGGCGACCCGCTATAAGTTTGTTTTTGCCTAAGAGTTTGGAAGCCACCATTGGTGCAATATATGATTTAACTGACATGAGATTCTATAGGCTGGCTTACCCCGTAGTAATATAGTCGCGCATTGCGGCGGCTTCATTCTCAGCATCTGCAATTTTGCGTTTGACAATATCTCCAATCGAAATCAATCCTTTGATGTCATCGCCATCCATAACGGGGATATGGCGGATATGGGACGTGGTCATAATTTCCATCACATCATCAACGCTCGCTGATGGCGGCACGGTCAAAACATTTTTTGTCATAGACTTTGTAACGGGTTCATCGCGAAAGCCTGTTTCTTGTAAAAGAGATCGCCGAATAATATCGCGTTCAGATAAAATTCCTGTGAGTTTTCCTGCGCTATCGGTGATAAGAACCACACCAATATTATACTTATTCAACATCGCTATAGCCTCGCGTAGTTTTACGCTCTGCGTGACAGAGTAAATTTCATGACCCTTATTTTCTAATAAATCTTTGACGCTCATATGACCCTCCTGAACCTAGCTTACCACAAAATAACGAGCTCGTCTAAGCCGAACAGACGTTATCGGGAACTCCGCCAAAATTCATATGCTGTTAAATCAAATTGGGTTATGAAGTCTCATGGAACGCATTGTCCCCATTTACGATAACTCTGAAACGCTATCAGAGAAAAACTTGATAGGTGGTACCCTTGCCGATCTTTTAATCTGTATTCTCGCGGCTCTGATGGGAGTTACTGCGTTGGGGTATTCTACTTTCTTTTTTATTCGGTTCCTCGAAAATGATACATATTTTTGGGGCGTATTATCAGCATTTATACTATGTTTTGGTCTTGGAGCATTTGCCTATATTCCTGCAGTGTTTTTGTCATTTATTGGATGGCGTGCACATAAGCGGGGGTCCATTAGGCGTGATTTAGTTTGGGCCTTAGGTTTGACACTGCCTTGGGTTTTGCTCTCTGCCATTATGGTTTTTGTGAGTGACCTTCAAAAAAATTATAGTGTACCTTCCTTATGTCTAACAGGTCTCCTGTTTGCATGGGCCGTGATTTCCTTGTGCCGTAAAGCGTAAATTAACGCCCCTTCACGCTTTTGTGCGCTCCAGTGTCAGTTCTGTGCATTGAAATAAGCTAAATATGAACTACATATTCAGTGTGCGTTCAGAGACGACGCGTTATAAGTAAGTATAAATAGGAGACACACCATGAAATTACGTCACCTTGTAATAGCTGCTTCCGTCATTACTTTGACGGCTTGCGCCAGTACAACGCCTTACCAAGAAGCCTCTAAACCAGGCGGATTTGATGGTTTTTCACAGACGATGATTGAAAATGACCGCGCGCGAGTGTCCTTTGGTGGTAACTCGTTGACAGAGCGTGAGACTGTTGAAAATTACCTTATTTATCGCGCTGCAGAATTGGCCGTTGAACGTGGTTTTGAAAGCTTTACACTAACGGAAAGAAACCTCGAAGAAAAAACACGCCTTAGTGGCGGGTCAAGCTTTGGCGGTATTTATGATCCTTATTTTAATTATAGTTTTTACCGACCGAGTTTTGGATGGAGCCGTGGGCACAGGTTTTCATCATTCGGCGGATTTCACGGTGGACGTGGATTTGGCCGAAGAGGCTTTGGACGAAGCGCATTTGGAGGCCATGGTTTTGGCTTCGGAGGCCGTGGTTTTTATAATGGGTTTAATGTTCGCGAAATTTCGAAATACCGCGCTAGTGCGGAAGTTAAGTTTGGCCGCTTTAAGAAATCAGATGCCGACAATAGCTTTAATGCGCGTGAAGTCTTACAAAACCTTGGCCCAACGCTAGTTTTGCCTGAAGAAAAAGCTTAGCCATAAATGTACTATTAAGTTGTTTGATAATTTTGCGTGACGCGAACTTATTAGATGATTTTTATAAGCACTGATTGATTTAAGGCTCATAAGACTAATAGCGAGGATTTCTGCGTGCCCGTAATTTCGAGCGGTCAGATGAGATAGGGCTTAATAAAATAACTTACGCAGCCCTCAATTTCTGAAACAGACGTCCATCCATGATAATGAGACCTAATCCAATAAGGCTCATGCCGAGGGCTTGTGGGCCCGTAAAGGTCTCACCTAAAATAGTAACGCCCAGCAATATGGCTGAAACCGGAATTAAGAAGGTCACAAGTGCCGCATTGGTCGCTCCCGCTGAGGCAAGAAGGCGAAAATAAAGTATATAGGCGATGACGGTACTAAAGAACGCCAAGCCTATCATGGCGCCAATAGCTTCAAGGGGGACAGACAAGCCTGCTTTTAATGATAGCTGCGGTTGATCTATAATCATCATGAGCGGAAATAATATAAGGGTAGCCATACTCACCTGACCTGTTGCAACGATGAGGGGAGATAACCCCCATTTTTTAAAGCGCCGTGAAAATGCGCCGGCAAATGCATATGATATGGCAGCTCCCATGACAGCTAATTGGCCTATCATCGACCCAGTTATACCATTTAAAGCTTCGGGACCAATAAGAACAATTGTGCCTAATAAGCCTACTAATACACCGCATAACTTTGGCTTTGTTATACGTTCATCGGCTAATAAGGCGCCAGCGACCAAGACAGTAAAGAACGGGGTTGTTGCGTTAAAAATAGAGGCAAGACCTGAACTTATCTGTGTTTGTCCCCAAACAATGAGGGAGAATGGTAGAGCATTATTTATTAGACCCACGATAAAAAGAGCTGTCCAATGCTTCCGTGTTTTGGGCATAGGGAGTTTTAGAATGAAAACAATTGCCCACAAAGCTAGGGCCGCGAGGCCAACGCGGCATGTTACTATTGTTAGCGGCGGAAGGTGTTTGACTAAAATTTCTATAAAGAAGAACGATCCGCCCCAAATAATGGATAAAGTCACCAATAAAATAATATCGGCGAGTTTCATATGTTGGTGAATATTTTGATCCATTATAGCTTAAAGCAGAGCTACTCACGATTGTCGCTGAAAATCGGTCAAATTTAGATGTCAGTCTCAATCGGCATCTGTTTATAATAAATTATTTACGCAGGACCGTAACTTGTACGCAACCGCCACCACCGTAACCTTGAATGGTACCTTCGGGACAACCGGACTCTTCTCTCCATGGTGCCGCCCAAGATGACAGCGGCTGACTAGGTTCGACTATAGGTTCTGGTTGGTAATCATAAATAGGGGCGGGTTCATATGTAGGGGTATGTATGGGAGTAGGGGTTGGCGCAGGCGCAGGCGTAGGTACATAGCTCACAAGAGATTGCTGTGATTGAACATATGTGACGGCGGGCGGGTAAGGCGTGGCAGGATACTGAACTGGGGCTGGAGCTGGGTATGACTGAATATATTCAGACCCGTAAGCTTCATATCCACTTTGCTGGTACTCGGGTTGATTTTGGACGTATCCATATCTACTGCGTTGGTAATTATTAGGCGCGCAGGATTGAGTATAAACCATACAATCCGCCGACACGTGAGCATTATGAAAACGAGGCCCACATGCGGTGAGGGTAAGGCTTGCCACGCAAAGGTATAATAATGCTGTTTTAACCTGGTATGTCATTGCACACTCTTGTTGTTTATTGATTTCAAACGAATCGATTTTAAGCGATTGTTAACCACAAGTCTTAAGAGGATGTTAACCAAGATTACCTGTGTATCTATTGAATACTCATGATGTTTTTTTTCCAATTACGACCATCAAATTCAACTGTGTTAGAGATAGATAAAGTTTCCTTCTCAACACAGCGGTAATTGATACTGTAATGATTTGGATGGGACCGTGGTTGATAGAGTGGTTTGACGCCACAGTCCTGACAAAACATATGCTTTGCGATATGAGAGCCAAAGGTATAAGTTGTGAGGTGATCTTCGCCGCTGATGAAAGTGACTTTGTTATGCAAGACATTAATATGTTGATATCCACTCATATCACAAACTGAACAATTACATAAAAGGAGCTCCACTGATGGAGGGGCCTCGAATTCTAATTTTACAATGCCGCAATGGCAGCGAGCTTTATGCTTCATCAGTTTGACCTTAATTATAAGGCTTGAAACATAACATAGGCATCAACATCACCAATGCCGGGGTGGTCAAAAACGCCTGGTAAGGTTCCAACAATGTCAAAGCCCATTTTCTGCCACAGATACACAGCGGCGGCATTGGTTGAAATCACGAGATTATATTGCATGCCTCGATACCCGCATTCTTTGGCAAATGTTAGTGAATGCGCACAGAGCTGCGCTGCGATGCCTTTGCCGCGCTCGGAGGCTAAGGTAAGATAACCGCAGTTGCAAATATGATCGCCCCCGCCGCCTGTATTGGGTTTAATATAATATAGACCGACAAGTTTGTTCTCGCTTTCCTTTGTTTTGTCCTCGGCAACAAAAAGTGTTTTTTCAGAGGATAGCCAATAGGCTAAGCCGTCTTTGGGCGAAATATCACGCGGTACGGGATAGGTTTCACCTGCGCGAAAGACAGGCTCTGCAAGGGCCCAAATGTTTTTATAATCTGCAGGTTCTGCGTGGCGAATTTCCATAGCTCAAACTTCTTTTAGGCTAGACGCAAATCTAGGGGCTTGTCATAAGCCCATTATGGATAAAACACCTTTGAATAAAATACCAGAGACTGATTTTGAAACTTTTTTAAAAGTAGATATTCGTACGGGGACGATTTTGGAAGTCGAAGAATTTCCGCAAGCCCGTAAGCCTGCTTATAAATTAAAGATAGATTTCGGGCCTGACATAGGCGTAAAAAAATCATCTGCGCAAATCACTACGCTTTATACGCCAGCGGAGTTGGTTGGAAAACAAGTGGCAGCAGTTGTAAATTTCCCCAAAAGGCAAATCGGTCCCTTTATGTCAGAAGTCCTTACACTCGGATTTAATAACGCTGCGGGACAGGTGACTCTTTTTAGTCCCGATAGTGATGTCCCTAACGGTTCTAAATTAATTTAATAGAGTTTGATATGAGTTCGAAAAAAACAAAACCGCAGTCAAAACCAGCGGATACTCGAAAAATAGAGGACGTGCAGCCGTGTCAACTCTATCTCATTACGCCGCCGCAAATAACTGACCTTCCCGCTTTTTGTAAAATTTTAGAACAGTCTTTATCGGCGGCGCCTGTGGCGTGTTTGCAAATACGCCTTAAAGCCGAGGAAGGCGGCCCTGAAGAGGATTCAGTCATTATTCAGGTAGCGCAAGCTATAAAACCTATATGTCATGAGCATGACACTTTGGTTTTGCTTAATGATAACCCAGAATTAGCCAAGGAGGTCGGCGCAGATGGCGTTCATATCGGGCAAAGCGACATGGACTATTTTTCATCTAGAGAGCTGCTTGGAGGGGATGCAATTATTGGCGTCACCTGTCATAATTCCAAGGAGTTGGCCTTTGCAGCGGCCTCAGCTGGCGCGGATTATGTTGCCTTTGGCGCGTTTTTTGAAACGCAAACAAAGACAGCAAAGTACCGGGCGGACGTGGAGATTTTAGAATGGTGGCAAGAAGCTGTCGAAATACCATCCGTCGCAATAGGCGGGATAACAGTTCAGAATGCGCCACTTGTGATAGAGCACGGCGCGGACTTTATAGCCGTAAGCGCGGGAGTGTGGTCTCATCCAGATGGGCCAGCATCAGCCATCTCGCAATTCTCACAGCTATGTCAGTCGTATTTAGCGCCGCTCTAACGCTTGCGCCTAATTATAACGGAGCAGCTTATGCAGCTCCAAATAATGTCGCTGCGAATAAGGCTACTTATCAAGACGCTTTAAGTCGTTTCGAGGCGGGTGATAAAACAACGGCTTTAGCCTATGCCAGAACAGCGGCCAATAAAGGCAATGCCGAAGCGGCTGTCATGGCGGGCTATATTCTACGCACGGGCGGGGCAGGTTACGTGGATCTTGATAAGGCCCGGCATTGGTACACTATGGCTGCGAGTAGAAATCACCAAGATGCTTTGGTGGCTTTGGGTGAAATGGGAATTAAAAATGAAGCGGGTCTTACCCCTAAGGATGCCGTGTATTATTTAACGCGGGCCTCTAATCAAGGCCGTACTGATGCCATGCGGGCTTTATCTGATTTGTACCGTACAGGGCAGGGCACTGAAGTAAATACTGAACAATCTGAGGCTTATTTAAAAAAAGCGTCTCGAAGTTTTGATAGAGATGCGACGAAGCGTTTGGGAGATAGCTATTTTGAAGAAGACCCTAAACAGGCATTGAGCTACTATGAGCAAGCTGCTGAAGCAGGCCAGCTGGAAGCTGCTTATATCGCCGGTGTTATGTATGCCGAAAATTTTGATATTCGTCCAAACTCTACAAAATCTGCAGCTCTCTTAAGAAAAGCAGCAGAAGGCGGTCATGCCGCGGCCCAAGCAGATTACGGTCTTTTAGTGTATCAGGGCGTAGGCGCGACTAAATCTGAAACTGAAGCCGCACGATGGTTTGAAAAATCTGCACGCGGCGGTGATAGTGAAGGTCAGTTTTTATATGCCTTTACATTAGCCAAAGGAGAGGGCGTGAATCAAAGTTTTGAAGAGGCTTATTATTGGCTCTTGAAATCAGGCCAAACTAGCGTTGATGATTATGACAAAGATAAAGCAACTTTAAAGAAGCGCCTTGAGGAGAATGTCGATCCTGAAGTTCTAGCGCGTGCCAGGGCCCGAGCAAATTAAAGCTGTATAACAATTATTTGACACGAAGGTGGTCCATTAATGTGTCTTCCTGTTTTCGTTTGGGAGACATCGTACCGCGCTTCACTTAATGAACTGAAAATGAAATTTGGTCTCAGAGAGAGTTCAGAGGCTGCCATGTAATTTGTTTTTATCGGTCGGGCATTATCCCAATCGTACGCGAAGACAGGAGAACATCATGGCAAAGTTAAATGCTAAAAAAACTCTCGCTGCAGTCACGCTGGCTGCGCTAACACTAACAACTCCCACTATCGTGCATGCGAATAATTATAGTAACTCAAATTACAGTTATGAAGATTGTAAACGTGCGGACGGCGAAAACCAACTTGTTGGCGGTCTTTTAGGCGCAGTCGCTGGCGGCGTATTCGGCTCTCAAGTTGCAGGTAACGGGGCTCGAACAGAAGGTTCCGCTCTAGGAGCGGTACTGGGTGCGGGCATCGGCGCAGCAATAGGTGATGACAGACGTAAGTGCGGTACGAATAACCGTAGAGCCGCGTCTTATGACAACACACAGCGCAACCAAATTTCTGGTTATCCCACATCAAATCAAGGTAACTCTAACCCTATTGTTTATACGAGTCCAAGAATTCAGACGGTTAATAGTAGATCTAACTATGAAAGCCGTAGGTATGAAACATCTGATGGCTACACTTACAATGATGTGAGGCCAGATAATTTACGAAGAGTTGAGCGTAAAATAGATCGTTTACGCCTCGAACTTTCTGAACTGAACCAACGTCGTAGCTATCGTCATGATCCTTATGTAGATCGCCGCATATATGAAGTGAGTTGTAAATTAGCAGAATTAAAAAAGCAGAAAAAACGGATTAAACGTGAAAATCTCCGGGGTGAACGTCAGTACCGCCGTGGTAATTCTTACTAACTTTTGAACTTTGCAATAGAAGGCTTGGATTTTTCCAAGTCTTTAACCATTTAATTAAGGCAAATTTTAACCACGTTTCACTGCTAATTATTCAAGTTTTACTGTTAAAAGTATTCTCTTAACAGGCGAGCGCTTTTGTGTCGTTTGTTTTTTTGTGATACTAAACTGGCAATCGGCGTGAAGCTTGCGTTTAATAAGCAAGCAGCACCATTTGTGTGGGGTGGTCGACCTTTTTTTAGGCATCTAGAGGAGCCAACAATGAAATTTCTTATGACAACAGCTGTAGTTGCGGCAATGGTATTTGTGCCAACAACAGCGCAAGCCCAGCTTTTTGGCGGGTTTGATAATAGCACATTATTAGGTGGTGCAGCGGGCGCGGGTATCGGCGGGGCTCTCGGGTCTAACCTTGCAGGTTCAGGCAACCGGGATGAAGGCACCGCAATTGGTGCGGTCGTTGGCGGTCTTGCTGGTGCATCCTTTGGGAATAGCCGTAGTAATTTTGGTGGAAACCCATTTGCAGGATCGTTTAACCCGGGCTTTACGGGTCGTAACCTTGCAGGCACGGGTATTGGCGCAGGTCTTGGCGGTGTTATCGGATCAAACCTAGCGGGTTCTGGTCAGCGTCAAGAAGGGACCGCTATCGGTGCTGTTCTTGGCGGCGCAGCAGGTTATGCGCTTTCAAACCGTAGTGTAAACAGAGGCGCTAATCGTGGATTTGCTCCGAATTCTGGGTTTCCTCAGGGTAGATTTTCTCCAGCTGGATTTGGACCGGGCGGCGTGCCTTTAGCACCTGTTCCAACAGGTGGTTTTGGTTCAGGTGGTTTTGCGCCTCAAGGTTTTGGGCCTCAGCGTTTTGCTCCTCCAGGATTTGCACAAGGCGGATTTGGACAAGGCGGATTTACTCCAGGTGGTTTTGCACCTGCAGGACGACAGGTCATTAATAGTGGTCGTTTTGTAACTCAAACTTTCCCCGTTCGTACAATGCGCCCTGTTCAGCAGCGTACAGTTGTTGTGGCGTCTCCGCCGCAAATTCAGACGCGTACAGTTGTTCGTGAAGTACCAAAATATGTCGACCGTCCGGTTGTTAAAGAAGTCATTAAACATGTTGACCGCGTTCAATATGTTGACCGTCCTGTTGTCAAAGAAGTCATTAAACATGTTGACCGCGTTCAATATGTCGATCGTCCATATGAAGTGATCAAACAAGTTGAAGTTATTAAAGAGGTGGATCGCCCAGTCGTTCAATATGTTGATCGTCCTGTCGAAGTGATTAAACACGTTGACCGTCCTGTTGTGGAATATGTTGA
>JALZWM010000052.1 GCA_023300105.1 Hellea sp.
TGGGAGCGTATGGGCGCCCAAGGCGGCGCCACCCCGCCTGAGTTCGGATCAACACATCCTTCACCTGCAACACGTGTTGCAGACTTTGAACGCATGATGCCAAGAATGATTGAGGTTTATAATCAATCTTGCCCAAATAAAATTAGGTAAACTCATGACAGATCAAGTCCTTGTAACAGGCGTGTCCGGCTTTATTGGCTCACACGTGACTGAGCGTCTATTGGCGAAAGGCTACGCGGTTCGCGGAACCGTGCGCAATAAAGACAAAGGCCAAAGAGTTGTTGACGCTCTTCGGGCTGCGGGCAGTGATGTCGCCAAACTTGAGCTTGTCGAAGCTAATTTGAGCGAGGATGCAGGGTGGGCTGATGCGGTCAAAGACTGCCGTTATATTCAGCACATTGCTTCGCCGCTTCCGCATGAAGCGCCAAAAGAACGCGAAGCCTTAGTGCCAGAAGCCCGCGCTGGCGCGCAGCGCGTTTTAGAACATGGGCTTTCTGCGGGAGCAGAACGAATTGTTTTGACGTCGTCTATTTCTGCTATGATGGGCCAGCCGGGTAAACAGGCTAAAATGATTGTGACTGAGAATGATTGGTCAGACCCTGATTGGCGCCTGATGACGTCTTATCCTATTTCCAAAACAAGGGCTGAGAAATCCGCTTGGGCCTATGTGGAGGCTCAAGGTCTGAGAGATAAACTGACCACTGTGGTTCCGGGAATTGTGTTTGGTCCTGATACATATGGAAACGGCGGGGCCTCATTGGGGCTTTTGAAAGCTATTATGATTGGTCATTATCGGATGTCTCCAAAATCGGGGGCTCCGCTTATTGATGTAAGAGATTGCGCGGCTATTCATGTTGCGGCGATGACAGCAAAAGAGGCTGGAGGCCGCCGTCTTATAGCTGCGGCTCAGACGTTATGGTTTAAAGAGATTGCCGCAATTTTAAGCGCTAATTATCCGCAGCTCACCAAGATACCAAAAAGTGAAATGCCTAACTTCGTTTTTAAGGTAATGGCTGTGTTTAACGACCCCATGAAAGTTCTTTTGCCAGACTTAGGCACGTTTCACGAAGCAGATGCGGGTTATGTGAGCACAATAACACAAGTTATCCCGCGCCCTGCCAAAGAAGCGATATTGGCTGGGGCAGAGAGCTTAATTGCTAGTGGGTCTGTGCGTTTGGGGTAGTTGGTCTTTCTGCCACGCTAAAAACAAACCTCCAGCTAGAAAAAATAATCCAAATAAAATACTGAAGAACGCATTAGTTCTATCTGTGTTTAAGTTATAACTCGCTGTCCAGGGATCATCTGCTCTATACCAAACTGTGATTTCATCGCCAATATTATGGTTGGAATATACATTTGATCTAACTGTAATTCTGTCGGAAAATAAATCTATTTCGGATTGTTCTTCTTTCGTGAATTCATTGCGCTTAATACGATTTAAGCGTTGAAGGTCTATATTTTTGGAGCGCCCGTTTCCGAGACGTAATGTTGTGGCATTATACGTTCCAATATCCATATGTTTTAAAGGATCATTTATATTGATGATATAATCTATGTTGAAGTGATATCTGAATTTACTCTCAGACCAGTATCTGCGAGCTCTGTGCTTCCTACGGGCTTGTTTTGAACTTATAATAGCTGATGTCTCAACATCTTCGATATCACCAAGATTAAGCGATATTACTGAAAAGCTTCCAACTACCGTTATAATAACACCCAATATAAGCGAACTAACGATAAGCCCTGTTTTTATATTTTGTGGTTCGCTGACGGTCATAAACCCTTGTTATAAAGCTTCGGCAAACCGTTCAAATAGATAGAAGCTATCTTGTGGGCCAGGGCTAGCTTCGGGGTGATGCTGGACTGAGAAGACCGGCTTACCTTTAAGCTGTATGCCGCAATTAGAGCCATCAAACAGACTGACATGAGTCTCGATGACTGTGTCAGGTAGGCTCTTTTGATCAACAGCAAAACCATGGTTCATCGAGACGATTTCAACTTTGTTTGTCGTATAGTCTTTGACGGGATGGTTCGCCCCGTGATGGCCTTGGTCCATTTTGACTGTCTTGGCGCCGAGCGCTAAGGCGAGCATTTGATGCCCTAAGCATATGCCAAGGATTGGTTTATCCGCGGCTATGATCTCTTGAATAACAGGAATTGCATATTCGCCCGTTGCGGCGGGGTCCCCAGGACCATTAGAGAGCACAACGCCGTCAGGCTTAAGCGCAAGAATATCTTTGGCAGGTGTGCTTGCAGGCACCACAGTCACTTTCATCCCGCATGAAACGAGGTTACGTAGGATGTTTCGTTTTACACCGTAATCAATAAGAACAACCGACTTTACGCCCTCTTTATCTGCATAACCATCAGGCCAAACCCAGCGGGCTTCGCGCCAGTCAAAGCTGGCGTCAGTTGTCACGCCGCTCGCGAGGTCCGCGCCTACAAGGCCGTCCCAGCTGCTTGCCTGCGCGGCAAGGGCATCGATATCAAATTTTCCGTCAGGCGCATGTGCGATAACGCCGTTAGGCATACCGTTGTCGCGGATGAAGGCGGTTAGGGCGCGCGTATCAACACCGGACAACCCAATGATGCCTCGTTGCTCAAGCCACGCGCCAAGTTCATTTTCTGACCGCCAATTTGAGGCAGGCGTGATTGGTGCTTTGAATATAGCGCCGCGGGCCGCATTTTGCGCCTTGCCTGTTGAGGCCTCTTCATCTTCGGGTGTTGTGCCTGTGTTGCCGACATGGGGGAAGGTAAAACAGATGACTTGGTCGGTATAAGACGGGTCAGTCAAAATTTCCTGATAGCCTGTCATAGCCGTGTTAAAACAGACTTCACCAACGGCATGACCCGTAGCACCGCAGCCTTGACCATAAAAAACCTCACCATTTGCGAGGACGAGAGCGCCTGTTGGAGTTTGATTAAAGACTTGCTTTTTGTTTTCGACGCTCATAAATCCCCGTTTTGCCCTTAATGAAGGCGCAGGTACAGTTGTTGTGCGGTGTTTTAATCAGGGTGGAGCAGGATTCAAGGTTTAATATTCTCGGGCTTGGCATTCAGGCCCTTATTCCTCTATAATCCACAGAATAATCCTACAAAACAGTGGTGGGACTGCTTTTGTAACTGATCACACCCATAAAGGTGCGGTCGATTTGAAGGGACAAACATATGGCTGAAACTCAGATGACGTTACGCGATTCGATTTCAGGGTCGATAAAAGATGCCATGCGGAGCAAAGATTCTTTACGCCTCTCCACATTACGCTTGGTCTCTGCGGCTATTCAAGACCGTGATATTGCTGCCCGTGCAGAAGACCGTTGCGATGGAATTGATGACCCAGAGGTTCTCTCGCTTCTCGCGAAAATGGTAAAGCAGCGCGAAGAGAGCGCGAAAACCTATGAAGATAATGGCCGTCCAGAACTGGCCGAGCGCGAGCGTAGCGAAATTGAAATTATACGCGAATTTATGCCTAAGTCTTTATCCGATGAAGAAATGAAGACAGCCATTGCCGCCATCGTTGAAGAAACGGGCGCGACATGTCTCAAAGATATGGGTAAGATTATGGGGCAGTTAAAAACGAATTTCGCTGGTCGCCTTGATATGGGTAAGGCTGGCGCTATCGTGAAAGGTCATCTTGGCGGTTAAGCATCTGACCAAAATTAAGCTTTCAAGAAATAATCATATGCGATGTTGTCGGTTTCTGGCGCCATAGGATAACCTGTTTTAACAAGGCTGGCCTCAAGGTCTCTGCGGTCAGCTTCAGGGATTTGAAACCCGCAAAGAACATGTCCCGTCGATTGACCGTGATTACGGTAATGAAACAAAGATATATTCCACCGCGCATCAAGATTGATAAGAAAATCTGTTAACGCGCCAGGGCGTTCGGGAAATTCAAATCGGTAGATAACTTCTTCAATATTCTTGCTAGCGCGCCCGCCAACCATATGGCGCAGGTGGCGTTTCGCAAGACGGTCTTCGGATAAATCAACAACAGAAATATCATGCTTTGCCATGGCCTTTATAACATCTTCGCGCTCGGTTAGGGATTTGATTTTTATTCCAACCAATACATGTGCATCATCGTCTTCTGCGAAACGGTAATTAAATTCTGTGACGGCGCGGTTACCAAGCGCGCGTATGAAATTTAGGAACGCGCCAGCGCGCTCAGGGATTGTCGCAGCAAATAACATTTCTTCGCCCGCGCCAAGCTCTGCGCGTTCAACGATATGACCAATACGGTCAAAGTTTACATTGGCCCCTGATATCGTGACAACACAATCTCCAGACGGAGCTTTGCCTTCGCGGGTGTGTTTGATGATGCCAGCTAAGGCCAGCGCGCCAGCAGGTTCTACAACGGTGCGCGTGGCTTCAAAGACATCTTTGACGGCCGCGCATATTTCATCATTGGTGACAATGATACATTCATCGACAACCGATTGCGCAATTTCCAAAGTGTTAGTCCCGATGAGTTTAACTGCGACGCCATCTGCAAATCCATCAACGATGTTAAGCGGCGTAGGCTTGCCGGCCTCTAGCGATGTCTTAAGTGTTGCTGCGCCTTCGGGTTCGACAGCAATTATACGTGTACTTGGGGATATGGCTTTGACCCATGTACCAATACCAGAGATCAACCCGCCGCCGCCCGTACAGACATAAATCGCCTCGGGCATACGCGGCATTTGCTCTAAGATTTCTTTGCCGACAGTCCCTTGTCCTGCAATGACATCAAGCTCATCAAAGGGGTGAATGAAAACAGCGCCACTATCCTTGGCGTATTCAATCGCTGCGGCGCAGGCCTCATCATAGCCGTCCCCTACAAGGCGTGTTTCCGCGCCTGCCGCTTGTACCGCATCTACTTTAATCATAGGGGTTGTGACAGGCATAAAGATGACAGCTTTAGTTTTATAATGTGCCGCTGCTGCAGCCATGCCTTGAGCGTGGTTACCGGCGCTGGCCGCGCAAACGCCTTTGGCTTTTTCTAAATCGGTTAATCCTGCGATACGGTTCGCCGCACCACGAATTTTGAATGAAAAAACATCTTGCAGATCTTCGCGTTTAAGCCAGATATTTCGGCCATGTTCCGCCGAGAGTTTCGGCGCGAGCTGACACGGTGTGCGCTTGGCGAGCGCATAAACGTCAGCCGCGTCAATACGGGCTTTTAAGTCGTTAAGATTGATTGACATGGTCCGCTATCCAGTCCCCGACCTGTGATGTCGAGAGGTTTCCGCCAAGGTCAGCCGTTATGTGTCCACCCTCGAGCGCGGCTTCAACGGCGGCCTCTATGGCTGTAGCTTCTGTCTCCATACCGAAAGACAGATTAAGCATCCAAGCCGCTGATAAAATCATCGCCAGAGGGTTAGCTTTGCCTTGGCCTGCAATATCAGGGGCTGAGCCGTGAATAGGTTCATACATGCCAACAGTGCCGTCTGATGTCGAAGCAGAGGGAATAACGCCCATAGAGCCAGCAAGCACAGAGGCTTCGTCCGTAAGGATGTCGCCGAACATGTTCTCCGTCAGGACAACATCAAAGCTTTGCGCCTTGGTCAGCATATGCATGGTCATGGCATCGACGAGTAAATGTTCTAGCTCAACTTCTGGATAACCTTCTGCGACTTTGATAACAGTCTCACGCCAGAGGCGGGACGTTTCAAGCACGTTGGATTTATCGACAGAGGTTACTTTTTTCTTACGCGTCATGGCAAGGTCAAAGGCTTTGATGGCGATACGTTTTACTTCCATTTTACTATAGCGGCACATGTCATACGCGCCCTGTGCGTCACGTCCTTTATCACCGAAATAAATTCCGCCTGTCAGCTCACGCATGACAACGAAGTCAGTGCCCTCAAGACGTTCACGCTTAAGCGGGGCGTGATCTATCAAAGCTGGGTAGGGTTTGCATGGTCGGATATTGGCATAAAGATTTAGGTTCTTACGCAGCGGCAGTAATGAGCCAAGTTCAGGACGGTCAGCGCCCTTAAGATGATCCCATTTTGGCCCGCCAACAGCGCCGAGTAAAATCGCGCCTGTCTTCTTACAAGAAGCAAACGTCTCGTCCGGAAGCGGTGTGTTAAGTGCGTCAATGGCAGCCCCGCCAATGAGGTGCTGCTCAACCTCAAGCACGTGTCCATATTTCTTTGCTGTCGCCTTGAGGACCGCCATAGCCGCGTCCCCAACTTCAGGTCCGATGCCATCGCCGGGTACGTAAGTAAAATTGATGTTAGCCACGGGCGTCCTCATATTTTTTTATATCAGCATCTTGCGCTTGCAGGTACCCCATCTCGTCCACGCCTTCCATCAGGCAATGACGTGAAAAGGCATCGATTTCGAATTTATAAGTTCCGCCGTTTTTAGGCAGGCGGACTTCTTGCGCCTCTAAGTCAATCGTGATCTCTTCGCCGGGGTGATCGAGTAGCCATTGATGTGCGTTCTTTTCAATCACTACGGGGAGTAAGCCATTCTTCAAAGAATTATTACGAAAGATATCCGCAATTTCAGAGCTTATGACAACGCGTATGCCGTAATCGGTCAGCGCCCAAGGGGCATGTTCGCGCGATGAGCCACAGCCAAAATTATGACCGCCAACAAGGATTTTACACGCCTTAGCCGCGTCGCTATTTATATAGTGATTTGTCTCTGTTCCGTCTTTTTCATAACGCCAATCATTGAACAGACGCTGCCCAAGGCCAGCCTTGGTCGTCATTGTCAGGAAACGCGCGGGCATGATTTGGTCCGTGTCGATATTGGACGCGGGCAGAACCAACGTCTTTGAGGTAATTGTTTTTAAGGGCGTAAAGCTCATGCTGCGGCCTCCCCAGAAAGAGAAAGTGTACGGGGGTCTGTCACCACGCCTGTAATAGCTGTTGACGCCGCCGTTTCAGGCGAGGCGAGGATTGTGCGAACACCGGGTCCTTGACGCCCTGCAAAATTGCGGTTGGACGTCGAGACGATAAGGTCGCCCGGTTGTCCGATATCGCCGTTCATCCCAAGGCACATAGAGCATCCCGGTTCGCGCCACTGTGCGCCTGCGGCTAGGAATATCTCGTGCAATCCTTCTTTTTCAGCCTGTTTCTTCACAAGCTCAGAGCCTGCAACAACAATGGCTGTCACGTTAGAGGCTACCTTGCGGCCCTCCATAATCTGAGCGGCCGCGCGTAAATCTTCCATGCGAGAATTTGTGCAAGAGCCAATAAAAACGCGGTCAACTTTTGTTCCTGTGATTTTGACACCGCCAGAAATTTGCATATATTTAAGCGCGTCGGCGTCGGCTTCGTTTTCGGCCTTAGGGATAATACCGTCGATAGGCATGGCCATACCGGGATGGGTTCCGTAGGTCACCATGGGGCGAATGTCTTCGGCGCTCATGTGAACTTCTTTATCAAAATTCGCGCCTTTATCGGTGGCGAGCGAAGCCCAATCCGCGCAGGCGGCGTCAAAATCAGCGGGCGTGAATTTACGGTCTTTCAGATAACTAAAGGTGGTCTCGTCAGGGGCAATCATCCCGCAACGTGCGCCAGCCTCAATAGACATATTACAGACGGTCATGCGGCCATCCATGGACATTTCTTCAAACACATTACCTCGGTATTCAAGCGCGTAGCCTGTCCCGCCGCCAATGCCAATTTTGGCAATAATCGCAAGGATAACATCTTTGGGCGTGACGCCTTCACCAAGCTCGCCGTTGACATTAATCGCCATGGTTTTTGGTTTAGGCATTAAGATACATTGATTAGCTAGAACATGGCCGACCTGTGTAGTCCCAATCCCAAAAGCAATCGCGCCAAACGCGCCGTGCGTAGAGGTATGGCTATCGCCGCAAACTATGGTCATGCCGGGCTGTGTCGCGCCAAGTTCTGGACCCATGACGTGGACGATACCGCGATTTTCAGACTCCCAGCCATGCGTCTCAATGCCGTGCTCTTGCGCATTGGCGAGGAGTAGCTCGACTTGCTTGCCCGCTTGTTCAGTCACATAGGGACGTGAGCCATCAGCGTTAATGAGGGTCGGCGTTGAATGGTCAATCGTGGCCAGTGTCCTGTCAGGACGGCGTACTTTTAGGCCGCGCTCGCGCAGAACCGTAAAGGCCTGCGGGCTCGTGACTTCATGGATTAAGTGCAAGCCAATATATAAGGTGGCTGGGTTGGTCGCGGTTTCAGGAACGACAACGTGGCGCTCCCATACTTTATCAAATAATGTTTTAGGCATC
>JALZWM010000053.1 GCA_023300105.1 Hellea sp.
GCACGTTCAAATGCACCTTTAATGAGGGCTCTTGAGCCGTATCCAACGGCCTTACGGGCCTGTATAAAGTTTGTGGGAGGCAAGCCTTCTTCAGCTATAACAAGGTCAAGTACCCGCACCAAATCAGGTGCTGTGTCTATTAAAGTTCCGTCGAGATCGAAGCAGACGGACATAGTTCTGAAATTTGTCATGATTTAACCAAAATAGAATCGTGCGTTGACCTCTATCATCGGTTATGAGCCTAACAAGTCAATAAGGACGAATCGACTGGAGCTCTACCGATGACCACGCCTCGCGCCGCCGTAATTCTTGCCGCTGGAAAAAGTACACGTATGAAATCGAGCCGATCAAAGGTTCTACATCACGTGGGCGGCCGGTCCATGCTAGAGTGGGTCACTGAATTGGCCCGTTCGGCGGGTGCAGAGAAAATTGTTTGTGTCGTGGGCGAAAGTAACGCCGATGTAAGGGCTGAGGCTGAAAATCTTGGATTAGATATTGCTGTGCAAGAGCCGCAACTCGGAACTGCTCATGCTGTTTCTTCTGCTAAGAGCGCGCTTAAAGGATTTAAAGGCAACCTAGCAATTCTTTACGCAGATACACCATTCGTTACAAAGCAAACCTTGAACCGTGTTTATAAGAGTTTGGAAACAGACACGGATGTCACAGTCTTAGGTTTTGAACCAGAAGAACCAGGTTCATATGGCCGTCTTATAACGGATAAAGGTGACTTAACCGCTATTGTTGAGGCGCGGGAAGCGACTCCAGAGGAATTAGCTGTACGTTTGTGCAACAGCGGCGTCGTTGCAGCCTCAGTCAAGAACATGTTCTCTGCTTTGGAACGCGTTGATAATAATAACCTTAAGGGGGAGTATTACCTCACTGACATTGTCAAAATACTACGGTCAGACGGCAAAAAAGCGAAAGCCATTATTGCTGATACTGAAGAAGTCATGGGCGTGAATTCTCGGGTGGACCTTGCTGTTGCAGAAATGGCATTTCAAACCAGAATGAGAGAGGCCATGCTAATCAATGGGGTAACGCTTAGGGATCCTGATACGATATACTTCTCTTATGATACCGTTATTGCGCAGGATGCAGAGATTGGCGCAAATGTTGTGTTTGGTCTTGGTGTGAAAATCGCTAAACATGCCGTGATCCATCCTTTCTGTCATTTGGAGGGTACGAAAATAGGCGAGGCCGCTCAAATTGGTCCTTTTGCACGCTTAAGACCTGGAACAGAAATGGGTGCGGGGAGTAAAGCAGGTAACTTTGTTGAAACCAAAAAAGCTAAAATTGGTAAAGACAGTAAAATCAATCACTTATCATATATTGGTGATGCGATAGTGGGCGTAGGAGCTAATATTGGAGCAGGAACGATAACTTGTAACTATGATGGTTACTTTAAACATCAAACTGTTGTTGGAGATGGAGCCTTTATTGGGTCTAACAGCTCTTTGGTTGCGCCTGTCAAAATTGGTAAGGGCGCATATTTGGGAAGCGGGGGAGTAGTTACAAAAGATGTACCCGCTGATGCATTAGCAGTTGCCCGCGCGGAGCAAGTCAATAAAAGTGGCTGGGCAAAACGTTACAATGCTGCACAAAGAAAACGGAAAGCTAAAAAGTAATTTCATGACAGTAGCAAAAGAAAATGCCGCAATGGCGGCACTTGATTTCGTAGAAACAGGTATGACCTTGGGGTTAGGATCCGGATCTACGGCTGAAATATTCCTCGAACGCCTTGGCGAACGTATAGCGGGCGGTCTTAAGGTTCAAGGCATACCGACGTCAAAGCGCACAGCCGAAGTCGCGATTGAGAACGGTGTGCCTCTTATCGAGCCAGATAAGGTTGAAGGCATTGATTTGACAATTGACGGGGCGGATGAAGTTGACCCACAGTTTAGCCTCATTAAAGGCGGTGGCGCCTGTCTTTTGCGTGAGAAAATTATCGCGCATGCCTCTGAGCGTATGATTGTCATCGTAGATCAAGGGAAAATGGTTGAGATGCTAGGGGCGTTCCCGTTGCCCATCGAAGTCGACCCTTTTGGTATGGCTTTGACCGCAGAGCATATTCACGCAGCTTTAATAGAAAGCGGTTGTCAGGACGCGCAAACTGTTCTTCGTCAAATGAAAGATGGTAGCGGACCTCTTATAACGGATGGCGGCAACTACATTCTGGATAGTAAGTGTAAGAAAATTCCAAAACCAGCCGATACAGCACTTTTGCTGAGTAAAATTCCGGGAGTGATGGAACACGGTATATTTATTGACCTCGCAGATGTGATTATCATCGGCGAAACAGATCATGCTAAAGTCATGGAACTGGCTAGGGATTAGTTAGAGGTACGAAGGTGGAGATAAGTTTATCTCTGAATTTTTAATTGATGTTCAAAGCCATGCAAAACAAATAACTATAATGATGCAAGAACGATTAGTTCACCCCCTTGAAATATCTGCGGGTATGCGTTCACGACGTCGAAGGAGATAATATGTCCAAATATGATTACGACCTCTTTGTAATAGGCGCAGGGTCGGGCGGCGTGCGTTCTGCGCGTCTTGCGGCGCAACTCGGTAAACGCGTTGCTGTTGCTGAGGAAAGTAAACCTGGTGGTACCTGTGTTGTACGCGGATGTGTACCTAAGAAATTTATGGTCTATGGGGCTGAGTTTGGCAACGCGATTAAGTCAGCTCAAAAATATGGTTGGAGCGTAGGCGATGTCAGTTTTGATTGGGCCGCGCTACGGGACTCTATTCAAACAGAAGTCGCCCGTCTTTCTGGTATTTATTCAAATGTCCTCGAGAAAAACGGCGCTACCTTATATAGCGAGCGTGCTGAATTTGTTGATGATCACACCGTTCGTCTTACTACGAGCGGTAAAGAAGTCACTGCGGAGACTATTCTTATTGCCGTAGGTGGCCGTCCATGGATGCCCCCAATCAAAGGCGCTGAACATGCAATCATGTCTGACGATGCATTTTTACTCGATAAGCTCCCCGAAAGCATTTTGATTATCGGTGGAGGATATATTGCCTCTGAGTTCGCAGGTATATTTGCGGGTATGGGTGTGAAGACGGTTCAAGCTTACCGCGGAGACCAACTTTTGAAGGGGTTTGATGATGATGTTCGAAGTGTTGCGGGTACGCATCAAAAATTACTCGGAATTGACACGCGCTTCAATATATCACCAACAGAAATCAAAAAAACGACCGGAGGTTATATTGTGACCTTTGATGATGGGTCAAAAATAGGAACAGATTTAGTCTTTATGGCAACAGGCCGAAAAGCGCATACTGCAGGGCTTGGTTTGGATAAAGCTGGCGTTGACATGAGTAAAAGCGGCGCTGTTGTCGTTGATGAGTTCTCGCGTTCTAGCGTGAAGCATATCTATGCCGTTGGCGATGTTACTGACCGCGTAAACCTGACACCTGTGGCCATTAGAGAAGGGGCAGCCTTTGTTGATACTGTTTATAATGACAGGCCAACTGCCTATGACCACAATGAGATAGCCAGTGCTGTTTTCACCATACCGCCAATTGGCGTTGTTGGCCTAAATGAGACTGAAGCAAGAGCGGTCTATGGTGATGATATGGAAGTTTACACAACATCATTTAAACCCATGAAGAATGCTTTGGCCGAAAAAGAACAGCGTTGTTATATGAAACTCATCACTGAGGGTAAAACAGAGCGCGTTGTTGGCATTCATATTGTGGGTGATGATAGTCCCGAAATTATTCAAGCTTTAGGTATTTGCGTCAAGGCAGGCCTAACAAAAGCTGATTTCGACCGCACCTGCGCTGTCCACCCAACACTCGCAGAAGAAATAGTTACCCTTAAGGCGAGAGCAAGCTAGTCATTAAAGAATTACTTTGCTAAGTAATACGCCTTAAAGGCAATAATTGACCTAATGGATAAGGCTAATGACTAAATGGACACCCTCGAGTTGGCGCTCAAAGCCGGCCAAACATATTCCTGAAGATTATCCTGATAAGGATAAACTTGCTGAAGTTGAAAATACTTTGAAGGGATATCCACCGCTTGTATTCGCGGGCGAAGCGCGCCGTTTAAAAGCGCGTCTTGCAGACGTTTCAGCAGGTAAAGCCTTTCTTTTACAAGGTGGTGATTGCGCAGAGAGCTTTAAAGAGTTTCACCCTGACAACCTGCGGGATATGTTCCGTGTCATGATGCAGATGGCCGTTGTCTTGACTTATGGGGCAGGGCAACCTGTTGTTAAAGTTGGTCGTATTGCAGGGCAATTTGGCAAACCTCGTAGCTCACCTGTTGAAGAGCGCGATGGTATTACGCTGCCAAGTTACCGTGGTGACAACATCAACGCGATGGAGTTTGATGAGAAGAGTAGGGTGCCTAACCCTAAAAGACTTTTAAAAGCTTATGGACAGTCTGCTTCTACTTTAAATCTTTTAAGGGCCTTCTCGACGGGGGGGTACGCCAACCTTCGTAATATTCATAAATGGACGCTCGGCTTTACAGATAAGTCAGAGCAAACAGTTAAGTATAAAGAGCTTTGCGAAAAAATCTCTGATGCGATGGACTTTATGGAAGCTTGCGGTGTTACGCCTGAGACGGCCCCTCAAATGGCATCAACGGATTATTACACAAGTCATGAAGGTTTGTTGCTTGGCTATGAAGAGGCGATGACACGTATCGATAGTACTTCTGGCCGCTGGTACGACACCTCGGCACATATGCTTTGGATTGGCAACCGCACACGTCAGCTAGATCATGCCCATGTTGAATTCATGCGAGGTATTGAAAATCCTGTTGCTATGAAAATTGGTGAGGGTTTAGACTCCGGCGAACTATTAAATTTGATTGATAAATTAAACCCTGAAAACGAAGCAGGTAAAATCACGCTGATCGCGCGTTATGGTCACGATAAGGTTGCAAAGGGTTTACCTATACTCGCCCGCGCAGTTAAGGCTTCAGGCCGTCATGTTGTGTGGTCATGTGACCCTATGCACGGCAATACAATTAAAACGGCAACGGGATATAAAACTCGTCCTGTTGACAACATCATGTCTGAGGTAAAAACCTTTATGCAAGTCCTCCATAGTGAAGGGTGCTGGCCGGGCGGCGTTCATTTCGAAATGACAGGGCAAAATGTAACGGAATGTCTCGGCGGATCTGCCCGAGCAGTTACAGAACAAGACTTATCTTCGCGTTATCATACCCATTGTGATCCAAGACTAAATGCTGACCAAGCCTTGGAACTTGCTTTCTTGATTGCAGAAGAACTTGGAAGTTACCGTAAAGAACAGGTAACTCGCCTCGCAAGTTAAGCTTTTTAAAAAACCGCCATGGACATAATCCAGGGCGGTTTTATCTCAATATACGTGGGAGTATATTTTTAGAGATCTTTTAAATTTGCTGCAGGTTTGAATTGAGCCGCTGTTTTTGCTTTGCTCATCATCATTTGACCTGTTGAAGGATTGCGCATTTCACGAGATGGGCGGTGCTTAGAAATGAATTGTCCAAATCCAGGAAGAGCGACTCCGTTTCCTTGCTTTAATTCGCCTACAACTGTTGCGCAGAATGCTTCTATAAATTCACCTGCTTGCGCCTGAGTTGTACCGCAATGATTCGCCACTGCGCCTACGAGTTCTTTCTTGTTCATCTTGGTCTCCCTAGTGATGTATGGTTTTATCAACATGATAAAACATTAAGTTACATCATGACCATTTAAGTTAATGAAGAGTTAATAGGTGCAGTATCATGGGGGTTTGCGACGATTGAACCTTTGAATTTTAACTATTTTTGGAGTTCTTAAAGAAATATAGGGGTCATTTTTTTTCGTTTCGCCAAATTTGTCTAAATCTTCCTGCTACTGATTCTTAGACATAAGACCATGAGTTTAAGCTTGCTTATCAATGCTTCTATGCAGATTAAGAGCGTGTGAGCTATAAAATAAAAATAGGTATTGTCGGTGCAGGCGTATTTGGCGGCTATCATGCTGCTAAATGCAAAAATCATCCGAACATCATCTTTATGGGTATCTATGATCATACCGTTGCTCAGTCACAGGAGCTTGCATCAAAGTTCAACACCAAAGTCTATTCTAATTACCCAGACTTATTATCAGCCGTTGACGCCGTTATCATTTCTAGTCCTGCATCCTCTCATGGGCCCTTGTCTATTCAAGCCTTACAAGCAGGCGTGCATTGCCTTATCGAAAAACCTATCGCGGCTACAATGCAAGACGCTAGGCGTATCGTCGAGCTTGCGCGCTCAAATAACTGCATCGTCCAAGTCGGCCATCAAGAGCGTTTTGTTGTTAAAGCTATTGGCCTTGATAAGATTTCTGAAATGCCGCGTTTTATCACGGCTTTTCGTATGAGCAAATACTCGAAGCGCGGAACAGATGTATCCGTGACCTTAGACTTGATGACCCATGATTTGGATTTGCTCTCCTTATTAACTAAAGAGCGTCCTATAACAGTGCAGGGCGTTCCTATCAGTGTTCAATCAACTTCCGCAGATGCTAGCCTTGGACATTTAACCTTCCCGTCTGGTACAAAAGCAAGAATGCATGCTAGCCGTATTGAGACTAAGTTTCGGCGTACCATGGATATAACATACCCCAGCGGAACCGTATCCATTGACTTTAATGCCAAGACCGTGACCCATGATACACCTTTTGATTTGGACACTGACTTCGCCACTAACCCACTAGCTAAGGACAGCCTTGGCGCGGCCACTAATGCCTTTGTTGAGGCGATCCTTAATGATAAGCTCATTCCTGTAAATGCAGAAGACGGACTAACGGCGCTGGAGATGGCGTTGGCAATTGATGGGGAAATCGAATGGGAAACAAGAAACGCATAGTTCGTGCAGCCGCACTAGGGTTGCTTCTCTTTAGCGGTGTTTTTGTTGGCATGAACTGGACGAATATCCAGCGCCTACAAACGGTCAACACGCTGTTTGACGCTGATAAAATTACCCATAATTTTTCTCATATGAATGACGCCTTCCTCTACCAAGATCTTGAGGCCTCACCTAAACCTTTTATCTGGCCTAAAAACCCAACGCCGCTACCTGAGACTGTGACAGTATCAGGTAAGCTGCGCAGTCTTGAGAAACTTTTGGAAACACTCGACACGACGGCCTTTATGGTCATTCAAGACGGTAAGGTTTTGAATGAAACCTACTACAAAGGTACGAAGCGCGATGACCGTCGCATTAGTTGGTCTGTGGCTAAATCCTTTATGTCGGGCCTTTATGGTCAGGCATTACAAAGCGGGCAAATAAAAAGCCTTGATGAAAAGGTCGAGACCTATGCTCCGTCCTTAATTGGGAGCGCCTATGAAGGCGCAACCATTCGAAATGTCTTGAACATGGCCAGCGGTATTACCTATGATGAAAACTACATGGACCCAAAATCAGATATCAATGATATGGGCAAAGTCCTTGGGCTAGGCGGCTCAATGGATGATTACGCGGCAGGCCTTAATAAGCGTGATGCCCCAGCAGGCGAGCGCTGGAAATATGTCTCCATTGATACGCATATCGCAGGGATGGTCCTGAGGGCCGCAACGGGCAAAAGCCTGCATCAGCTATTCAATGAAACTTATAGCGCCAATCTCGGCTTCGAAAACGCGCCTTATTATTTGACCGACGGGGAGAATGTAGCCTTTGCACTTGGCGGCCTTAATCTCACAACACGTGATTACGCCAAATTCGGGCAACTCTTTTTGGATGGTGGCATAGTTAGGGGCACCCAAGTTATACCAACAGATTGGGTGAACACCTCCACGAAACATAGCGCGCCAACAATAAGTGACCGCGGTGTTGGCTACGGCTATCAATGGTGGGTGCCTATGCCGCAAACTGGTTCAAACGCAGGCGATTACTTCGCTGTCGGTATTTACGGGCAATATATCTATATTAATCCCGCGAAAAACCTCGTCATTGCCAAGAACGCAGCCGATAGAGAGTTCGCTTTGGCGCAAGATGGTTACACCCATTCGATGAACGTAAACATTGATATGATGAGAAGCTTAGCAGATTATTATGCCAAGCCTTAAGGCAAATAAGACTTGAGTGCAAAGTAGGGTGATAATTATTCATCACTTTATGTCCACACTATAAACGTTCCGTTTGATATAACCATATTTTCAATCCGCCGTGAGGAATTGGCGGGCTTGGCTGGAGCCAAGGAAGTTTTGTCGCTTCTGCGAGTTTCTTATCTGCCGTTATCATACCTACGCGCCAGCCAGAGAATTGTTCACGCATAACGTTTCCAAAATTACTATAAAGTTTTAAGAGCATTTTCTTGTCTCCAATCCGTATTCCGTAAGGGGGATTGACCATCACGAGCCCTACTGGGCCTTCTGGACGCTTAAGTTTTGACAAAGATTGTGCCGTAAACTGGCACGCGCGATCAACGCCCGCACGCATGGCATTGGCCTGTGCCGATTCAACGACTTGTTTGTTCTGATCAAAACCATAATAATGTGGTGTAATGTCCCGCGTGTACCAGTTGTCTTTCATAGATTGAACCGCGACTGCGTCATATCCCACGAGTTTTTCAAAAGCGAAACGACGGTCGCGACCCGCCATCAAATTTGCAGAAATTTCTGCGGCTTCAATCGGGTAAGTCCCAGACCCGCACATAGGGTCCAACAATGGTTCCGTACGTTTATAATTACAAGCCCGCAGTGTCATGGCTGCAATTGTCTCGCGCAACGGAGCTTTCCCCATTGCTTGCTTATGACCGCGCTTATGAAGAGCTATGCCAGATGTATCGATAGAAAAACTCACAAGGTTTCGCTCAATTCGGACTTTAATCAAGATATCCGCTTCATCCAAAGAGGTGGCAATTTTTGCGCTAAAGCTTTCATGGATTGCTTTTTCAATACGCTGGGTGGCAGCGCCTTCGTGATAAATTTTACTTTGATTATTAGTACTGACTTCAACTTTCACTGAATAACCTGGGGAGAGGTAATCTTCCCATGGAAATTTTCGTGAGCGTTTATCAAGTTGCGCTAGATGGAGGGCACGAAATTCCCCTATACGGGCGAGAACTTTTGAAGCGCCCCGCAAGACTAAATTGGCACGCCAAACATCTTTCCATCCGCCGCGGATAGTCACGCCACCGCTTATAATTTTGGGTTTCCGAAAACCTTGTTCAGTGACTTCGCTATAGAGATATGTCTCTAGGCCAGGTAAAGTCACAAGAAAAATTTCAAAATCAGTTTGAGGCGTATTTATCATATGCTGCGCCCCTATCATGCATAAAGGCAAGGCGCACGATATATTCGTATCGGTATAGGTGCTTAAGCGCCGCGCTTGGCTGCTTCTATCGCTGCTATTTTATCTGCATTACCAATAAATACCGGTGTCTTTTGATGCAGTTCATTCACTGGTGTTTTTAATAAAGACTGATCTCCGTCTGTGGAGGACCCACCCATAGCATGAATGAGGAATGACATTGGAATAGCTTCATATACTAAACGTAAGTGACCGTTTTCATAGCCTTTTCTGTTTGCGCTGGGGTAAGCGAAAATTCCGCCTTGTAGTAAAAGACGTTTTAAATCGGATACCATAGATGCAAACCAACGCATATTGTGCGGTTTTACTGTTCCGTTCTTTGTGTCAAGCAGTGAAAGATAATGCTCTTGCAGCCACTTATCCCAAACTAATTGGTTCGCGCCGTTAATCGCGAGTACATCCGCACCTGGCATAGCATCGGGCAGAGCGATTATCTCCCATGTGCCAGCACTCTGATCAAAAATTCCTTTATAAACATCCGGGCCATCAGCAAAATAAGCCTCAAGGTTCATTCCAAACACAAAAAATCCACCGCTTATAATATTGCCGCCATTAAAATCTTGGGCCACGTTAGCATTTTCAAATATACCAAAAATTGCGCCTGAGGGTATGCCAATCAATGCTGACTTTGACCCGTCTAACGGATCAAGTGCAATGGAGTATGGTCCATCGGAAAGTTTACTTAATCCAGGGCGTTCCTCGGACACGACATAGCGTACATGACTATCTTGGCTGAGGTATTTAAAAAAGGCTTCATCAGCAATAATATCCAGTTCAAGCTGGTCATCGCCTGATTCATTGCCTGTTGCGGCAAATTTTAGACCTGCGCCTTTTTTTAGCTCATTATAAATATCTTGCGATGCCGCAAAAAGACCCGCGTAAATACCGTCAAGGTTAGGATTGCGGCTTTGGAACTTTAGAGACATGGAGATACCTTCATAATTTAAGGCATAACATACGATATGTCGGTAAAGATTCCAATAAAGAAGACTATAGAAAATAGACTTACCAGAGAAGCAGATTGACATCGTTATGCTGCAACTGTTATCTTTGACATCGCTGTCATATAGAAGTCTGAGTTTTAATTGTAGTTTAAAAACAATCCATCTAAATAGAAGACAGTTAATTCATATTAGGACTATATATCATGCGCCGCAAAACAGATGCCGAATGGCTTGAAACATTTTCTAATGACTTGGCCGAGCATGAAGGACGCATTGATAGTGACCCGCAATCTAACCCTATAAAACTTCTCGCTTATGACATCTCTAAGGAAGTTGAAGAACGCAGCCTTGCTTTCAAAGATATAGAAGCGCTTGTTAAGTCAATCTCAGATGAAAGCGCAATACGCCGGGCTCACCGCTTGCATTACCGGGCAGGGGTCAAGCCCCAAGCGGCTCTTGATATTATCATTCAAGAGATGGCTGAGACTAAAGCTGCTGATGGTTTTGACACGTTTAGAAACTGGGTAGAGTCTGCGGGGCAAGGTATTGTTCTAACGGCCCATCCAACATTTTCATTATCAACTGAAGTCCGTGATACTCTAGGCGAGATTGCAACAGCAGAATCTGGAGAATGCGGGACAGAGACAGAACATCTTAAAACACTTCCGTTCCTTCAAAAAGGGGCTCCAACTTTACAAGAAGAACATGTTGATACGCAGGCTGCGATTCATCGTATTCAAAAAGCCTTAGCGCAAATAAACGCTGTTGTCTTTGATGTGGCATTAAAACGGTTTCCCAACCGCTGGACTGAAATTACGCCGTGCTTAACGAAAGTCTATAGCTGGGTCGGTTACGATATTGATGGCCGCACTGATATTGGTTGGGCCGACGCAATTCGTCTACGCCTGTCTGAAAAATACGAACAGCTTTGTCGTTACCGCCAGGCCGTTGATGTTATTGCAGGTGAGAAGACGAAATCATTATTGGCGTTAAGCAAGGCTTTGACTTACGCCTGCGAGAGTACTGAACGTGACCTTACTCTTTTCAATAACGATATGCATACGCCAGAGAACCTCATTGCGGCTGCGAATAATTTAACGCGGGATACGGAAAATCGTGTACGTTCAACAGGGAAGCTATTTCCCCTTATTGCAAGCGCCATTGAAGAGGCTTCATCCGACGTGGCAAAGCGCGATTTACTTGTCCTTCGATCGAGTTTGAGGACTTTCGGACTGGGAACCGCTCGAATTCATTTCCGTTTGAATGCGCGACACGTTATTAACGGCGTCCGCGCCGCCTTTGGTATTAAAAATACAGGAAGCGATACGCGTACACTCCTACAACATGCCTCTGATATGACGCGCAAGGTAAAACCTTTACAGGTTAATTTTGCGGCTCTCGAGCTAGAGAAGAATACAGCTCATCAACAAATGATGTTGATTGCCCAAATACACAAATATATTGATGAAGAGACACCAATTCGCATGCTCATCGCGGAATGTGAAGACAGCCTTATTCCGCTAGGCATGCTTTATCTTGCGCGTCTCTACGGTCTTCAAGATCATCTTGATATCTCCCCCCTCTTTGAAACAGCAGAGGCTCTTAATAATGGCGGCCGTATCATTGAAAAAATGCTCGCGAACCCCGTCTATAAGGAATACGTCCAAAAGCGTGGCGTGTTTGCTATTCAGACAGGCTTCTCGGATGCTGGTCGTTTTATGGGGCAACTTCCCGCAACGCTAGCCATTGAGCGCCTACAATCTCATTTGGCATCCGCGTTAAGCGACCAAGGTTTGAATGATGTTACGGCGGTTGTTTTTAATACGCATGGTGAATCGATGGGACGAGGCGGACATCCAGGTACATTAAAAGACCGTGTTGATTACGTCATGAGCCCATGGGCGATTAATCAATTTGATATTAACAGCGTAGCGGTTTGTCATGAAACTAGTTTTCAAGGCGGCGATGGTTTTCTTTGGTTTCAAACTGATGTTTTAGCGCATGCGAGTGTTGTCTCTATCGTGGCTGCAAGGCATGCAGAACGCGCGGATTCTGCGAAAGACCCATTCTATACTGATAGAGATTTTTCTTGGGATGTTTTCCGTACCTTATCGACTGAACAAGAGGCGCTTTATTATAATCCAAATTATGTAAATCTTCTTAGTGGGTTTGGACAAAATCTGCTTGTTCCAACAGGGTCTCGCGCGGCGAAGCGGGCAAATGCAGAAGCAGATACATTTGATCCACGTCAACTCCGCGCTATTCCACATAATGCGATATTACAACAATTTGGAGCTCCTGCAAATGTCTTTCACGGCCTCGGCCGCGCTGCAGGTATCGATCGTGAAAAGTTCGCATCATTAATGGAACACTCTGACCGTGCTAAATCTCTTTTAAGTCTTGCGAGCATGGCAGCAAAACGCACAAATATTTCTTTCCTCACAGGCTACGGCCGTTTATTTGATCCCGGTTTTTGGATTAGCCGAGCTTTGTCTGGAAACGAACCTCATCTGTCTACGAAATGTTTACAGGTTGCAGAAACTTTGAAGACATCAAAGTGGAGATCACAGATTAATGACCTGGCTAACACGCTTCGTATTGATATGTTTGAGTGTGAGCAAGTTATGGGTGTTGAACGGTCCGAAGATGACCAAAGCCTAAAAATTCTTCATGCCCTGCGTCTTGCGGTAACAATGAAGATGTTGATTTTAGCGACAGAACTTCCAGCCTTTAACGAGAACGGAGTATCACAGCTTGATGTGTTACAACGTCTGCAAAGCTTTCAAATTGATTCAATTATCAATGATTTAAAGACGATTTATCCATCACAAAAAGAAGCTATTGATTGGGTTGAGCAATTGACTGAAAAGTCGGACATTCAATCCTCAAAAGTGGCAGGCTTCCCCCATATTGCGGAAACAGTGATCAAACCTATGACCCGCGGCGCAGCGCTCATTAGACAGATTTCTATTGCGATTACTCATAGCTATGATGCTTTTGGGTAATGCACCGCACTTGAAGTTTTAGGCAAGTCTTAAACAGTCAGGGCAGCGTTATGTCTTTTTTATCTAAACGAGGATAACGTCATTTAACAATTTGTTATTTAACTTTGATGGCTCTATATAAAATTATATGATAAGAAGTACTATCACTGTCCTATTATTGACAATGTGGTGTTCGCCTCAAGAGACGCTTTTTTAGTTAGAGGTAAGCAAGCTTTTTTTTAAATTGAGATTTAAAATGGTTGAATTTTCATAATATTCGGTAATGACCAATTATAAGAAAATTTTATGTCTATCGGTAAATATCACCAAAAAGTGACAAATATACCTCATTATCAATAAATAGTGCATAATTTTACCTGCTGCCGATTTTGTTGCTGGCAATATTATATAAAATCGCTAATGAGGTTAAATACAATTAACTATACGAAGTAAAAGTCGCTGCATGCACTAGTGACTTTAATAAGGGATTTGATGAGGGAAGAATTATGACTAAAAAGAACCTGTTTGCCTGTAGCGCGATGAGCGTAATTATGGCTGGCGCGTATGCGGCACCAACATATGCTCAACTCGAAGATGAAGTAGTCGTCACAGCGACTAAAAGAGCAGAAAGTGTATCAGATGTTCCGATCGCAGTCACAGCTCTAGGTGAAGATACGCTTGAAGAATTAAATGTAAATATCTTTACGGACTACCTTACTCAACTGCCAGGCGTGTCTGCGGGCGGTTCTGGACCCGGCACAAGCACTATTTACATCCGTGGCGTTGCGTCGACTACGCCGACGTTATCTGTAGCGGGTGTTGCAGGTCTTTCACCTAATGTATCTTTCTATCTTGACGAACAGCCTCTGGCGCAACCAGGTCGTAACCTTGACGTTTACGCCGCTGACTTAGAGCGCGTTGAAGTTTTGTCTGGGCCACAAGGCACATTATTTGGGGCGAGTTCTCAGGCTGGTACGGTTCGTCTTATAACGAACAAGCCAAAAATTGGTGTTGAAGAGGCGTCTTTCAAAGCAGGCACGTCTTTCACTAAAGGTGGCGAAGCAAGTTACAATGTAGAAGCTGTTTATAACGCACCTATAGCCGAAAATACGGCGCTTCGTGCTGTGGTTTATTATGATGACCAAGGTGGATTTATTGATAATGTGCAAGGTTCACGCACAGCAGCGGAGTCTGCAAGGTTCCGTACTGGAGATACAGTCCGTTCTAATGGCACGATTGTTGGAGTTAATTCGGTAGGTGGCAATACTGGCCGTGCAGGATTTCAAGCAGGTGCAGACTTATCAAATGTAAATTTAATTGCTTCTGATAATTCAGCGCTTGTTGAGGATGATTTTAATGACACGTCATATTTTGGTTTCCGTGTAAGCGCATTACATGAATTCAATGATGATTGGTCTGTGAGCGCGGGTTATGCGCATCAAGAACTTGATTCTGACGGAGTGTTTTTCACTGACCCAACATTAGATGGTGACCTCGATATTCAACGGTTTGCAGATGATCGACTAGATGACGACTTTGATAATTTTAATTGGTCTGTGAAGGGCCGTGTTGCAGGTCTTGAAGCTATCTATACCGGTGCTTTTACAGATCGTGACATTGACCAATTAAGTGATTATTCGGATTACTTATTCGTTGGGCAGTATTTGCCTTATTATATCTGTGATCGTGGTGTTTCTTATGCTGGAGCTCCAGGTTCCTACGCATCACCAAACCCACCAACGGGGACGTGTCAGGCGCCTGTTGCCTTTCTTAATACACAATCAAGTATTGAAGTTGAAACACATGAATTCCGTCTAACAACTGACTCTGATAAACGCTTCCGTGCTACTGCAGGTGTCTTTTATAGTGATTTGGTGTTAGAAGAGGTCGTTGACTTTACTTATCCAGGGGCCGAATTGACAACGTCAACGGATGGTAACGGCGGTATTTTAACTGGATTTGGACCGGCGACATCACCTCCAGGTGCTACATTGGTTTTCCCTGGCGAAATTTTTCCTGAAGGTGTAATTTTCAGAAATGATATTACGAGAACTGATGAACAGTTTGGTATTTTCGGAGAGGGTACATTCGATATTAATGATAAATTTGCTCTTACTGTTGGTGCGCGTTATTATGACGTTAGTGTAGATTTAGAGGGCGGCTTTAGTAATTTGTTTGGTTTCCGCGGCTCTGAAGTCGTTGATACAAATAGTGTTGGACGTAGCCTTAATGAAATTTTCGATGGCGTTAACAATGTTGATGAAGCGGTCACTGATGGCGTGATTGTTAAAGTCACAGGTACGTATACACCTAATGATGATCTTTTATTCTACGGTACATACTCACAAGGTTTCCGTCCGGGTATTTTGAACCGTCCTGTTGGCGCAGAAGGACCAGGAGGATTTACTGTTCCTGCCGCTGTTGATACAGACAATGTTGATAATTTTGAATTTGGTTGGAAGACGACATTGCTTGAAAATCAACTTCGTTTTAACGGTAGTGCCTTCTATATTGACATTTCTGATTTACAGACGACGATTTTTGATCCGTCAATTGTGAACCTTTTCTTCTCTGATAATGCAGCAGATGCCCGTGTTATAGGTGTTGAAGGTGATGTTACATATGCACCTCAAGCATTCGAAGGGCTTACCGTTAATGCAGCATTCTCTGTACTTGATAGTGAAATTACAGATGTTATCACGCCAACTGGCGATGTAGTTGAAGGTGATGAACTTGCATTTGCACCAACTTTCCAAGGTAACCTTCGTGCACGTTATGAGTGGGACGTAAACAGTGATTTAACTGGCCATGTTATGCCAAGCATTGTCTATTCATCTTCTTCCAACTCTGATATTTTGCGGTTTAATACAGACCGTGTTCAGGGCTACACTCAGGTGGGCTTGGCTTTAGGTGTAACCGCCGATAATTGGACAGGTGAAATTTTTGCTAATAATCTATTGGATAACCAGGGTGAATTATCTCGCGCTTTTGGTAATGATAGAGAACGTGTAACACCTGTGCGTCCCCGGACTATCGGCGCACGTGTGGCTTATAACTTCCGATAAGTCTTTGCTTATTTAAGATTAAAGTAATAGTTAAACACCTCTCTTTGAGAGGTGTTTTTTTTTGGATTATGCTGTGATATTAAAACATGACGATACACGCCAAGATGATATGGCCCGAGAAAAGACACGACAGAATGAACTTTTGAGCATTCAAAAAGTGATGCAATCTGGAAATTTCGTATCAGCATTGAAACAGATTGATAACATGCTTGTTGCAGACCCAAAGTTTGCAGATGCTCTCTATATGAAAGTCGCATGTTTTAGATATTTAAAGCAGCCTGAACATGCGTTTGAAACACTTAAAACACTAAAATCTATTTTACCTGAATTTGGACGCGCTTACCAAGAGCAAGGGCATCTTTACCGTTTTACCGGGGAGAAAGAAAAGGCCCTCAGTGCGTTTAAAACAGCGTGTCAATATAACCCAGCGCTTACTAGCAGCTGGGCTGCGCAGGCGGAGTTATTCAAAGAATTGAATTACGAAGACCAAGAAATCAACAACGCCAAAGCCCAAGTGGAACGTATAAAGCGACTACCTAGGGAAGTTGTTATAGCAACGCATTATCTTGCGGAAAAACGTCTTGTGAAAGCAGAAAACCTGTGCCGGCGTTTTTTGCAATCAAACCCTAAAAATACAGATGCGATGAGGCTTTTAGCTGAAATTGCTGAAAACTTTGGGGCAATGGAAGAAGCTGAATTTTTATTGGAAAGTGCCGTAGAATTTGAACCTGACCTCGTTCAACTTAGACTCGATTACATGCAGATTTTACGACGTCGTCAAAAACTTCAAGGGGCTTTTGCGCAAGCAAAACACTTGTTTGATAAAGACCCTGAAAACACGACTTTTCAAGCTCAAATGGCTATTTGTTACATGCAACTCGGTGATTACGATACTTCAATAAAACTCTTTGAAGACGTAAAGCAAAGTGAACCAAATAACTTTTCAAACCTGACCTCACTTGGGCATGCGTTTAAAACCAGTGGGCAAAATAAAGCTGGGATTAAAGCTTATCAAGATGCGTACACATCTTGGCCTTCACATGGGGAGGCGTATTTTTCATTGGCCAACTTAAAAACCTATAAGTTTACGGACAAAGAAGTAGCAGATATGGCTACGCAAATTGCGTCTGCCGATTTAACTTATCGTGAACGCATCCATTTTTTATTCGCGCTTGGTAAAGCCTATGAAGACCGCAAAGAGTTTGAAACATCCTTTGAGCTCTACACGCAAGGCAATGATTTAGGGCGTCAACAAATGCGTTATGATGCAGATAAGATGAGTATTGGACTTGCCGCGCAAATGGAAATTTGTACAGCTGAATTATTTGCAAAACAAAGTGCTAAGGGATGTAGCGCGAATGATCCAATATTTATTGTTGGATTGCCTCGCGCGGGGTCGACACTGCTGGAACAAATCATTGCTTCTCATAGCCAAGTAGACGGAACTCAAGAATTAGGTAACATCTTATCTCTTGCGCATAAAATGAGAGGGCGAGGGCATAGCATTGAGGCTTCAAACTACCCTAAGATTTTGCATGATGTTTCTGAAGAGCAGCTTAAGAATTTTGGTGAGCAATTCATAAAAGAAACTAAAATTCATCGTCAAGATGCGCCGTTCTTTATTGATAAAATGCCTAATAACTTCCGTCATATTGGCTTGATACATTTGATTTTACCCAATGCTAAAATTATTGATGCCCGACGTCATCCTATGGCGTGTTGTTTTTCTGGTTTTAAACAACATTTTGCCGAAGGCCAGGAGTTTACTTACGGGTTAGAGCAAATCGGAAAATACTATCGTGACTATGTTGCCGTGATGGAACATTGGGACAAGGTATTACCGAATAAAATTCTCCGTGTTCAATATGAAGATGTCGTTGAGGATACAGAGACGCAAGTACGCCGTATTCTGGAATATCTAGATCTGCCGTTTGAGCAGGCTTGTGTTGATTTCCACAAAAACAAGCGTTCTGTACGTACAGCTAGTTCAGAGCAGGTGCGTCAACCCATATTTAAATCTGGTCTCGAGCAATGGCGTAATTTCGAACCTTGGCTTAATCCATTAAAAGAGGCGCTTGGGCCTGAAATTATGGCGCGTTATCCGATATAGGCCATGTAACTAAAAACGTGAACTGATGATAATAAAAGGGGAGTTTTATGTCTGAAACTAATATGAGCATTGAGGCTATTCATAGCCTTGCTAAAGAGACGCTAATATCCCACGGTTGCGACGCAGAAAATGCGGGCGCTGTGGCTGATACGATCACCAGAGCTGAAGCCGATGGATGTCACTCACATGGATTGATGCGTTTGCCTGGTTATGTAGCGACCCTTAAGTCGGGTAAAGTAAACGGCACCGCGCGGCCAACAGTCAAGAAACTAGCACCAGCTGTTGTTCAGGTTAACGGACATAATTGTTTTGCGCCTTATGCATTAGCGCAAGGGCGAGCACATTTGATTGAAGCTGCCAAAACTTGCGGTATCGCAGCGATGCCTTTAATAGGTATTCATCACTTTTCTGCGCTTTGGGCCGAAGTAGAACCAATCGCAGATGCTGGTCTTTTAGGGTTTGCATGTACGTCCTATAAGCCAGCGGTTATTCCTGCTGGCGGCACGAAAGCACTTTACGGGACGAACCCAATTTGTTTTGGCTGGCCACGTAAAAACGGCCCATCTATGGTCTTTGACCAAGCGTCATCTGTTATGGCCCGAGGAGAAGTCATGTTGGCTGCCAGAGAAGGTCATACCCTGCCAGAGGGGGTAGGTGTAGATGCTGAGGGCAATGCATCGACTGACCCAAATGAGGTTCTTAAAGGTGCTTTGCTTGCTTTCGGCGGTTATAAAGGTAGCTCTATTGCGATGATGGTCGAATTGCTTGCGGGCGGTCTCATTGGTGAGAGTTTTAGCTTTGAAGCGGCTGAGCGCGATAATGGAGATGGCGGACCGCCCCAAGGTGGAGAATTTATGATGGCTATCGACCCTAATTTATTGGGAGATGCTGATGGTTGGGCTGAGCATGCCGAGCGCTTCTTTAATAAAATGTTAGAGCAAGACGGAACCCGTCTTCCTGGGCAACGTCGTCATCATAACCGCTCAGAAACTAAAACGAAAGGTGTCGCGGTTTCAGACATCATTCTTGATAAAATTCGTGCTCTATAAATTTTACTGATAATGTCGGTCTCGGATTGAACTTAGCTTCACCGTGAGATAGGCGGCTAAAAAGGATAAAATAATGACAACAGAAATTTACGGTAATCTTATAAATGGTGAATGGGACACAAGCGGTCCTAAACTCGCTAATGTAAATCCGTCCGATACCTCTGACATTGTTGGACATTTGGCGAACGCCACAAAAAATCAAGTGGATGACGCTATTGCTGCTGCGAGAGCTGCGCAGCCTGCATGGGAAGCCGTAAAGCTGGAAGAAAAAAAGAACATGCTTCACGCCATTGGGCAGGAGCTTATTGATCGCTGTGATGAAATCGGAACTTTGCTATCGCGCGAAGAAGGCAAGCCCTTTAGTGAAGGCCGCGGGGAGACATTCCGCGCAGGTGAGTTTTACCAATATTATGCCGCTGAATGCTTACGCCAAATTGGCGAAAGCGCAGCCTCAGTGCGTCCAGGTATTAATATTGATATATCGCGCGAAGCGATTGGTGTTGTTGGCCTTATTACGCCGTGGAATTTCCCAATCGCGATTGCGGCTTGGAAGATGGGACCCGCCCTTGCTTATGGTAATACGATTGTCTTGAAGCCATCTGAAGTTACACCCGCAACAGCGCATCTACTGGCTGAAGTTTTGAATAAGCATCTGCCCAAAGGCGTCTTTAATATGGTCCAAGGCGGCGGCGAAGTCGGTGCAGCTTTATCTGCTGGTAAAATTGACGGTGTGTCTTTCACAGGGTCTGTTGCTACGGGCCGTAAGATTGCCCAAGCCGCTATACAAAATATGACACGCATACAATGTGAAATGGGCAGTAAGAACCCTATCCTTATCATGGATAATGCAGATATGGATATTGCCGTTGCGCAATCTATTCACGGTGCTTTTGGAGCGTCAGGACAAAAATGTACGGCGTCATCGCGTTTGATTGTTCATGAAAATATACATGATGAATTTGTTGAAAAGCTCACTAAAGCTGCTGAAGCTAAAAAAGTGGGGCATGCGCTCGCTGAGGGGACTGAGCTTGGGCCAATCGTTTCTGAAAATCAGATGAATAAAATTCTGGGTTATATGGAACTCGCCAAAGAAGAAGGCGGAGAGCTTATAACGGGTGGGGCGCGTCTTGAGCGTGAGACTGAGGGCTATTACCTACCACCGACAATCTATACAAATACAAAAAATGATATGCGGGTGAACCGCGAAGAAATTTTTGGCCCGATGACCTGCATACAAAAGGTTAGTTCTTACGAAGAAGGTCTGACAATTACCAATGATACGGATTTTGGTTTAGCCGCATCTATCATTACAAGTAACCTGAAACAAGCAGAGAACTTTAAACGTAAAGCGAGATACGGAAGTGTTCTGGTTAATCTCGCCACGGCAGGCCTTGATTATCATGTGCCATTTGGCGGACGTAATGCCTCGTCCTATGGTCCGCGTGAGCAGGGTATGCATGCCAAAGACTTTTATACAATCATGAAAACTGCTTACACAAACCCAGGTTAAACCATGTTGATCATTGACGCCCTACAATATGTAAATTGGACGCGAGAGCTTTTCGAGGAGGCAAAAGCGGGCGGCGTCAGTGCTATTCATGTGACCATTGCCTATTGGGAGAACCGCCGAGATACGCTTGAAAATATTGGTGATTGGCGTCAGCGGTTTCGCGAGCACTCAGACCTTATAATGCCAGTCCGCAAAGGGGCCGACATCCTCACCGCGCAAGCGCAGGGTAAGATCGGCATTATCTTTGGTTTCCAAAATTGCTCGCCCATAGAAGACGATTTACGCATGGTTGAAACGCTTTATGATCAGGGCGCGCGGATCATGCAGCTGACTTATAATAATCAAAGCCTTCTGGCGACGGGATGTTATGAGGAAGGTGATAGCGGCGTCACACGATTTGGCCGGGAGGTTATAAAAGAAATGAACCGCGTTGGTATGGTGATTGATATGTCCCACAGTGCGGAGCACTCTACGCTTCAAACTATCGAACTATCCGAACGCCCCATCGCCATTACCCATGCAAACCCAATGCGCTGGCACGAAGCTTTGCGTAATAAATCCGACACCGTTTTAAAGGCTCTCAGTGAGAGCGGCGGCATGCTAGGGTTTTCTATGTACCCTTTCCATTTGAATAATGGTCCTGATTGTACATTGGATGATTTCTGCGGCATGATTATTGACACCGCAGACTTAATGGGAATTGATTGCATTGGTATCGGGTCTGATCTTTGCCAGAACTGGGGCTATGAAACTTTGGAATGGATGCGCTCAGGTAAGTGGACATTTAAGCCAGATTACGGTGAGGGCAGCGCAGCGAATGCAGATTGGCCGCGTCAACCAGAGTGGTTTGCGTCTTCAAAAGATTTTGGAAATATTGCCACTGGCCTCAAAGATAAAGGCATGTCCCAAGGCGACGTAGAAAAAATTATGGGCGTTAATTGGCTTAATTTCTTCACAGCTAGCTTTGAGCCTAAGGGCTAAGATGAGTGCGCGGCCCCTCAAAGCGTTAGAAAACCTTACCGACTTTATGCGGCCGCCCACCACCGTTATGGATGTTTCACGGCTTGGCTGTTTATATCCTTATCCCTTAAGTTTTATGCGGTCTTTGCTAAGGCGTGTAATAACACAAAATTGGAAAATTACGCCCGCGCGAGTTTCGCTTAATGATGAAGGCTATGGCCATGTGGTTTATGAAATTACCACGCCGAGATCCACTTTTAGTTATGTTATTTTTGCCAAAGAGTTAGATGCCGCCAACCGCAGTGACCGTGTCATTGCCGAGGATTGGGATATGACTGTTACTTTGTGTGAAGGTCTGGTTGATGATAAGCGCTTAATGGAGCTTCAAGCAAATGTGCCTTTACAAGAAAAAGGACGTGTCGATACAGGCTGTTTTGTGCTCTCACGTGCAAATAAAAGTGTTCGTAATTTTGAGGCGGTTGTGAGCAGTCTTGCGGCAGGTAATCAGCCTGATTTAGATTCTATGGCCAAGGTTGGTTATCTTTACCGTACTACGGCCGTATATGGGTCTGGTAAATTTGGTATGGCGGATTGGGATAAGGTCAAGACGCGTTGGCCTGATTTTGGATCGCCATTTGATGCTGAGATGTTTTCATGCTGGATGATACGCCATTTCAGTCTGTTCCAAGCTGATTATGTTGCTGCGCTCCGCGCGCCACGTACCGCTGTTCAAATGGACGAAGGTATTAAGCGCTACGTTGGTATTGGCAATGCGACCGGGCTAGGAATGGCACCCTACCTCATCAATCACCCGCTGTTGATAAACAACTGGATTGAGGTGCGAGAGACGGCGTTGGCTCGTGTACTAAGCCGCGGCGTTCCTGACGACACATCGCGTGGTCATTTTGTTTGTTTAACGCTCAAAGCGATGCAGCATTTAGAGGAAATTACGACGGATAATGAAGACCAAAATAGACTTAATGATAATGCCCGCATGGATGTAGGGCGCGCCTTAACGTGGTTTCAAGATTGCGAGGTGTCCAGTTGGACTGAAGTTACTGACTATGCATCATCGCAGTTAGGTGTTGAGGCGCAGGAGCTTCTCAACGTTTTATTGTTAGAACTTTATCCTGAAATGATAGCAGATTTGGAAGACCAGCTTACTGTGGATGAAGTTTATTCATTACAGACAAATATGCGCGTGGATGATTTAAAGACTTTAATCGAAACGCATTATGATTGGGCGCTTGATATCGACTATTCAGACCCCAAAACACAAGGTGTTTTTTGGTACCGTTCTGAAGAAAAAATGGAACCACGATTGGGTAAACGGTTTGAAGAACCAGGCGCTAGTAATGAAATGCTATTGGGAATTGGATGGTATGTACGCGAGGGTTATAATAATCTTTGCAAATTCATTGAAGAACATGGGGGCAGTTCAACAACGGCACGTTTCGTTTATGAATATCCTGCAAACCGTTACATTACGCGCCGTATGCAAACGATGGTGAAAACGCGCTACGGTGAAATCCGTATTAATGCGATCGATTTAGATGTTCTCCCAATACAATTGCTGCGCTGTAAATTGTCGTTCTTCGGCGTCGGTAAATTTGACCCTCGCTCCCGGATGTGGGTGCGGAATACGATGTTTCAGGGTGCGCCTCTAGTGTCGGATATTGGCAGTGATATCGGCGATACGTGGTGTTTTCCTATCCGGCCAGTTGCCTTTTAATGTCGGACACTGAGACCTTAAACTTATCCTTGAATGAGCTGCGCGCGCTTTTACGGCGTACATATGAAGCTCTCTATCATCATGGATATGATTTTCTCGTTATGGCGCGCTCATGTTTATGGCTTGAAGTTCACGGTCTTGACGGGATTGGACTTATTTTGAGGAGTCTACCAGACTTAGAAACCCCGTGCCGCGAAATTATGCTGACAGAACCTTCGTTGGGCCAATTTATATTGGAAGGGCACGGACGATGCTTAATTCCTTTTGTGAATGTATCTGCTGACCTCGCTATTGCTGCGGCGCAGGACACCGGTTTCGGGCAAATAGATATTTTAAATGTGTTTGGTCGGCTGAATATTTTTGCGGCCTTGAAAAAGTCAGCCCGGCTGAATCTACACGCGGCGTCCATCTGGTACGATGCAGGAGAGCAGCGCACTCATGTTTTATGGCTTCAACCGTCCAAAGCCTTGCCTGATTATTATATATTAAACGAAATACATGAGGGGCCTTGGGGGGAATCAGGATTAAGGTTCGTTTGTTCTGAAGTCGAAAAGACGGTTACTAATAATGTCCGTGCCGTATTAGCTGATAATATTGTCCCCTTTAAGACTGCCAAAGACTTTACTGACGTCTATGAACACGCCTTAGAAAACGGGATTGCGGTTAACCGTAAAGCCTATGCAAAACTTAATAAAATTGCAGACCGCTTGCTAGTACCGTCTACGGATGCGTCGCGGCAAGGGGCTGGCGAGTAACGTGTATGCAGCTTAATTCGATATATACTGAGCCCAGATTGATTGAACAACTTTGATGAAGTTGTATGTGTCCTGCTATATAACATTAATAGAACTTATACCATGGAAGTTGGTTTGACGGGTTTCTTATGCATGGATAATGGCTACAATTAGTTATAAAATAGGACTGTGGGCATGAGCGAAATACAATCAACAGCGAAAGTCGTTATCATTGGCGGAGGTGTTGTCGGAGTTTCAACACTCTACCATCTCGTTAAAAAAGGATGGTCGGATTGCGTCCTATTTGAACGCAAAGAATTGACCTCAGGATCAACATGGCATGCCGCAGGATTGCTGCCCTTGTTTAACATGAGTTATTCTGTTGGTCAGCTCCATAAATACTCGGTTGAGCTTTACAAATCCCTTAAAGCTGAGACAGGTCAAGATGTAGGTATTAGACCCGTATCAAATATTCGTCTTGCAACTAATCAGGACCGAATGGATGAGTATCATCAATATGCCGGTGTGGCGCAGACTATCGGTGTGAAAGTTGATTTTTTAACGCCAGAAGAGGTCGTTGAAATATGGCCTTTTGCAAAGAAGGACGGGCTGGTCGGCGCCATGCGCCACCCCGAGGATGGTTATGTTCAGCCAGCTGACCTTACACAAGCCTTCGCTATTGGCGCGCGAGCAGGCGGCGGTAAAATTCACCGCCAAACGAGCGTTACGTCAATAGAGCAACTTAATGATGGTCGTTGGAAAGTGACAACAGATAAAGGCGAAGTTATCGCTGAGCACGTTGTATCTTGTACGGGTAACTTTGCGCGTAAAACAGGAAAAATGATAGGTCTAGATATCCCTGTTATTCCTGTCGAACATCAATATATTGTCACCGAGTCTCATCCTGAAATAGTTAAACGCAAAGCAGACGGTCTGCCTGAGCTTGGCGTCCTACGCGAGTCGGACGGGTCTTGGTATATGCGTGAAGAGGCGGGCGGTTTAATTCTTGGTCCCTATGAGCACGGCGCGCCTGCCTGTTATATAGACGGCCCTGATGATCAGTCTGAGTATGAACTGTTCCAAGAAGACTTGGAACGCCTTATGCCGCATATTGAAAGCGCGATTAACCGCGTCCCGATATTCGAAGATTTGGGTATCAAGAAAGTTTATAACGGCGCTATCGCCTATACGCCCGACGGCAACCCCATTGTTGGTCCTGCTTGGGATAAGAAGAACTTCTGGCTTAATGAAGGCCATAGCTTTGGTATAACAGCCGCTGGCGGCGCTGGTTGGCAGCTCGCTGAGTGGATTGTCGAAGGCGAACCTAGCGTCGACATGATGGGAGTGGACCCACGTCGCTTTGGTGCTTATGCCACCAAGTCGTTCCTCATCGAGAAGAACGAAGAAGCTTATGCCGATGTTTTCGCTGTTCACTACCCAGACGAAGAGCGTAGCGCGGCACGTCCGCTACGCACAGCTCCATGTTATGATCGGATGAAAGCTAAAGGCGCAGTCTTTGGACAACTATTTGGCTGGGAACGTCCAAATTGGTTTGCACCAGAGGGCGTAGAACAGAAGGACGATTGGTCTTTCCGAAGGTCTTCCTATTTCGAACATGTGGGTAATGAGTGTAAAAACGTCGCCAAAAATGTTGGTGTGTTGGATATGACAGCTTTTGCAAAATGCCGCATTCAAGGGCCCGGTGCCCGCGCTTGGCTTAATTATATGTTAGCACAGAAAATGCCCGTAAAAGCGGGTAAACTAGCGTTATGCCACGGACTAACATCGAAAGGCGGTGTTCATAGTGAATTTACAGTACAGCGTGAGAGCAAAGAGAGTTTCTATCTTGTCTCTGCAGGCGCTTATCACCGCCTCGACCATGATTGGTTGCGTAAGCACATGCCAACGGATGGGTCTGTGCAGATGACTGACCTGACTAATGCTATGGGCGTGTTAGTTGTCGCAGGGCCTAAATCGCGCGAAATGCTTCAACCTATTTGTGGGTCTGATCTGTCTAATGAAGCTTTCCCGTGGTTAACTGGCGAAGAGACCTACGTTGGCCATGCGCCATGTAAACTCTTGCGGGTGAACTTTGTCGGTGAACTTGGATGGGAAATTCATCACCCAATTGAATATCAAAACCATATTTTTGATGCGTTATTTAAAGCAGGTAAAAAGCATGGCGTTAAGCCCTTTGGTATTCGAGCTATGAATTCTATGCGCCTTGAAAAATCATACCGTCTTGTTGGTACAGAAATGTCGATTGAATATTCCGCCTATGAAAGCGCGCTTCATCGCTTTGTTAGCCTCAAGAAAAAAGGCGGATTTCTTGGGAAAGACGCTTTGTTAGAATGGGAAAAACGCGGCTTTGATAATGCCTTTGTTACATTAGAAGTTATGAATGTTGATGATGCGGATGTGCTCGGAAATAATCCAATTTACAAAGACGGCAAAGTAATTGGCCGTGCTACTGGCGGTGGTTTTGGATGGCGCATGAATAAATCATTGGCACTGGCTATGGTACATCCCGATTACTCTAAGATCGGAACTGATTTGGAGATTGAAATTTTAGGTAAACGTTATAGTTGCCGTGTCTTAGAGGATAGTCCTCATGATCCTACAAATGAAAAACTTAGAAGCTAATACATGAAATATTCTGCTGCTAGCTTATTTGCGAATGCACTCTCAGGTCATAAAAAATGGCCTGTGCAATTTCCAGATAAGGAACCAAAAAAGTCTTATGACGCCATTATTGTTGGCGGCGGCGGTCATGGTCTTGGCGCGGCTTATTATCTCGCCAAACGATACGGCATTACCAATGTCGCTGTCTTAGAAAAGGGCTGGATTGGCGGCGGGAATACAGGCCGAAATACGACAATTATCCGCTCGAACTATCTCTTTGATGAGAGTGCAGCCATGTATGATCATGCTGTTGATTTATGGGACGGCCTTGGACAAGAGCTTAATTATAATCTGATGTTCTCAAAGCGCGGCGTGCTTATGCTCGCGCATAATGTTCACGATGTTCAAAGCTTTCAACGCCATGTTCATGCGAACCGACTTAACGGTGTTGATAATAAATGGATGACACCAGAAGAATGTAAAGCTTTTTGTCCGCCTCTCGATATCTCGCAAAACCGCCGTTACCCCGTTATGGGCGCGGCTCTACAAATGCGCGCAGGCACAGCCCGCCATGATAGTGTTGCGTGGGGATATGCGCGCGCGGCGAGTAAACTTGGCGTGGACATTATTCAGAACTGTATGGTCACAGGTATTCGGCGCGGCGCGGACGGCGCAGTCGAAGGTGTTGAAACGCAAAAGGGATACATTGCTTCAAACAAAATTGGGGTCTCTGCTGCGGGTAACAGCTCAGTTGTAATGGAAATGGCAGGATTGCGGTTTCCTCTGGAAAGCTATCCTCTGCAAGCGTTAGTTTCAGAACCCATAAAGCCTATTATGCCCTGTGTAGTTATGTCCAATGCAGTACATGCCTATATTAGTCAGTCTGATAAAGGTGAGCTCGTTATCGGAGCAGGCACGGACCAATATACAAGTTATAGTCAACGCGGGCCTTTGCATCTTCAAGAACATAATGTTGCAGCAATTTGCGAAATTTTCCCAATTTTTAAACGCCAACGCATGTTGCGCTCTTGGGGTGGAATTGTTGACGTAACGCCGGATCGTTCACCGATCGTGGGTAAGACCCCTGTTAAAGGGCTTTATGTAAACTGCGGTTGGGGCACAGGTGGTTTTAAAGCAACGCCAGGGGCAGCGGATATGCTGGCATATACAATAGCCCATGACGCGCCGCATAAAATCAACGCACCGTTTAACTTAGACCGTTTTGTTGGCGGTCGCTTAATCGACGAAGCTGCTGCTGCTGCTGTCGCACATTAGGGATAAAAAATGTTTGAGATTCATTGTCCTTATTGTAACGAAAAGCGTGCTGAAATTGAGTTTTCTTATGCTGGGGAAGCTCATATTGTGCGGCCTAATGCAAAGCAACAACCCGTAATGTCGGATGAAGACTGGTCACGTTACATGTTTATTCGAGACAATATCCGAGGCGAACATGCAGAGCGGTGGTGGCATAATGCAGGTTGTAATATGTTCTTCAATGCTATCCGTAATACCGTAACCGATAAATTCGTGATGACTTATAAAATGGGTTCGCCTCGGCGTACAGCAAAACAGATTGATGTCGCCCGCGAAACAAATACTGCGGATAAGGCAAAGACATGAGCGCGTTTCGTAAAGCCGGGCGGGGCATCGTTGATAGCGCCAAAGCCATTAACTTCACCTTTGATGGCAAGACCTATCAAGGTTTTGAGGGCGATACTGTTGCTTCGGCTTTACTAGCTAGCGGCAATCACCTAATGGGCCGAAGCTTTAAATATCATCGACCGCGCGGTGTTCTTGGGGCGGGGTCAGAAGAACCAAATGCTTTGATAGCTATAGACCGCGGTACTGGCCGTGTGACCCCGAATGTGAGGGCCACGACGCAAGAAATATATGAAGGTTTAAATGCTGAAAGCCAGAACCGTTCACCTAACTTAAAGTTTGACATGGGCGCGTTTAACAATGCCTTCTCTATATTTTTCCCTGCCGGTTTTTATAATAAAACATTCCTTTGGCCAAAGAGCTTTTGGGACAAGGTCTATGAACCTTTTATCCGTAATATGGCTGGGCTCGGGCCTGCGCCCACAGCCGATGACCCTGACGTCTATGCGAGCTCTTACGGTCATTGCGAAACACTCATTATTGGCGGCGGTCCTGCGGGGCTTGCGGCGGCCCTCGCTGCAGCAAAAAGCGGTGAACCTGTTATCCTTGTCGATGAGAATCCGCAATTGGGCGGTAGTTTACTAACAACACCAACTATTGAAATTAACGGCAAACCTGCGCGTGATTGGATTGCGAAATCACTAAAGATTCTAAGCAAAGCTGAGAATGTCACGCTCATGACGCGTACAACGGCGACAGGATATTATCATGATAATTTCGTTGCACTGGTTGAGCGCATTACGCATCATGTTCCAAATGCTAAAATTGGCAAGGTCCGTGAAGAGCTTCACCGTATCCGCGCAAAAAGAGTGATTTTGGCACAGGGTGCTATTGAGCGGCCTCTAGTTTTTAACGGTAATGACCGACCAGGCGTTATGCTCGCGTCAGCTGCGCAGGCATATCTCGGACAGTACGGCGTTGCGGTTGGTAATGAAGCTGTGGTTTTTACGAGTCACGATACTGCCTATCAGGCAGCTTTTGATTTGGCAGATGCCAATATTCGTATTGCAGCGATTATTGATGTACGCGACGAAGTTCAAAATGATCTTACCGAGGGCGCAACGCAACGCGGGATTAAGATTATACGCTCTGCTGTTATATCTAAAACATTTGGTACACTGCGCATTAAAGCATGCGAAATTTATGAGCCTGAAACGGGAATAAAAACTAAAATTAGGTGCGACGCGTTGTTAATGTCTGGAGGTTGGACACCAAGCTTACATCTTTGGTCACATTCAAAAGGCGGCATTAAATGGGATGCTGATATTGCGGCTTACTTGCCAGATGTTGCAAATGAGAATGCCGTATGTGTCGGGGCGTGTAATGGAGACTTTGGCATAGCTGCAGCTCTGAGTGCAGGCCATAAGGCAGGCCAAAAAACAGGTGGCGGGCGTAAGGTTTACAAAACAAATGAAGCCGATTTTGGAACGGGTGTTGTCAATAATGGTCTACCCAATTACATTGATACGGCTAAGCAAAAAGCCTTTGTCGATTTTCAAAATGATGTGACGGAAAAGGATATCAAGCTTGCTGTGCTTGAAGGTTTTAAATCCATCGAGCACGTTAAGCGCTATACCACTAATGGTATGGCGACTGACCAAGGCAAGACATCTAATCTGAACGCCTTGGAAATTGCATCGAAAGCCGTTGGGAAACCTATTGAAAAAGTTGGTCTGACGACCTTCCGTCCGCCTTATACGCCGACAACATTTGGGGCATTGACAGGGTATCGCGACGCCGAATTATTTGATCCTACACGTAAAACATCTATCGACCCGTGGGCAGAAGCGAACGGGGCTGTTTTTGAACCCGTCGCGCATTGGCGCCGTGCTTGGTATTTCCCTAAGGCGGGAGAAGATATGCATGCGGCTGTTTCAAGGGAATGCAAAGCGACCCGCGATAGCCTCGGTATTTTTGATGCGTCGACATTAGGCAAGATAGAGGTTGTTGGCCCTGATGCCGCGAAGTTTATGAACCTGATGTACACAAACCCGTGGAGCGCGCTCCCTGTAGGTGGATGCCGTTACGGTCTTATGTGCCGCGAAGATGGTTATATTTATGATGATGGTGTTGTTGGACGTATGGCGGAAGATCGTTTTCATGTCACAACCACAACAGGTGGCGCGCCGCGTGTTTATCGCCATATGGAAGATTACCTGCAAACAGAGTTTCCACATTTGGATGTCTGGTTAACGTCAACCACAGAACAATGGGCGACTATTGCTATTAATGGTCCGAATGCGCGTAAGCTAATTGAACCTTTTGTAGAAGGTATTGATTTATCGCCAGAGGCTTTCCCTCATATGAAATTGCGTGAAGGCAAAATATGTGGCGTCCCAACACGCCTTTTTCGGGTAAGTTTCACGGGTGAGCTCGGTTTTGAAATCAATGTACCAAGTCACTATGGTCGTGCCCTCTGGGAAACGCTTATGGAGGCAGGAAAGCAATATGAAATTTGTCCATACGGGACTGAAACCATGCATGTTCTAAGGGCTGAAAAAGGCTTTATTATTGTCGGTCAAGACACTGACGGCACGGTCACGGCCCATGATGCGGGTATGTCTTGGGCAGTATCTAAAAAGAAAAAAGACTTTGTCGGCAAGCGCTCTCTTGCGCGGACTGACTTGACGGCGAATGGGCGAAAGCACCTTGTTGGCTTGCTCACCGAAGACCCGAACATTGTTCTAGAAGAGGGCGCTCAGATTGTGACGGACCCAAACCAACCTATCCCAATGGATATGCTAGGCCATGTGACGTCGAGCTATTGGAGTGAGCCTCTAGGACGTTCTATTGCTATGGCGATGGTTAGGGACGGGTTTAACCGTATGGACGAGACTTTGCATGTGCCAATGCCAAATATGGCGCATAAGGTGAAAGTTGTGAAACCCGTTTTCTATGATCCAAAAGGGGAGAAGCTTAATGTTGTTTGATCAAGCGGTTGATATTCCCGAAATTTTTAAGTCTGAGCGTGTTAGTGTTACTTTGATAGAGGGTAAGGCACGTTATAATCTGCGTGTTAAGGCAGCTGATGTAACAGCCTTTAAAAAATCCACAGGATTAAAACTCCCCTCTAAAATAGGCAGCTCCTCTTTGAGTAAAGTTGTATCATGCTTGAAGCTTGGGCCTGATGAATGGCTTGTGATAGCGAATTCCACGCAACAAAAGAAACTCGATAAAGTTTTTGAAAAAGCGTCTAAGGATTTTATTTGTAGCATCACGGATATCTCTCACCGTAATATAGGGTTTGAGGTTTCGGGGGAACTGGCCGCTAAATTAATCAATGTTGGATGTCCTTTAGATTTATCATTGACGGCTTTTCCTGTCGGCAAGGTGACGCGGACAATTTTCGAGAGCGCGCAGATAATGTTACTCCGTACGGGCGAAGATAGCTTTCATGTTGAATGTTGGAGATCCTTTGCACCTTACTTACGCGATTATTTTAAACGCGTTATGACAACACGGTATTAGTAAGCTTTATAGTTTTATTCTAAAGACTCTCAAATCACCTCACTTGGGCCCCTTTTCGGCTATGGCCGAGGAAATCATTTGATGCTCATTGCTCTATCCTTCATAGAGACTGAAAATTAAAGGGAAACTATGTCAGGCAAGACAACTGTCATCGCTGAGAATAAGTTAGATATTAAAACGGCAAGCTCCGGGTTTTATGAAGGATTTATTCCTGTCGTTGCTATCGGCGCGAAAATCCTTATCGGGGCCTTGATTTTATGGGCTGCTTTCTTTCCCTCGCAAGCCGGAGCTGTTTTGTCGAAGTTACAAAACTGGTCAACATCCGCTTTTGGGGCTTGGTATATGTGGGTGACAACTTTTTATGGGATTTTTTGTTTAGCTATTGCAGCTTGGCCAAAGACTGGCCGAATTAGACTGGGTGGACTTGACGAAAAGCCGGAGTTCTCTCGGTTTTCATGGTTCTCTATGATGTTTGGCGCTGGTATTGGCGTCGGAATGCTTACCTATTCAACAGCAGAACCTATTTTCCATTTTGCGAATAACCCTGATGTCATAAAAGGTTTATCAAATGGTGCCAATCCTGACAATGTTCGCAATGCCTATAAGTGGGCCATGCTGCATTACGGAATTACGCCATGGGCGTGCTACGGAATTGTTGGGATGGCACTGGCGTACTTTGCATATAACCGAAAACAGCATCTTTCATTTCGCTCTTCTTTAAGGCCTCTATTTGGAAAATATCTTGAAGGCACTTTAGGGCACATCGTTGATATCGTCGCTATTTTGGCAACCATCATTGGCGTGAGTGTAACAATAGGTTTTGGTGTGTCTCAATTTGCTTCAGGCGTTTTCAATATTACAGGGTTTGAATGGATTAGCGCTGGCAATGGTAAGCCTACATTACTCGCGCAATTATTAGCGCTCGTAATCATTATAAGTGCGTCTGTTATGTCTGCACTTTCAGGTGTGAACAAAGGCATTAAATGGCTGTCTAATATCAATATGGGTTTGTCGTTTTTCCTTCTCTTCTTCTTTGTAATATTTGGCGCGACTGGGTTTGCATTTAAACAGTTCTTCGTGACGATTTGGGATTACGTACTAGCGCTTCCTGCAATGTCCATCACTGTTTGGCCCGAAGGTAAGCTTGCGGATTGGCAAGGCGCTTGGACCATTTTTTATTGGGCGTGGTGGATCGCTTTTGCGCCTTTCGTAGGATTGTTCCTCGCACGTGTTTCAAGGGGCCGTACAATTAGAGAATATGTTCTCGGCGCAATGTTTATTCCTGCAGCCATGGGACTAGCTTGGTTTGTACTGGTCGGCGGTACTGCCATAGACTTAGAGCTTTCAGGTGTTGCGCAGGGGAGCATTATTAATGCTGATATTTCAGCACAGCTCTTTCAGACTATCAATTTAATCCTCACGCCGCTAATGGCCAAAGTGATGTCATTCGTTATAGTTGTGCTGCTTTTGACCTATCTCGTGACATCGGCAGACTCAGCGATACTCGTGATTAATACTATAACTTCAGCTGGCAACCGCGCGCGTGCACACAAGCATCACATTATTATTTGGGGAGGTATTTATATCGCTGTTGTAGCCGCGCTACTTATGGCTGGCGGCATGAATGCTTTAAAGTCAGCCATGATTGTGGGCGCACTACCGTTCTCGATGGTCATGGCCTTGATGGCTATTTCATTGGCCAAGGCGTTAATTTTTGATCGCAAAAATGAAAACTGATTTTTCAAAATTCCAAAAAAAGAGTTTTAAACGATAGCTGATTTAATACTTATGCAGATTAAATCGATTAATATTACTCTCATGACCTTGCCGTAAAAGTTTTTTTGTACCTGTTGCAAGCTTCAATTAAATAAACGGCATTTTTTTGATTTCCGCGTCACGGTTTCCATCAGGTGTTTGAATTGTAAGTTTCGTGCCTATATCCCAATGATCTTTGGCAATCATGCCAATCGAAACATTTGTATTAAGGTCTGGCGACCAAGCCGCTGAGGTTACTTCGCCGACTTGCGCGCCTTTTGCCATAACTGGCCAAGGGTTACGGCAAGGGGACACTGCAATACCTGAAATAGTCAGACCGCGAATTTGTTGCTTAGGGCCATTTTCTTGCTCTTTGCGTAAGACATCACCGCCAATACAACTCGTAGCAGCGGGGCCTTTGCAAAACTTACCAAGTCCAGCTTCGTAAGGGGTATTCTTGATTGTCATGTCATTACCGTATGAGAGTAATCCGCCTTCGATACGTTCAATGAGATTAGGGCATCCAGCACGAACATTTAAGTCTTTACCAGCCTCGAAAAGCGCGTCCCATATAGGTTCGCCATTCTCCGTCCCATCGACATAAATTTCAAAACCACCTTGCACGGAGTAACCTGAACGCGCGACGGTGAAGGGCTTCCCATTGAAGTTTATTTTCATGTGCCGAAAGAATTTCAAATTCCGAATACTATCCCCAAAAACACGGGCCATAAGTTCATCTGATTGAGGGCCTTGAATAGCAAGCGGGGAGACATCAGGTTCGAAAATATCAGCATTTAAGCTTCGCCCATTGGCTAGGCCTTTAACCCAATATAGCAAATCTGAATCTGCGATAGAAATCCACCATCTATCATTGTTATGTTTAACAGCGACAGGGTCATTTAGCATGCCGCCATTTTCATCAACGACAGGGATGTAATAACACTGATCATCTTTCATCTTGGAGAGATTACGCGGCGTCAGCATTTGAACAAGTTTGGCTGCATCAGGCCCTTTAACTTCGACTTGCCGCTCGACCGCAACATCCCAAACTTGAACGTGCTTTTTTAAATGATGATAATCGGCTTCAACACTTTCAAAGACAGTTGGCAGTAGCATACGGTTATAGACTGTATAGGCTTTGACGCCATGTTCAGCATTACGCCGAGTCCAAGGTGTTCTACGCGTGCGGCGCGAGATTGATAAAATAGGGTCCATTTAACCCTCCTCAGTTAAGGTGATTTTGTTTTGAGCTCTAGGATATTTGGACTTAGCTCCAAGGGAAAGGGCTGTTCGATGTTGGGTGTAACTTACCTTCTGCATATCGCGAAAATCTGAAGGGTTTGAGTAATTCAGATGTGCTGCCCATAATATGCTCAGCAACAAGTTTGCCGACGCCGAGCATTTTATAGCCATGGTTAGAGTCGGCAATAACATAAGCGTTTTCACAAAATTCATCGAAAACAGGGAAGCTATCGGGTGTAAAACAGCCGACGCCGCCGGATGGTTCTTTGTCGAATTTATTCATGGTTCCTTCAAAGCGCTTATGGCAATGGGCAAGGGCAGATACCCACATATGTGCGAATTCAGGCGAGGATATCCATTCCGGTGAAGCTGGGCCATAAGGGTCAAGCTGCAACTCATCTACGGGTGTTGTGACGGGGTATGGCATAGCGCCGCCTTGAACACCGCCAAAGTGAAAGTCGGGCTTGTAATAGAGGCCCCAAATATTTCCTTCTTCTTCTATGACTGTGCCGTCGACCACCGATTTCAAAGCGGCATCTGTATCGACGTGCATAACGGGCGGTTGTTTGCCGTCATTTGTTTTAAACATTTCAGGGTCAACATTTAAGACACCTTCTTCGAGTTGCCAAAATGTCCACATGTCGACATTGTCATGCAGGCTGCCGTCAGCCCCTTTTATTGAAATAACCTTTGGGAGGTCTAGCATTGTCCAAAAGTCTCTGACCCATGGTCCTGCGCCTATGACAACATAATCGCATTCGATATTGCCTTTTGAGGTTTCTACGGCGCGAATGGACGAAGAGACCCCATTTGCGCGCTTAAAACCAGTGACTTCTAACCCCGTGATGATACGTACGCCTTCGGCTTCGGCCTTAACGGCAAGTCCGTGCATAGCTTTGGTGTTATTGGCATAACCGCCTTTTTTCTCATGCAAAACAGAGGTGATGTTCTGGGCTTGCCAGTCGTCATAAATACCGCGCATATATTGGCGGCAATCATCATGGCCTTCAATTAATGTACTCTCATAGCCTATGGCTTGTTGTTGTTCATAAATCTCGCCAATATCTGAGTGCATTGACTCGCATGAAATCTGCATATAGCCGACAGGGTGATAGGAATAATTTTGCGGGTCAGATTCCCAGACATTGACTGAATGCGCCATGAGTTCCCGCATAGCGGGCTGATAATAATTATTACGGACTACTCCGCAGGCAATACCCGATGCGCCAGAGGCTATACCGCCCTTATCCAGAATAACGATATCTTCCCCGTCTCCTTTGCCAGAGGCTTTGAGTTCAAGGGCGAGGTGATAGGCTGTCGATAAGCCATGTATACCCGCACCTATAATGACATAAGGCGATGATTTAGGGAAAGCCACATATTCTCCTTGCTCTTATAAGCCTAGAGTTAAGCGCTTCGTGGTTTTTAAACAATAAATGATAATGGAAAGTATTGAAATTTATTAACTAGCATTATGAATATTGATTATTGGCCTAAATTTAAATTTAATTTGATGTTTAAGGGGATTTAACTTTATCATTTCTAATGATAAGTCACCTTAATAGTGCAGCAGGCATTGGGGATTATAATATGAAGATACCTAATAACTTTGACCTCCGTTCATTGCAGGTTTTTGTCATAACAGCCGATCATGGCGGTATGACACAAAGCGCTAAAGTCTTGCGTATGACACAGTCGGCCGTGTCTCAAATCATAGCAGGTTTAGAGCTTTCTGTTGGTGTAAAGCTCTTTGACCGTTCTGTTAGGCCTATAGTCTTAACATCTGCGGGGCGCATTCTGTTGGACCGCGGGCGGCAAATTTTAAAAGATACGAAAGAAGCTTTTCGTGAAACGCAGACACTGGAACATCGTAAATTAGCTTCACTCACAATTGCTATGACCGATAGTATGTCAGCCGTCTTGGGGTCTCATTTATATGAGACAATGAACGAAATCTCTAACTATTGGAGGTTTTGGAGTGGGTTATCTCCGTATCACAGAGAAGAGTTTTTATCCCATAATATCGATATAATCATCACAAGTAGTAATGTTATGGAAGATGTTGGCGGGCTTAATCGTTATAGAGTTTTTCAAGAGCCTTATGTTTTGATTTTTCCAAAAGGATATAAAGGGGCCGTTGATTTATCTGATGAAGCTCGAGATCTGCCCTTTCTAAGATTTTCTATGCGCTCCGCAATGGGGCTACGTATTGAACGCCAACTCAACCGTTTACGCTTAAAATTTCCTGATGTTGCTGAGTTTGATAGGGCTCCTGCCCATACTCTCGCTGTTGCAAAAGGTATGGGATGGGGCGTGACAACGCCTTTATGTTTACTTGAAAACCCTCAACTCATAGAACATGTTGAGGTTCATCCCATATCTCGCGGGGCGTTTAGCCGTCATTTTGATCTGCTATCGCGTGAAGATAACCTTGGAGATATTCCAGAAAAAATAGCACATGAATCACGAAACATATTGAAAGACAGATGTTTGCCAACACTTTATTCAGAAGTACCGTGGCTCGAAGAAATGATTTTATTAAATGAGGATTAAGCGACGTTAAGTTTGCTAATACCGTATATGGTTTTCACTTATTGCTCTTGTCCGGGCTTGCTAGAATGGGGAACCACGCTTTAGATAAAATCATGAATTTAAAAGATGTCATGAAGCCTGTGGAAACAGCGCGCGGCCTACCAAATAAGCACTACATTTGCGAGAAGATGTATAAGCGTGAACGCGAGGTCGTTTTCTTTAAAAACTGGTCAGCTATAGCCTTTGAGAGTGACGCGGCTAAGTCTGGTGATGCATTCCCTATAGATTTTATGGGTATGCCGCTCTTGCTCGTGCGAGATAAAGAGGGGGTGTTGAGCGTATTTCAAAACACTTGCCGTCACCGTGGTATGATTTTGGTGGATAAACCTACCCAGTTAAAGAGGCTGATTCGATGTCCTTACCACAGTTGGTGCTATGACCACGCAGGCATGCTTATTCGAACACCTCATGTAGGCGGCGTTGGTATAGATAGGCATGAGGCGATTAAGCCAGAAGACCTCAGCTTGTTTAAAATCCGTAGTCATGTTTGGCACGGTGTTGTCTTTGTAAATATTTCGAATGATGCCTTGCCTTTTGAAGAGGTACACGCTGATTTATTGTTACGTTGGAGTGAATTTAATCAACCCTATCATTTAGGCGGTCAAGCCAGCCGTTTTGATATGACCCTTGCTGCGAATTGGAAATTGGCTATCGAGAATTTTTGTGAGTCCTATCATTTACCATGGGTGCATCCTGAGCTGAATAAAATTTCGCCAATAAACGTGCATTACAACATAGAAAACCATGACAATTATTCGGGGCAAGGCAGCCGCAATTACAACCAATTAATTGGTAAAGGCGGGCAGCGCTTTCCTGACTTTAAAAATGTATCTGATATTTGGGATCATCAATCTGAATATGTCTCATTCTTCCCTAATGTCTTACTGGGTGTTCACCGCGACCATAGTTTTGCGATGATATTAATGCCGCAAGGTCCAGAGCAAACATTGGAACGTGTGGCCTTGTTTTATGCGAATGAAGATATCGATACTGACGATTGGCAAAAGATGCTTAAGGAGAACACACGCATTTGGCAGACAGTCTTTTCCGAAGACGTCAATGTTGTTGAAGGCATGCAAAAAGGGCGGCATGGCGTTATGTTTGATGGAGGTAAGTTCTCCCCGGTTATGGACGGGCCGACCCATATTTTTCATAAATGGGTTGCACGACAAATGCAGGCTTCTGAATAAGTACCATTTCAAACACTAATGATGTAATCAACGGCTTGTATTGCTTTAAAAATCAGTAATATGGGAAGAAGAAGCCCCTAAGGACATGTCATGGTCACATTGCTAAATACAGTCGAAGATAAATTCGCGCGTAGTATTTGTGCTGAGCACGGTGACAAAGCAGATGAGCTTCTAGAAATTTTGCATGAAGTGCAGAACCAAAAAGGGTATCTGAGCGACGGTGCCATGCGAACAATTGCTCATGCACTGAATATTTCGCGTGCAGAAATTCACGGCGTTGTTAGCTTTTACCACGATTATAAGCGTGAAGCTGCGGCGAAGCAGACAATTAAAATATGCCGGGCTGAAGCGTGTCAGGCCATTGGCGCTGATGCTTTGATTGCGCAGGCCGAAGCTGCGTTTGGCACGACGCTTGATGCCCAATCAAAAGAGATTGGTCTTGAGGCGACATATTGCTTAGGGAATTGCGCTCTCGGGCCTGCTGTCATGATAGAGAATAAACTCTATGGGCGTGTTGATATTGCTAAGCTTAAAAACTTATCGATGAAGCACCGTGAAGGTTCAAAATCATGAGTTCTAATGTTTATATCCCGCGCGATGCCGCCGCTCTGTCCGTTGGGGCACATGAGGTCTCACTTGCCATAGCTCAACAAGGCAGTGATGCTGTTACCATTATCGGAAACGGCTCTAGGGGCATGTTATGGCTTGAGCCGCTTGTCGAAGTGGAAACTGAGGCTGGCCGCATGGCTTATGGGCCTGTGACCCCAGATGATGTTGAAAGCCTATTCGCCGCAGATTTTTTAAATGGGGGCGAGCATCCGCTTTCATTGGGACTTACTGAAAACATCCCCTATCTCGCTAATCAAGAGCGGCTTACATTCGCGCGGGTTGGCGTTATCGATCGTTTAAATCTGACAAATTATCAAACACACGGCGGCTTGGAAGGGCTGTCCAAAGCCTTAAAAATGACGCCCGAAGCCATTGTCGAAATGGTTACTGAGTCTGGTCTTCGCGGGCGCGGCGGGGCGGGTTTTCCGACTGGAATTAAATGGAAAACAGCTTTAGCCCAACGCATTTCTGATACTGAGGGGGGGCAAAAATATATCTGCGCCAATGCAGATGAGGGCGATAGCGGAACTTTTGCGGATAGGCTTCTCATGGAAGGCGACCCGTTCTCTCTGATTGAGGGCATGATTATTGGCGCGCG
>JALZWM010000054.1 GCA_023300105.1 Hellea sp.
CTTGATTTAAGCGCTGTGGGGCTTACATATATGCAACAAATTGCATATTATTGAAAAGCCCATTTATGACATCTCCTCTCTTTAAACCTTTCGAATGCCGCGGCCTGAGCTTGCCTAACCGTATAGTTATGGCGCCAATGACGCGCAGTTTCTCGCCTGATGGTATTCCGACAGAAGAGGTTGCCGCTTATTATGAACGCCGCGCCGCAAATAACGTTGGCCTTATTCTAACTGAAGGTACAACAACGGACCGCCCGTCCTCAAGTAATGATACCAAAGTCCCTGTTTTTCACGGTGATAAAGCTTTAGCGGGTTGGAAAAACGTTGCCGAAAAAGTCCACGCCGCAGGCGGCAAGGTCGCGCCGCAGCTCTGGCATATCGGCATGGTCCGTAAACCCGGCACGGGACATAACCCAGAGGCGGCGACGGATAGCCCCTCTGGCCTGACCCACACAGGCAAAGAAGTTGCGCCTATGCCAAGCGACGAAGAGGTTGCAGATATGGTGAGCTCTTATGCACGCTCGGCCAAACATGCGGCTGACCTTGGTTTTGACGCTATCGAAATTCACGGCGCGCATGGGTATTTAATCGATCAGTTTTTCTGGGGCGTGATGAATCAACGCGAAGACAAATATGGCGGTGATTTGAAAGACCGCGCGACATTTGCAGGCGACGTTATCAGGGAATGCCGCGCGGCGGTTGGCGAAGACATGCCCATTATCTTGCGCTTTTCTCAGTGGAAGCAGCAGGACTATGCGGCGCGCCTCGCGGAAACGCCTGAAGCCCTTGAAGAGTTTTTAGGTGTCTTTGTCGATGCAGGTGTTGATATCCTCCATTGCTCACAGCGCCGTTTCTGGGAGCCTGAGTTTGAAGGCTCAGACCTTAACCTCGCGGGCTGGACGAAAAAGCTCACGGGTCTTCCGACAATTTCTGTTGGCTCTGTTGGCCTTAATAGTGATTTCTTTGGCGCCTTTGTTGGCCAAGAGTCCGGCGTTGCGCCGCTCGATAAGCTTTATGAAATGATGGAACGTGATGAGTTTGACCTTATCGCGGTTGGCCGCGCTATTTTGCATGACCCAGAATGGGCGACCAAAATCAAAGAGGGCCGTACAGCTGACCTGACTGATTATGACGGCGCGGCGCTCAAGACACTCTTTTAAACCTCAAAATCACCACCTTTAAGAACGGAGACTATTATGTTCAGCCATGTCATGCTCGGAGCCGATGATATCGAAAGCTCAAAGACATTTTATGATGCTGCCCTTGGCGCATTAGGCACACAGCCAGCCCGAGTCGACCCCAAAGGCCGCGCGATGTATATGCAAGACGGCGGTATTTTTATGCTGACCAAGCCCATTAACGGACAACCGACAAGCAACGCCAATGGCAGCACGCTCGGTTTCGCCGCCGCGACACCAGAAGCGGCAGATGCGTTTCATAAAGCGGGATTAGAAGCTGGCGGAACCGCTATCGAAGACGCGCCGGGCTGGCGCGAAGGGAATGGCATGAAGCTTTACCTTGCTTACTTACGCGACCCATCAGGTAATAAAATCTGCGCGATGCATATTGGATAGTGAGTGCGTTATTTAATTTGAGTTCGAAATGAAACTTCAAAAGATGTATCAGGTGTTTCCGAGTTAAATATACCCGTCGGCTTTATACAAACATGGCGTACATTCGGGTCATATCCAGCAAAAGGTATGTAGGTACAGTCTGACATTGTACTTGGTTTTGCAACGGCGTTCGAAAAAGCGATATCCGTTGCATAATCGAAGGATAATCCAGAGGCGGTACTTGAAAAGGTTGCAGGGTTTGTCTCTGGGCCGTCGTCATCAATATCTCCGTTATAAAAAATCACTTCTGGGGGTATAGGGTCAGCTAGGAAAATTGTCTCTGAATCTAAGCTTGGTCCATCAACATGCGTCGCTGAAATTGTATATATGACGTCCGTTCCAGGTAGAGCGTAGCTTTTACTGCCCGTCATTACGTATGGCTTAACAGTTTTGCTTGCTGATATTTTAACGGCGCATCCAGCAGGTGCGTTCTGAAGTTTCCATTTTAAGAGTAAGAAGCACTCAACATCTTGAACTTCTGCTAAAGTCAAAGCTCTGTCATAAATTAAAACTTCAGCGAACCGACCGTTATATGGGCTCGAGTTAGGAATGTCGCCGATATGAATGCCGCGTGAAACATTCGCATTGTGACCTGTTCTGTCGGCCCCTAAAGCTTGGCCGTCTACGCGCAGCCATTGCCTCTGTCCGGGGAGGTCGTTAAGCCCTGTATGGAGTGTTGTTTCTGTCACTGCGTTAGGAGAAAACTCTCGGATACGATTCGCCCCGCAGCAACCACCCGCATCAAAAAATATTCTGGTGTCTACCCAGGGTGTATGAAAACTGAACCGTCCATCAGCGGTGTTTTGGCTTTGATTTGTACCATTCAAGGAGATGGAAAAGTTGGTTGTCAATGTAACGTTGGCGTTGATAAAAAATATAGTTATCTGATCTTGGAAATCACTAGAGAACGGATTGCTGGCGGCCATTCGCGCATTGAATGGAAACCGAAGGCCAGGATTAATACCATCAAAGCCAAGAGCTTCAAAAGTGACTGTGCCGTCTTGGGTTGTTAAATTATTTCCAGATGCGCTTTTATCTACCCACGTTGTTATGACGCTTCCATCTGCGGGTTGTATGCCAGTGCCATTTATATCTTTGCCATCCGCCCAGAACACGAGATTTGAAATATCTGTAGGTGTTGAAATTTGGGCTCTTGCTACATTAGCATTCATGATGCCAAGGCTTAAGACAAAAAATACGCATATGGTCTTATGTAAGAGTTTTTTTAACATGATTTAAAGTAGCACAAGAGATTTATATAATTATTAATGGTGCTGTATCTTCTTTAAGTAGAACTACTATTGAGTTCTGCCTAGCTCCTTCGCGTGCCACCTCAAATAGTCCTCAATAATGCCGGCACAGGGTGGGGCGGAGAAGTCGAGAACTTTCCCGAAAAAGGCT
>JALZWM010000055.1 GCA_023300105.1 Hellea sp.
GCTGAGAGAGATAGCGTTGTGGCGCCGATCTCGTTTAGGCCCAATGTTTTCGCCGCGACTTCGGAGAAGTCATTGATGTCAACACGGTGCTTCAGGTTTGAAACACTGGCAGGTACGGTTTTGTTAGTTGTCTTCAAAAGATACTGACGGCCCGGGTAGAGTTCTTTCTCGCTCATCCAAAGGATATGCGCTTGGAACTGATCTGCTTGCTCAGCAGGGGCGTCAATTTTACAAATGATATCACCGCGCGAAATGTCAATCTCGTCATTCAACGTGAGCGTGACAGCCATATCTTCGCGCGCGAGATCAAGGTTGCCATCATAGGTGACAATCTCTTTAACAGTTGAGCGTTTGCCAGACGGCGTGACGATAATTTCGTCGCCGACTTCGACAATGCCAGAGGCAACGGTGCCAGAGAAACCACGGAAATCAAGATTGGGGCGGTTTACCCACTGTACAGGAAGACGGAACGGGGCGTCGAGTGTCGCGCTATCAACGTCTACGCCTTCGAGATACTCCAAAAGACAGGGACCTTTAAACCATTTTGTGTTCTCTGATGATGTCGTGACATTATCTCCGTCCAGCGCGGACATTGGGATACACATAATTTCTTCAAAGCCGAGGTCTTTGGCAAAGTTACGAAAGCTCACTTCGATATCGTTAAACACCGCTTGGTCGAAGCCGTTCAGGTCCATCTTATTGATAGCCACAACGACGTGCTTCACGCCCAAGAGGGAGACGATATAGGCATGGCGGCGCGTTTGTTCTTGCACGCCGTAACGCGCGTCAATCAAGAGGACCGCCACATCAGCAGTCGAAGCGCCTGTCGCCATATTCCGTGTATATTGAACATGACCCGGTGTATCGGCGACGATAAACTTACGCTTATCTGTTGAGAAGAAACGGTAAGCGACATCGATTGTAATGCCCTGCTCGCGCTCAGCCGCAAGGCCGTCCACGAGAAGCGCAAGGTCAATTTTATCGCCTTGTGTACCAGACTTTTTACTGTCGCGTTCAATGCTTGCGAGCTGATCTTCATAGATCAATTTTGAATCATAAAGCAGGCGGCCAATCAGTGTCGATTTACCATCGTCAACCGATCCGCAAGTAATGAAGCGTAGGAAAGACTTGTTTTCCTGCGCCGTTAAGTAACCGAGGATGTCGGTGCTGATTAGATCATCAAGATGAGCCATTAGAAGTACCCCTCTTCTTTCTTCTGTTCCATTGAGGCGCCCGCATCCGAGTCAATGACCCGGCCTTGTCGTTCAGAAGACGTCGTCAAAAGCATTTCTTGAATAACATCAGGCAGCGTATCAGCTTCACTCTCGACAGCGCCCGTTAGCGGATAACAGCCAAGGGTTCTGAAACGCACCATTTTTTCTTCAACTTTTTCATCGGGGCCAATCGGCATCCGGTCATCATCAACCAATATCAACACGCCGTCTTTTTCGACAACGGGACGTTTCTTTGAGAGATAGAGTGTCGGGATTTGAATTTTTTCTTTATAAATATACTGCCAGATATCTAGCTCTGTCCAATTTGAGATTGGGAAGACGCGCATGCTCTCGCCTTTATGGACGCGGGTATTATAAACATTCCAAAGCTCAGGACGTTGGTTCTTTGCGTCCCAACGGTGGTTCTCAGAGCGGAAGCTAAAGATACGTTCTTTCGCGCGAGATTTTTCTTCATCACGGCGCGCGCCGCCAAAAGCTGCGTCAAACTTATACTTATCCAATGCCTGTTTAAGACCCTGTGTCTTCATGATGTCGGTATGCACAGCGGACCCGTGTGTGAACGGCCCCACATTATCGGCTATGCCGTCTGGGTTGATATGAACGATAAGTTCCATACCTACTTCTTTCGCGCGTTGATCGCGAAACTCGATCATTTCCTTAAATTTCCAAGTTGTATCGACATGCATCAAAGGAAACGGCGGCTTGGATGGATAAAAGGCTTTCTCGGCCAAGTGCAACATGACCGAGCTATCTTTACCCACAGAGTAAAGCATAACGGGATTATCGCACTGCGCGGCGACTTCGCGCATGATATGAATACTTTCGGCCTCAAGCCTATCCAAATGCGTCATACGCAATTTAGACTCGCCTGACTGTTCCATTTCAAGTTCGTCAAGCTTAGCCAAAGCATCTTGCAAAGTCTTGAGCGTACACTGCCCGCCCTCTTTTAGACGTGCAATGCCCTTGCCGTCATTAAGGAGCTTACGGGAAATCGTCGAAAGCGATTGACCACTTGAGCTCGCAAAGGCCTCAACCCGGGTTACAAAATCAGTTATAAGCGTCATAATTAAATCGTGGGATATATCCCACGCCCTGTTTCAACTTTCATATAATGAAGATTTACAAAATTAAAAGAGGTTTTTTCATGCCGTCTACTTATGGTTCATATTGCAGAATGAGTTTGAGCGCCCAAACTCATTTTACTCACGAAATTTCAATGAGTTGGGTTTTGGTCACGTCAGTAAGACTGTAGCGTATGACAAGACTGCACGTATGACCAACGAGACTCAGCTGCGGGCTCACATTGTTTTTGAAGTGAACTCAGACTTAGCGAGATAAGGAGTTAAGGCATTTGATCAAGAAACAGTGGCCTGTTTTTTTCCGCTACCCTTAATGCCATAAGTGTCCGAGAGGTAATCAAGCAACTGATTCAAAGCCATAGGTTTTGCGAACAGGAATCCTTGGCAATATCTAACCCCCATTTTCATAATCAAGGTTTGTTGCTGCACTGTTTCCACCCCTTCAACGATGACATTTCCCGAGGATGTTTTCGCTAATTCTACAATAGCATTCAAAAACGCAGACGCCTCATTGTCATGCGCAATATCATCGACAAAACATTTATCAATTTTGAGTGTTGAGAAATCAAATTGCTTCAATCGATGTAAAGAAGAATACCCTGTTCCAAAATCATCAATTGCGATAGCGTAACCCTCATCACGTAAAATACCCATTTTTTTCACAGCATCTAATTTATGTAAAATCGATGATTCTGTGATTTCTGCATTTATTGTTAACTGGCTACCGCTTCGAGCACATTCAAGCGCTTTAATAACGCGGCTCATATCTTTTAACTGCGGCGGCGCAATATTTATGTTCATATAGGGCTTGTAATTTTCATTTGCATAAGCCCGCGCAATAGAGGCCCCATCTTGGGCGACTTTATTGCAGAGTTCAGACATAAGTTGATTAATAAGGTCACTAGACTCCGCAATAGGAATAAAAATATTTGGCGAAATTTCTGCATTATTTTTATCACGCAACCTAATTAAGGCTTCGAACCCAACAGGCATTAATGTCATTAAATCTATAATAGGTTGATATTTAACTGAGACTAACCCCTTCTCGAGCGCTTGCTTTATTTTGTGTTCAACGTTCAACTTATGCCTAATTTTGGCATGAATATCATCATTATAAACTACGGTTTTTTGACCGTTTTCTAAAGCATCTCTGATAGCCATATCAGTATGGGTGATTAATTCTTCGGCTGAAGTGTCTGGCTCCGTTAGCGTTCCACCTAAAATTAAATCCGGAACCTCTACGCCGTGCTCAGCAATGGCCGCCTGCATTAATTCAGCCTGTAAATTTTTAAGGCATATAATCAACGCAAGCTTATCGCGCGGATGTTCAATCCATAGGCTCATGCTATGAAGCGATAAGCGGCCTAAATGATTAAAGTTTGAGGATGTCACGCTTGGCAAATCTGGAACGAGTGAAAAAATAGAACTGTAAAACGCTTCAGGCTTAGAAATATCCATTGCCCTTATTTCAATAAAGGCGCGGCAACTATCCGCATTTTTGTGATGTGCGGAGCCTAAATATTTGGAAATAGATTCAAGATAAGGTGAACGCCGTAATAATCTCGTATGCGGGTCGCGCCGTGTAAAGGATATATATGACCTCAACACAATTGTTATAATGCCAAATTGCATGAGCCGTTCGACTTCAGCCCCTAGCAACACTTTAAAGCTCGTCAAATATTCAACATATCCACTTGTACGGCCAACAGAGCTTGGCTCATAGAGGGATAGCATAACAAGCGCAAACCACGTGGTGATGGCTACAATTCCTGTTTTCGTCATGATTGGACCTTTGAAAAGGACCACGCGTGAGGCCAAATAGATAAAGAATATATTGGCCGTCGGAGATTTTAGCGCCACTGAAACTGGAACTTGATAAATTGATGAATAGGCAATCAAAATTAAGGCCGTTGCCAAGAAGTCTATAAAGACACTCGTAAGCTGATAACGGTCTGATCTTGCGACATTCCAATTTTTGATCAAACGTCCACCCGTAATCAGAATAACGAGGCTCGTAATAAGCACAAGACTAGACCCTGCCCCAGAATCGCTCGCATGAGGCGCAATCATGTAAACAATAAGCAAGCTTAAGGGCACCAAAAAGCTAACCAGAGATAATGTTCTTTGCGCAATCAGCCTGTCGTAAACATATGTATTCTCGCTAACGCGGTTTTTTTGATTTAATTTGCTAAGGACATCCATGAAACAACGTTAAGTAAAAAACATCAAATTTTAGTAAACATATCACCACTTGTAGTTTAAGATTAATAATATATTAACGCGTAATCTTGGTATAATTGGTCCTTACATTCAAAGCGTCCACAGGGTGAGCCTATATAACACAAAAGCTGCTATTTTCCGCTGAAAACACCTCTATAATTGTTCGAAAAGCCTTGCTTTCCCATTTAAAATTTGGATAACGTTACTTCTTAGTGCGGGCGTGGTGGAATTGGTAGACACGCAAGACTTAAAATCTTGTTCCTGTATAGGAGTGCCGGTTCAATTCCGGCCGCCCGCACCATTACATTTAAAATATAAAGTTCTAAAACTGCAGGAATGCAGCATATGCGTTATAATACGCGCAACTTTCAATGATTAAATATTTTAACTATTTATTTTTAAATAAACTTTACATTCATAGGCGATAACTTAAACAACCTTAAAGTGCATACTGCGCAATTAAGTGGCATAATGACTAACTACCTAACTGAATAGAGCGAGGGTACTGGTGATAAAAAATATTCCTTTGTGGGATCAGAGAATCTTGATTTTCATCAATCATAACTTTGA
>JALZWM010000056.1 GCA_023300105.1 Hellea sp.
AAGGCGCGAAATAAGCGTAATAGAGGCTGTCATGCTCAGGCGTGTGCTCGATGATTAATTGCCCGTCCACATAAGATGTCGTCTCGACCCGAAACCATGTTTCGCGGTCATAGCTCGCACAGGCTTGGTAGCCCTCCCATCCGCCCGTAAAGGCCGCATCTTTGGCATTTTCAAGCACCATACGCAGGGCTTGCCCCTTGCCGCCGCTGACGCGGAAATAAAACCACTGATAAAAATCAGAGGCATTATCAGGACGTATAGACAGTCGAATGTTTGAGGCATCGTTAGCGCTATGAACAATGATGTTCCCGCCGTCAAAGGCAGAGGTAATATGAAGGACCATGTCGTACTCTTTTTATTGCGTTAGAAAATCATCAGAAGCAGAGGATGCAGCTAAGATTGCACCGGGAACTTGAGCCGCCTCTAGCCCTTTCCAAAATACACGCCAATCACCGCTAATTTGCATACCATCACAGGTCCGCATGTACCAATAATTAAACGGGTTCTCCATGCGTGAGCGCCAGAAAAACCGAGGAATATCATCAATCATGGCTTCCCATATATCACGGGCAATACCCTCACCTCGCGCCTCAGTCGTAACCCAAAATTTGGAAAGATAAGGAAGTCCAGCTAGCTTTGTGAAAATTGCGCCACCGCGATAATCTTCTTCAATAAACCCTTTGTGTATTTTGCTTTTTAAAAACACGGGATTAATGACCTTACCAAAGGCTTCCTCAATAGAGGCTTTCAATAAAGGCTTTTCCAAACGAGACAATGACTGCATGTTATTGATCGTTGCTGCGCGGCGGATCATTGTTCCCGCGCCTTTGGCCGTAAATAGCTCAGCTAATAAATTTAACGGCGAGGCAATGACATAGACTGTCTCACTAGACTTATCTTTCGAAAGCTCTTTGACCATTGTGATGAAACGCATTTGACCTGCAGATAAGCTATCAATCAAGTCTCCTGTATCTAACTGATCTAAATTGATATTAGAGAGACGTTTGTTATCGAGCGTAATGCCGCCCGAGGGCTGTAAGAAGATAACTTTCTTGGCCTTGAGTTCTGTGACCAATGTCATCAAATTCATTTGACCACGCCGCTCTGTCATCTCTAAAATGCTGATGATGCCATTGCGGGCCTTTTTACGCACATCTGGTATAAGTTGATAACTCGCCGTATTAAGCTTTACCGCTCTGACTGAGGCTTGCCCTAAGTCCTTAAATAACCTCTGCGCTTGAAACTTAACAGACACGCGGTCATGATCTAATGCGCCGACCAAGAGGATTGGCGACAAGCCGAGATCTGATAAAATTCTCAGATTACCGATAAGAGATTCAAGCAAAGGGTCTTTAAGGCAGCGCGGGTCTAACACAATCAAGGCAAAGCGTTCAGCGTCCTGCGCAGAGAAAAGGTCCGCATAAAAATTGGCTTCATCAACCGCCCCAACAGCGGAAAGACTACGTAGAACAGTATCTCTAATAACACTCATAGACACGTACCAGATATAGCGCGCTTATAAGCCGCTGTGGCTGTTATCAAATGAGCATGAGATACAAATTCATTAGGCTTATGCGCTTGCTCGACATCTCCAGGACCATAAACAACAACATTTACACCTGCTTCAGATAACATAGCAGCCTCCGTCCAATATGGTAAGTCCACTACAGGGGTGTCAGTGAATATAGGCTGAAAGGCGGTTATATCACGTGTCGCAAAAGGTTCAAAAGCCACCACAGTGTCCATAATAGCCTCGGGCGTAATCTCCGCAGCGATTTTCATGATAGCAGCCTGACGAAGTTTCACATTATCACCGGGTGGTGGACGCATCGACGCCCATAGCTTTGAACGCGTTGGGATAACATTATAAGCGCCGTCATTTTCTATATCGCCAATATTAAGGCAAAGTCCTTTATACGGAGCCTCGCCAAAATCTATATGCCCATCCCCGTATTTTCCCAAAGCGGTAGCCAGACGTGCCGCCTGAAGCAAGGGACGCTCCGTAATGTCTGATAATGAGCTATGCCCGCCGCGCCCCGTAAACTCGGCAGAGACAGCAAGCATACCGCGGTGGCGGCGGCCAACTTCGCAATTGGTAGGCTCGCACACAATCGCCATCTTCGCGCCGCCATAATGGCCCCGCTTAATAACAGCTGGCATAACCTCGCTGCCGTGCTCCTCATCACCCGAGAAGAGGACCGCGACGTCTTTAGGCTGAAGACTATCCATAGCACTTAGAATGCAAGCCGCTGCGCCTTTAATATCGCTTGTCCCTAAACCGACAACGCGGTCAGCACCTCGCTGTAATATGAGAGGATCAGATATCCAGCCTTCACCGCTGGGTACAGTATCAATATGGACATTGAGAAGAACCTTAGGATGTCCCCAACGCGCAAAAACGTAACCACTGTCCGACTTTCCGCGGGAGCGAGAGGCTTTACCTAATATAATTTCGTCGGGTGAGTATTTAGATAGGCTTGATTTAAGAAACTCAAGACAAGCAAGCTCGTCCCCCGTGCCATTACGGGTATCGAAAGCAACTAGCGTCTCAAGCCATAGCAAGGTGTTATCTAGAATTGGACTAATGAATCTCTCCGTTACTCAGCTTATATGCGCTTTTAGAAAAGATAAAAGCGCCGAGTATAATTTGGATTAAGAAATCCGCGAATTCGAAATTTTACCACGCAAATGATTAAGTTTTATGCAGACAGCTTTGTTATTAAGCCAAAAAAAAACGCCCGGTAAACCGAGCGTTTTAAATAATTTAAAAGTCAGACTTATGGACTTGCAGGGTTGTCTGCAAGCTCATCAGCTAGAGCCTGTTCAGCAGCAGCTTGAGCAGCTTCAGCTTCAGCCTGAGCTACAGCAGCAGCAGCGGCGTCAGCTTCGGCAGCGGCTTGAGCAGCTTCGGCAGCAGCTTGAGCCGTAGCAGCGTCAGCAGCGGCAGTTTCAGCAGCAGCTTGAGCAGCAGCGGCTTCAGCAGCGTCAGCTTCAGCAGCAGCTTGAGCAGCAGCAGCTTCAGCAGCGTCAGCTTCAGCAGCAGCTTGAGCAGCAAGAGCATCAGCAGCTTCAGCTTCAGCAGCTGTTTGAGCAGCAAGAGCTTCAGCAGCGTCAGCTTCAGCAGCAGCTTGTGCTGCAATAGCAGCTTCTTCGTCATCGTCATTATCGCTATCAGCAATGATAACGCCAGCAGCTGCAACAGCAGCAAGACCACCAACGAGAACTGTCGGGCTAATTCCGCCTAGAATTCCACCACCTGAAGAAACAGGAGGAAGCGGGGTAGAAACAGTCGGCACACTTGGTGCTGATACAGTTGGTGTAGATGGTACAGACACAGTTGATGTCACTGGTGTCGGAGCCTGATAAGGCGCCTGTGTAACAACTTCAGCAGGTTCAATTGGTGTAGGCGCTTGGTATGGCGCTTCAGTTACAACTGTCTCAGTATAAGTTGGTTCAGTGTAAGTTGGCTCAACATAAGTTGGTTCAACATAAGCAGCAGCAGCACATGATGTTACGATTTCACAACGACGGTTAGCTTCTTCTCTAACATTATCGCCTCTATCAATGACGTTATTCGTTTCGCCTTGGCCAGACGTCGTAATAAGACCTTGCTGAACACCACGGCTTACGAGGTCGTTCATAAGATCAACAGCGCGTCTTTCTGAAAGACTTTGGTTATAAGCAGCTGAACCTGTCGTGTCAGTATGACAAACAACTTGAACGCTTTGCACGTCGCAAGAGTTTACGATTTGGTCTAGCTGGTTTTGAATTTCTGTACTCTCAGCACTATTGTGATTATAGTATACTGTATGTGCAGTTATGTCTTGTGCGTTAGCGGTAGCTGATAATGCGCCAACAGTTGAAACAGCTGCAACAGCTGTCATCATTAATTTATTTTTCATCTTAGGCATCCTTTATATTAACCCACTCCACCTTCCTCACGCGCTCGAAGGAAGAATTCGAAAGGCATATGACATATAGTATTACGCTTTAAAAGAGGAATTATCACATTTTTACCCAATACGTACAACTTTACTAAGGATTGTGCCCAAAATGACACGTTAGTTTATTTTTTATTCATACTCAGGGCAAATATGATTAACTTACCATTCATATTGAGCATATTCATCGCTAATTCTTATAGTAAAAACGGCATTTCCTATCTTTTAGCATTGATTCTTAAGCTATCTCTCCTATGTTTAGCGTGCTGGCTTGCCAGATATAATGATAAACGCGCTTGTAATAAGCGGACTGGACCCGGGGGCGGTACCCGGCGGCTCCACCATAAGTTCTCACTCGCCTGAGGCCGTGAGTATTTTTGATGGGGCCGAAATAGGATCGACAGACGTCTAAAGAGGTTAGCTTTCATTCGTATGGGTATCGTTAAATGCCTAATTTTAGTAATTGCAAATGACAATTCTAATGAAGAGTTTGCTCTCGCAGCGTAAGCAGCGCGAACATCTCGCACTTTAACTCCTAGCCCGTCATACGGCTAGGCGGGCTTCGGAGGTAGCTGGCAACAGAAACCTCCACTTTTCTTTACGAGTTTTCGCCCGCAGCCCGACTGTATTATTTTCTCACCATCCGTGCAGGCACGCCGCCCTCTGGCCTAAGCGTCACAGTCATAAGCGGTCTTGGGTAACACTCATCTGGCACTTGAATATCATAATCCCGCACTAATGTGCCCAGCGCCATAACTGCCTCCATAACCGCAAAGGCCATGCCGACACATATTCGCGGCCCTGCGCCGAACGGCATATAGGGTGCGCCTTTAGCTTTTAGATCTGGTTGCCGGATAAAACGGTCGGGATCAAAAGCGTTTGGGTTCTCCCATAACCGCTCTGTGCGGTGCATGACATAATTACAGAGCAAGAACGTATCCCCCACCGCAATCTTACGGCCTAATATCTCAGTCTCTTCATGGCACTCGCGGTTGAGCATTGGCGCGGGCGGATAAAGACGCATGGTTTCGTCAATAACGGCACGGGTAAAGACGAGTTTCTCCATATCATCATATATAATGTCACCATCAGCGTTACCACGGGCGCCGCAAACCTCCTGCACTTCTGCGCGGATACGCTCTGCCGTTGGTTTATGCATTCCAACTAAATATAAAGCCCATGTCAGGGTCAGCGCCGTGGTCTCATGCCCTGCGATAAAAAACCCAATCAAATTATCGCGGCGTTCTCGCCGTGACAGCGCCTGCCCTGTCTTGGGGTCGACAGCGGAAATCAACAAGCCGACAAGGTCATCACCGGGATTATTCTCATCACGGCTATCGAGCAAATCATCCGCCGCTTGTTTAAGCAGCTTAAGCGCAGAAGACCCCTTTGGCGAAATCGGGCGCGGCATCCAGCGCGGCAGTGGCAAAAGATCATCTGGCCGCAATGTCCCTGCTGATGTGACCACTTTGCGCGTCGCAAGTTTAAGACGGTCTTTATCAAGGCCTTGCGGGTCCCCAAGCAAAGCTTTCGCTAAAACATCAAATGTAAGCTCAGCCATAGCCGCGCCAAGTTCAATATCAGGCTTCGCGTCCAGCTGTTCTTTAAAGTCTCGCATCACATCCGCGATCAAAGGCGCAAGGTCCGCCATGTGACGCTTGGCAAACATCGGCGCGACAGATTTGCGTTGTCTCTTCCACTGTTCGCCGTGAACAGACAAAAGTCCTTTCTTAGTTGCAGGTCCCATAATACGCGCATCAATGGCCGATTTTGTGAATTTACTCGCCTGCACAGCAAGCACCTGCATCATGCCTTCGGGGTCCGTGATAACATGGAGCTTTTTACCAAAGCTTGGGACACTGACGATAGGTTGATTGTAAGCCATAGGCCCAAACCCCTCGATGGGGTTACGCAAAAAAATCCATGTTGCACGCACAAACCCTTCATTTCCCGTCAACGGCTTAGCATGAGGCGGGTAAAAATATCCAAGTTCAGGCGTTTTAATGTTATCGATCATATAAAATATAATAGGGCTAAAAACGCCCAAAGCAAACGTCATCTATTTTACATCAATCTTTATCCTTTTATATCTATACTTTTATATATGCTTTGGAAATTTCAAATGGAAATTTCAAAACGGCGGTTGACCCACAGCCCGAGTGACTTAGGATAGCTTCATGAGCCAAGATTTAATGAATTACGAACAAATGACGCAACTCGCCCTACGAGGTGTTGTCAGAGATGCTATCCGCCGCGTTATACGCGAAGACGGCTTGCCCGGCGCGCATCATTTTTATATCACATTTTTGACCCGCTATCCCGGCGTCGAAATAGACGACAGTTTGGGTAAAAAATATCCTGAAGAAATCACGATTGTAATCGAACATCAGTTCTGGGATCTGCAAGCCCATGCAGATGAGTTCGAAGTCACGCTTAAATTTGGCGGCGTCCCAAAATACTTAAAAGTGCCTTATCACGCCATGACGCGTTTCCATGACCCTAGCGTTGGATTTGCTCTACAATTTGACCCACCAAAAGAAATGGAACCGGCTGCGCCAATCCTTGCGAAATTAAAACCTGTCAAAGCCGAAAAAACAAAATTCTCTAAAGCGGGTAAAACTAAGAAAAAAACGAAAGAGGCTGCTGACACATCAGATACCCCTAGCGGAGATGAAGTCAGTGCAGACGAGGCGGCTAATAAGGTCGTAAGCCTTGATACCTTCCGAAAGAAATAACTTCTAACTTACCTCTAACTTACCTCTAACTTACCTCTAACTTAAAGAGCTAACCATGACAGAAATGCGTACTGAAACCGATAGCTTCGGTCCTTTAGATGTTCCAGCAGATAAATATTACGGCGCGCAAACAGCGCGAAGCCTGATTAATTTCCCCATTGGTATTGAGACCATGCCGCCTGCCCTTATACGCGCGCTCGGGATAATTAAACGTTCAGCCGCTCTGACCAATAAAAGCCTCAATAACCTTGACGCCAAACATGCCAACGCCATAGCGCGCGCCGCCAAAGAAGTCGCTGAAGGTAAATTTGATGACAATTTCCCCCTCTCTGTTTGGCAGACAGGTTCAGGTACGCAGTCGAATATGAATGCTAATGAAGTAATCTCTAACCGCGCTATTGAAATTTTGGGCGGCGTAATTGGTTCCAAAGATCCGGTTCATCCCAATGATCATGTGAACCGCAGTCAGAGCTCAAATGACACCTTCCCAACAGCTATGCATATTGCGGCCGCTGAAGAAATTCATCACAAGCTTATTCCCGCGCTAGAAAAGCTCCATGACGCGCTTGATAAGAAAGCTAAAGAATTTTCAAAGATCATCAAAATTGGTCGTACACATACCCAAGATGCTACACCTGTTACACTTGGCCAAGAGTTCTCTGGCTATGCAGCTCAAGTCAAAAAAGGTATCATGCGCACAAAAGCGGCGCTTAAAGAATTGTACCCTCTCGCCCAAGGCGGAACCGCTGTCGGAACAGGCATCAACGCCAAACCCGGATTTGCTGGCGGCTTTGCCGCTGAAGTTGGAAAATTTACCAAGCTTCCTTTTCGCACAGCCGGGAATAAATTCGAAGCCCTTGCGGCTCATGATAGCTATGTCTCTGCGCATGGCGCGCTAAATACAGTTGCGGCCAGCTTGTTTAAAATCGCGAATGACATTAGGTTTCTAGGCTCAGGTCCACGTTCAGGCCTCGGCGAAATTAGCCTACCCGCGAATGAGCCTGGCTCATCCATCATGCCGGGCAAAGTTAATCCAACACAGTGTGAAGCCCTCACCATGGTCTGCACCCAAGTTATGGGCAACCAAACCACTATATCAATGGCGGGATCGCAAGGTCATTTTGAGCTAAATGTCTATAAGCCTGTCATGGCCTATAACATGCTCCAGTCCATCACATTGCTCACAGATAGTTGTCATGCGTTTTCAGACAAATGCGTCAAAGGTATCAAAGCCAATGAAGACCGTATCGCGGAATTACTTGGACGCTCTCTTATGCTTGTCACGGCCCTTGCCCCGACGATTGGTTATGATAACGCAACCAAGGTCGCCAAGACCGCTCATAAAAACGGGACGACCCTACGTGAAGAAGCCGTCAAACTTGGCTTTGTCACCGAGAAGGAATTCGATAAAGTTGTGCGTCCTGAATTAATGATTAAACCAAGATAATTTGGTTTCTCGGATAAATACGGATGAATGATAACGTCGTAAATTTCAACAAAGTCCGCAAGTCTAAAGCCCGCCATCAAAAGGTGCTTAAGGCGGCGGAAAACCGTGTGAAATTTGGGCGCAGGAAATCGGATAAAGAAAAAACGGCAGAGCTGACTCGTAAGTTACAAACGCGGCTTGATGGCCATAAGCTCGACAGTAAAAAATCAGAGGCGCCGCCACAGACGCAAGATACATCCAATACAGATGATTAAACGCTCCATCTCTATTCATCGCCATAAAACATCTTTGGCATTAGAAGCAGAATTTTGGGAAGTTATAGACGCAGCTGTGACTCAAAACGGCAAATCATTTGCAAGTTTTATAAGAGAGCTAGATGATATACGCACAGAGAGCGGGAGCTCTCAAAATCTGGCGTCTTACCTTCGTGTCTGGGTGTTAAAGCGTCTGCAAGAGCCTCAGGCCCCAAACTCTAAGATACTCTAAGAAAAACGGTCTTATGCACGGAAGATGTAACATCTCCCGCACATAGCGTGTTATGGTGATAAGGTAAGCTTAAAAATTCCGCACAAATGGCGTTATGTCTTTAATATAACCTGGTGAACTCTTGTCGATAGTGAAGGTCACTTCATCCTGCTCTTTCATAGAGGATAAAACACCCGCTTTCCTCAACACACGCCCTGTCACAGCCTTCACAACTTTTCCAGGGTAAGATGTTGTACCCCAAGACGGGGTTAGACCAGCTTTTTGCCGCATAACAGCATGTGTGTACATGACAGCATTTTTAAAACCGCTTTGCGGCGAAGCATATTCTGCCGTCACAGATACACAGAAAGAACTATTCTCGACACGGTGGGGAGCATTAAGCGGCCAAGTTATCATATCATTTTCAGTCAAATCAAACACTGTGGCCCCATGTTCCAACTTTTCATCGTAAGGTAGGTAGTCTTCATTATCACAATATAGGACACGCTCATATCCCTCATCAGGCAAATACTCCTCCGTACGCGGATAAAGATACATGCGCTTTTTCCCATGGACGTGCCACAAAATCGTTTCAGTTGGGTCGCAATGATACGGTGTTTGAGCGGTTGGACATGTTATTAAAACACTACCTCTGGCGTTGAATTGACGTTTGCCGGACAATTTCGCAAGATCTGCATACATTGCATCAAGAACAAGCTTATATTCGCTGTGCATATTCATAGCTTCACGCAGGTTCATCCAGATAGAGCCAGCCCTTGCGGCCTCTATGAGAGTCTTACCGTCAACATCTCTGACGTCACCAGTTCGGAACTTTGCTTGATAAACATCATGGTCTGCGATGGTACACACATCTAAGTGCGAGCGCGGGTGTTTATCTAGCAATTCAACCAAAGCCTCATCAGTAAAAAGTCCTGTTTCATTCAAATTATGCTTAACAGTAAACATGTCTTTCTGAAATTTAGCAGTGTGTTCATCAGTCCAATTTGTAATCATCATTTT
>JALZWM010000057.1 GCA_023300105.1 Hellea sp.
TTTAGTGTTGTGCGGTTCCCGCTCGACAGCGTCATGCCAACACTAGGGTTGGCCATAGCGAGGCGCTTCATGATATCTGATATCGCCAAGGCCTCAGAACGTTCTGATTTTAAAAACTTGAGCCGCGCGGGTGTTGCGTAAAATAAATCCCGTACATCCACGCGCGTGCCGTGCAGTCCGAACCTTGGCGCAGGTTTAGGTTTTGTCTCCGCTCCGCCTTCTACGGAGATTTGCCATGCGCTATCATCGCTCTCGGTTTGGCTTGTAATGGTCAGCCGCGCGATAGAGCCAATGGAAGGCAGCGCCTCGCCGCGAAAGCCCATGGTGCCGATATTTAGCAGGTCCCATTCGCCCGCGTCATTAGGCGAGAGTTTAGAGGTCGCATGGCGCTCTATGGCGATGGGGAGTTCTTCGGGGCTCATGCCCTTCCCATCATCAGTGATCGTGATGACAGCGCGGCCGCCGTCCTCATAGCGCACATCGACTTGGCGCGCGCCTGCGTCAATCGCGTTCTCGACAAGTTCTTTGATAACACTAGCGGGGCGCTCGACAACCTCGCCCGCCGCGATGCGGTTGACGGTCTCAGACGGAAGCCTGCGAATCGATATGGAATTGGGTAACATGGCTAACTCTAACCAGAGTCTGGCCTTGTGGCTATCTGAGGAAGAGAGTTAATGTGGAATAGCACTTCGCCGCTAATGCTTGCGTCTACTGAAATCGGTATCAATGGCTGGCGTTACAAAAAAGCCTAACCGCAGTTAAGCAATTAGGCTCAAATTCCAAGATGAATTTTAAGATATCCGGGAGTGACTAAGTCAAATGTAAACTAGGACTAAAGTCCGGGAAGTTTTGCGCGGCCAGGACGTTTTGTGATTTCAACATCGCCACCGCCCGTCGCAGAATTAACAGACTCCAAGCGCTTGGCCTCAAGTTCAGTATCCAACGGAGACCCATCAGGCGTTACCACCCGGCCATCTTTCCAAAATAATATCCGGTTAGAGAAATCATTCGTTTTACGCTCAACCGAATTTTGTCCATCAATTTCTAAACGAATTTCTTGATTAGCATCTCCAACGCCCGCTTTGGACATGAGAACAGTTTCACCTCTGGAAGGCTCCGCACTATCGATATTTCCAATGAGAGCCTCGCGCGCCGCTTGTTGCGAATAATTATTGTCAGAGGAACTTGTCCCAATTTGAGGTGGACGCAAGTTATATTCAGGCGGAACCACCAAAGGCGGTTTTGTAAGAATGTTAAACTCATTAGGGGCATTTTTTGTTATACCCAAGGCTTTGGTCGTTTGGGTACATCCCCCCAATACTATTCCGCTTAAAGCCGCCAAGCCAATAACTGTTTTCAAAGTCATTCGAGTCTCCAAATTTCTATGTGGTATTAACCAAAGATAACGGTCTCGCCAAGTGACTATATGCTAATTTATTCGTAGGTAAGGCAATTAGACAATATGCATGACGTCAAGCCTTTCAAAAAAGCCTAACGAGCTATCACATTTTAAAGTTACATTTTAAGCGTTGCAGGAGAACAGTATGTTTCTCTGATGTGAAGCGCTGAGTTTTTAGTATTGCGCAATTGATTAAACCTTCCACTCTTTGTTTTCCGTAACAGCTGCAATTGAATAGAAGCGACTGTGTTCATTGTGACCCCTTTGGAAATGACAAGATTATTGTCGGCGTGGGATTGTGCCGCGTCTAGGTTACTTAGGCATTCTGCAATTGATGCTTCAAGTTCAGATTGGTCCAAAGGCTTGAAGTTAAAGCCTGTCAAACCTTCTCGCTTTGTTACATCAATAAAATCCCCCATCATGGGGTAAGCCGCTGGCGTTCCATAAATAGCAGCTTGGTGTAAAACACCCGAACTTCCTGTTGTGCTATCATAATCAAAGATAGCGAGGCGAGCTTGGGTAAAAAATGACGCGACTTCCTCCTCTGCGACATACCCATGAAACACAATATTCATATCAGTTTTATAGTTTTTTGCCAGAGCCGCCAAATATCCTGGCGTTGCGGGATGGTCACTTCCTCCGATGACTAATTTAATTTTTTCTGCGTGACTCAAGGATAGATTCAAATTTTGAACGGCCCCAATAGTGCGCTCCAGACGTTTATACGTCCCAAATTTACCCATTGTCACAAGTGTTCGGGAGCGGTGCGTAAGCTGTGGAATTACATGAGCGTCAGAAGAAAATGATCCGTGGGGCACCATGAAAACATTATCGGCTTTGTATTTTTTCTTAAGGATATCCCAGAAACTATCTAGCGTAACCGTCATAAACCCAGACAGCAGCATTGTCTTTGTGACGAAATAACTGGCTGTGCTTACAAGTCTTTGCCTGATGGGGTTGTTTGCAAGATGGGTTTTACTCAAATCTACACCTTCAACGAGGTTATGCATAATGACGCCTGAAGGCATTAAGAGTTTTTGCGTTACAGCGGACGTCAATAAGCCTAAAGCAGCAGGAATTTCACTATCCCCAAATGACGCGGTTTGTAGATTATACAAAGCCCCTTCAGCCTTGGAAGCTCTCAAAGCCTTTAAAATATGTAGCCCTGCAAAGGGACTATTGAACCGCCATACACGCTTCACGTCTATTTTAGGGTCGAGCTCTAGCTCAGGCGCCGCGCCATCATATTTATCTGCAATGACGATTATTTTTTTAATATCATCTCTGCTTGCGAAAGCTTTGACTAAGTGAAATCCATATTCATTCAAAGAGCCTGCACTGGGCGGAAACGCCGTAACAATTGCGACAGTTTTCATGGTAATCTCCTAAAAATCTTCTTGTGAGTTGCGATTTAAGTTTGCAAAATCTGTTGTGGGTTTATCAATGCCATGGCGCGCGCCATAATCTCTGAAAACATCCGTAGCTGGCCGCGCGGTTCCATCTGATCTCATTAACCCGAAATGTCTCTGCTGTGCTTGACGCCACGGCAAAGGCCCAACGACTTCACGGCCGACATGGTCAAAGTCATGTAGAGTCCAGAGAAAAATACCGCTTGCAGGCCCCGCTTGACTAAGTTGTGTTTCCAGCCTGAGCGCTTGCTTTGCTTCAGCTTTATGTTTTGTTTTGAAAGGGGTCCAAACTGTCGAGCCCAGCTCTGTAATCATAACGGGTTTTCCGCCTACGGCTGATACAACTTTATTCAAGCGCCCGCCAAAATTATCTGGATTTATATATTCATGGTAAGTGACGAAATCGACGATATCTTTGAGACCTGTTGCCCTGTCGGCTTTGGACCATCCAACGGTAAGTGCGACATCGGGATATTGCAGATGGATATGACGCATCATAACCGTCAACCACCCTTTAACGCGGTCTTGGCCCCAGTTTTCAAAATCTAAATCAGCTTGGTTTTTTATATCAACACCTAGTATAGATGTGTTAGACATGAGCACGGGCAATATGTGGTTGATGTGATCAATATCGGCCTGTAAATTTGATAGCTCATAATTCGGTCGTAAGTCGAATAAAGTCACCAAGACTTTGATGTTATTTTCTTCGCATAATTTCAGAAAAATATCGAGCTTTGACAAAGCCTCTTCACGTGTCGCAGCGCGGTCAAAATAATCATGCGTTAAAAATATACGGACAGAATTTGCATTTAACGCCCTTATAGATTTCAGATCAGATTGTATGATCTCAATAGGAAATTCCGTCCAAAACTCTCTCCAAGACGCTGATGCTGGATAATAATTTATGCCTATAAATGTCTTTGAGAATTTATCTTTAAACTTGTTGTGACGCTCAGTGAATACAGGGGCATCTGCCTGAATGATTTCCGTGGTATTTTGCATCCACCCCACTTTTGTTTGATAAAAGCGCAACAAACGCGTTTCATTCACAATCTCATTAAAGTCTAAATTTTGCGTCTCTGCGTTCACTTCAACATCGACGCGTAAACTCTTTTCTTCAACATTAACGACGCGAAAATCATTATTTCCATGTGCCGCTTTAAACGAGCGGTTTAATCTAACAGGGAACCGACAAAGCTCTTGCGTGTTTTGACAAGATTTTTCTTGAGCATCATCTAGAGCTTGACCTGTAAGGTAAGTTGTTTGTTGTAATGCTAAGTTTGATTTTTCTGCCTGAGTTACGATTTGCGCTATTTTTTGTTTATCCTGCGGGGGTAAAATAAAATCGGAGACTTCCCATTTTAGGTCTGCTGCGTCTGCACTTACATGAAGATGTTCATGCAAGAAGTCATTCTCGGCTTGCGGAGAAAATATATGCCCTGACGCTATTCCCATCATTGCAACGCCAGACATCAAAATCCCAATTGTCACCAATAAGTACTTTGCTCTACGCGGCATTAGTCCTTGTTTTTGCCGGAAGTCGCGCTTGACCTCATTATGCGTTAAACACCTTGGTGTCACGTAATCTACAACAATTATATTTGCATTTAGCGCGTCATCGCGTGCATTAACAGCCCGTAAAAAGCTTAACTTCCCTGTACGGTAGTCGAGTTTATAATCTAAATAACGCACCAGAATTTGACGAGACAGAACAATATCAACCTGGAAACGATCCCGAGTTTCAATAACGACTTCTTCAGATTGAGCCATGATAGGGGCGTTAGTAAGTTGATACTCATCCCGTGCGTCAACTGCTGCAAATATATCATTTAGAAAGACCTTATATGTCTCGTTATGTCCTTGGCTGTGCATGTACTTACCCTTCACGCATAGAGCAAATATTGGAAATATCGGGAGATATATTTTCGATATTTTTAAAGGTCGCTCTAACTTTCAAACTCCCCAGAAAACTCACAGGACATGACCCCGTATAAGCCACTTGCCCTTTGGATAATTGAAGTTGCTGTCTCACCTTCACACCCAAATCATCAAGCCATTCGATAGTAACCAAAGATAGGCCTGACATTGGATTTCCAAATTCATCTGCGATGGTCGCTATTGATAAATTAACTTTGCCCGCAACTTTGTTTGGTCTAACTTTTAGCTGCAATGCTTTCGGCTGACCGGCCTTTACAATCACAGCCGCATTGGCTGACTTCATTTGACCAGCCTTGGCCGAGAATATCATAAGTCCAGCAGTTTTTTGCGCAGGTACATCAAAAGAAACTAAGCCGTTATGTGTTTTAGCTGTCATGGTTTTAGCTGAACCATCCGCGACATATGACAGCTCGATTAGCTGACGATCAAGACTATTTCCGTTCAAGTCATTTGCTTCGATCGTGACGTGAATGCTTTGCTCTGGCGTAACAGATTGCGGTCCAGCATAAAGGGTTATAGCCTTTAAAGATGTCAATGCAGGGTCAGTCATAACTGTAGCATTTGCTGTTGTAAAACTTATTGCACAAACAAACATACTGACAAAAATACTGCCCAAAATACTGCCAAAACTACAGGCAAAATTAATGGCAAAATTAATGGCTTTATAGAAACGTTTCATAACTCTTTTCTTTGCGAAGTTGCAGAATAAGAGTTGCAATGCCTATGCCGTATTATTCCCCTTGATTTCGAAGCCAAAGCCCCGTTCTTGCAAAATCAAACTTGCAAAATGCGAATAAGTTTTCCGATTTGCAAAGATTTTCAGGCAATACCGCCTTAAAATAGCGGCCCATGTTTTGCGTAGATATCTACGAATTATTCGAAAGAAAAAACATGACCTACAGAGATAAAATCCAAAGCACTCCACACTTGCAAGACCTTCAAAATACGCCTCAAGCTTACAAATACGATAGAACCTCAATCATTATACCATGTTATAATGAGGCGGATAGGTTACATCTTGAAACCTTCATAAACTTTGCACGCCAACATCCCAAAATTTCATTTGTCTTCATTGATGACGGATCCAAAGACCTGACAATTAGCTTATTATGCGGCGCTATGGCCGCCCTTCCCGAACAAGTTGATGTCCTTATGATGGCGCGTAATGCAGGCAAAGCTGAAGCCGTGCGTCACGGTCTTAAGTTTGCAGCAAAGCGCGGCGACAAATATATAGCATTTCTAGACGCTGACCTCGCCACGCCGTTAAACGCGGTAAACGACTTTATCTCCGTTGCAGACCGCCTGAACAATATAGATGTTGTTCTAGGGTCACGTGCAGGCGGTCTTGGACGCAAAGTTTATCGCGAAATTCACAGGAAGATGATTTCTCTTGTTTGTGCAGCAATGGGCAGGCTTGCGACGGGCCTCGCGCTGAAAGATACACAATGTGGCGCAAAACTTTTTCGAAATACGCCGCACCTTAGAAACTGTCTTGATACCCCTTTCTCTGCGGGATGGTTATTTGATGTTGAATTGTTTTTAAGAATTTCAAACCCGAACAGACACGAACGCAAAAACTTTTTTGAATATCCCGTCTTAGAATGGACAGAAATACCAGGTTCCAATATCAAATTCTCCGATGTCCTTAAGGGCGGGTTCAAGATGATATCCCTTATTCTAAATCAATGGAAAATTCGTGCCCAGTTTAAAAAACATACAAGCACACGCCCGCTAACTTTTACACAACATCTAAGAGCGAATGATGGGCTCTGTGTTAAAAGTGTGAGGTCAATGGATAGCCTTATTTCTGAGGATAAAGAATTTATTACATTGGATTTTACGAATGTGACCTCTTTGGGGCCATCTGTTTTTACAATACTCACAGAAGTCTGTGAAAACTTACAAATCAAAGGAAAAAAATTGACTATTTTATTTCCTGATAATGCAGAAATTTTATCGGCAGCAGAACGCGCCTCTTTCATAGCTTTATTCGATTGTACGGTACAAAATAATCAACCCGATCATTTTAACGATAACACCCGATTTTCCTTGGCAGAAGCCTAATGTCCTTACTTGCCAATTCAGAGCGGAATATAATAAAGCCGGAATCTCTAATGGGACCGGCGGCCGCCCTCTTTATCTCGGCCAATATAGCCAATGCAGCCAATCTCTTATTTAATATGATTTTCGCAAGGCTAATGGGACCAACCGCCTTTGCTGATTTAACGTTGCTTCTCACACTTAAGCTTGGCGTTTTATCTTTCTTAGGCGCTGTCCAATTTGCATTTGCAGAATTCGCGGCCAAAGAAAAAAACACGCAAGTCATTAAAATCAAAGCTCATATATTTTCTTGGCAAAGTTTAAAGTTATCTGTTCCAATAATGTTTGTTATTCTCGCATTATCGAATTTCATTTCAAGTGCGCTAAACTTCTCTTCGCCGCAAGCTTTATGTATATTGGCTTTGGTTATACCTTTTTTCGTGCCCTTAGTTATTTTTAGAGGCCTCACGCAAGGGCTTATAGACCTCCCTAAGATTATTTTATCTATTCAGGCTGAATGGATTATCCGCCTTTTTGGGAGTATCCTTTTATGGAAAATGGGGTTCGGCCTTCCCGGAATTGCCGTAGCTGTTGTATTATCCATTGTGGCAGGTTTTTTATTCTCAACTGAAAAAGGCGATCTTCGTGGGCATCGTTCCATATCAAAATTAAAGGCCTCATCTGATATTAAAACAGTAAGCGCGGCGGCTGTACCCTATCTTATTTTACAAATTGCTCAGGTCGTTGTTCTCGATAGTGATATCTTAGTCGCAAAGGCAAGTTTTTCACCCGAAATGGCAGGTCTGGTCGCGGGTTTATTATTAATACAACGAATTTTCTTTTTCGCATTTTTATCCTGTTCAATGATCCTCCAACCCTTTGTCGCGAAACAAACACAGGAGCAAAAAACACGGAAAGAACTTCTGATGTTATTAATGGCCATCACGGTCATAACGACGATGGCTTTGCTCATTATTGTTCCAAATTCAGGCCTAGTGGTGAGCTTAATGCTTGGAGAACAATATAAAGCCCTCTCTTCAATTATATGGATAAGCGCTCTTACAGGCGCGGTCTTTATTGTGAGCCACCTTTGCGCGATTTATCAAATTGCCCATGGGCGGACTTTGGCCGCAAAAATTGTTCTTATATTTAGTGTATTTCAGTTATTTTCTCTCTTAACGGTTAATCACTTCTTTCCTGACATAGGGTTATACTCGTACTTCAGTCTTAAATTAGCTATTCAAACGCTGTGTGCACTTTGCTTATTGGGAATAATAATGTTTCCTCGAAATGAAAGAGATACGCCTGCCAATGACCCCTAGATCGTGGACATATCTTGCGATCATACTCGGTCTCGTGTTTCACGGGGCCCTTTTGCCCTTCACCTATGGGCAAACCTACGACGCTTATATCCATATGTTTTTTGGCAATCACTACATGACATCCTGGTTCGACCCTTGGGAAACACGTTGGTACACGGGCTTTACAGTGACGGCTTATCCGCCGGGAAGTCATCAAGCCCTTGGCCTACTCATGCGCGTTATGGATATGCGGGCCGCATTTATTGCCCTGCAATTACTCGCGGTTGGGTTACTGATCGTTGGCGTCTTTCGCTTTAGTCGGCTTTGGGTCAATGATAGAGCCGCATCCTACGCGGCAATGCTTTGCGCTTTCTCAACCAGTATTTCTGAAACTCTGCATATATTTGGACAACTACCGACCCTGCTATCTATAGCTCTATTTTTAAATGCCATACCCCATATTTCAGGGTGGATAGAAAATGGCAAAAAGTCAGACTTAGCTTTAGGCTTAGCTTTGACAGCTGCCACAACCTCTGTGCATCATGTAACGCCATTATTTGGGACTATATTTTTTGTTGCCCCCATTGGTCTTGCGGCATGGTTTTCAAACCTAAGACAACGACAAGACCTAAAACCAATAGGCCTAGGTCCAACTCTAAAATGGATGTCCCCTGCTCTCCTACGCGGCGTAGCTATGGGCATATGTATGCTTTTCCTGATTGTGACCATCGTCTTTCCCTATTGGCACTGGTCAATCACCGATCCCATTACGCAAGTCAGCATTCCCCATGGCAGTCGTGAAAATTTCATCGCCAAGCCTAATTTAGGCCTGATGTTCTTCGTTATTCCTTGGGGGGTGCTCATAACAGTTGTCCCCTATGTTATATTCAAGTCAATCAAAACACCTTTGTGGCCACTTGGCCTATCCGTATTAATAGCTTTGTTTCTAGGAACTGGCGGCACGACACCATTTCCGCGTCTGTTACTCGGGCCTGCTTTTGAAATTTTGACTTTGGACCGCTTCACTTTTTGGGCATCAATATTGATTTTACCCTTTGCAGGCATGGCCGTTGAAAGTTTATGGGATGGCCGTGCAAAATCATTAATTACACAAGCCTTTAGCCCATTCCTCAGCCGTTTATGGCTCGTTTTATTGATGGTGACATATGTCAGTCTGGCAATTTTCACGGCTTTACTGCCGACGTTCAGGCCCACACAACCAGACTTCATAGCCCCTGCGCCTATTGTGACATTTATGGATGAAGACCGTCATTCGGATTGGCGTTACCTGACACTCGGGTTTGGCGATCAATTCGCCTATCATAGCGCGCTTATAAATGCTGAGTCCGTGGACGGGAATTACCACTCTGCGCGCCGTCTCCCAAGCTTGATGAATTACTCGGTCGAGCGTTTAGAAAACTCTAAATATATGGGCGTACCGGGGTTAGCGTCATTGAATCAATTTTTGACGAATGCGGAAAAGTTTCACCTCAAATATATTTTTTCTAATGACGAGTTCTACGACCCTGTTTTGCATTATACGGGATGGAACCCCATTACCCGCCTCAATAATGGACTAAGAGTTTGGGAAAAACCTGACATTTCCCCTCTGCCCGATGTGCGGCCAAGACGTGACTTACCTACTTATCAAAAAATCATGTGGGGTACATTGCCAATCGGGTCTTTAATATTAGGATTTCTAACTCTACTGGGTTTAGCCGCTTCGCAAAGACTCATCTCCGCGCCTTCAAGACCCTTTATGAGCGGCGTAAAGAAACGATCACCTTTGACCCCCTCATCCCGGCTTATAGGGTCAATAAGAGCCTTGCCTCTCCTAGTCGGCATATTATTTTTATCTATTGTGATTACAGCTATATCAGAGCGCAATAAACCTCTGCCGCCTGAAGACGTTGTGGAGCTGTTTTATCAGCATTTAGACTTTCGGGAAATGGAACACGCTTTTGATCTTCTTTCAAAAAATTCAGATCTAGATTACGGGCAATTTTTACGCATTCAGAAAATCACAGGCGGGCTTGTGCCTTCATACGGGAAACTAACATCGGTATCTCCTCGAGCTATAACTATAGAGAAAAACGGAACAGCGCATGTAACGTCAGAGCTTCAATATTTGACATCCGTTGGACATAAGATGGTGACAGCTAAAGACACCTTAATCAAGAACGGTGCGGGACGATGGCGTATAGATTACACGCCGCCAAAGAAACAATTTAGCCAAAGCATAACCTCATTAAAAACAGGCACTCGCTTTCGGGATTTAACAAGCCAGCCTCAGAGCAAAACATTAGACCCCATCCAAAGGCTTGCACGCCCACAGGTCGAAGTCATGTCTGCAGAAGTTATAGAAAAACAAGGACGCTTATATGTTATTGGCCGCATTAAGAACCTTTCTGAATTCCCATCCTGTTCTAAAATCATTGCGCGCGCAGGTTCGGAAAACAAACAAAAACCCTTTGAACAACATGCTGGACGCATTGGAGCTCACAGGCTCTTACCGGGGGAAGATGGCGCCTTTAGGGTCGACTTTGAAGGTTACATGAAAATCCGTGATAACCCTATTAATGCGTCTTATGATCCAGAACAATTCAGTCTCCCCGAGTTTGAAGAAATTCCTACGGATGTAAAATTGGCGCTATCAACAACAGTCTGCTCGCCCGAATATTATAAGTCCCTCACATTCTCAGATATGAGTATCTCGAGTACGGCCCAAGGACAATTTCTAAACCTAAACGTCTCCAATACGGGCACTGAAATTGTTAGCACAATCCAAGTCAAACTCTCTTATGTCGATGCTCAAGGCACATTAAAGTGGGTAGAGCCTTTTTATCTGCAAAACAACCTGACACCTAATGAAATACGGGCCATCCAAATACCCATCAAAGACAAAAGCGGCGTCTATATAGGCCCTGCGAATGACGTCCGCGTAAATGGGGTAAATACAAACGTCAACACAGCCTCCATTTGGCCAATGGGTATTAATCTTGACGCTCAACTTGACGCTCAGAATGGCAAAATACTACTCGATTATGACGCGATGATTTACCGCCCCTTGGACTAATATTAATCTGTATTTTCAGCCTCATGATAACAGGCTTTGCATTATGCAAACACCAAAATGCAAATTGCAATCAATATGCAAAGTTTAGAGAATATTAACCATCTAAGTTGTTGTTTTTACTACGGCAGCTGTTGGTCTAGCCTTTGCAATGAAAACTTCAAATAACGGAGTGATTGTATGCCTATCAAGTATAAAAAGACTAGTTTCAAATCCATCCTTATGATGGGCGTAATTTTTGCTGCAACGTCCCTCAGTGGATGCGCAACAACAGCGACAAAATATAACGCAAAGAACACAACTGGATTCACAGATAGCATTTTGCGTCCACAAGCGACAAAGCTTGAAATCAAAGAGCCTTTAAACATCGATCAAGTTCGCAAACGCACGCTGGCACATAACTCTGAATACGGGCGCTCTCAAACACAGTTGATTGAAACAGTGCGCAAAGCTGGCGCACGGGGAAAAGACCTCCTGCCGCAAATTTATGCTAACAGTAATGGAAATTGGCGCAACAATACCAGCGCCTCTATTGGCGTAAAAGCTGGCGACACATCAGCAACAATGCCTAAAGATTACTATACAGCGCAAGACCAAGCTGTTGCGATATCAAGCTTCACAACAAGTTGGGATTTACTCGAAATAGGTCTGAGTGGTTTCAAGGCAAACAGACGTACTCTTAACGCCTATTCAGAAGGTGAACAAAATCAGTACCTTTGTAATCGGCTAATGGTCGATGTGGAAAACGCTTATTGGCGCGCGGTTGCATTTGAACAAGCAGAGAAAAAATCAACATGGCTAAAAAACCGCGTAACTTATGCCTTGAATTTATCACAACAACGCGCAGATGAAAAACCTGAATCAAAACTCCAAGAGTTGATGTTCCAACGAGAGCTTATTGACATCAACAGATGGTACCAGTCTCTCTATCGGTCATTAATTGCAGCTAAACCAGACCTTGCGCGTTTAATGAATTTACCCGCTGGAACGGAATTTGATTTGCAGTCCACACGCCTCCCCGCCAACTTGGGAAGATTAGGAGAGCAAGATGTTGTCAGCCTAATTTCAGATGCTTATAAAAACCGTCCAGAAATTCGGCAGTCTCTCTACAAATCAGACCTAACAGAACTTAAAAACGAAGAGGACTTATGGCGTCATCTTCCTGCCATGCGGTTTTTTATTGGCGGTAATAACAACACGAACAGCTTCATATTAAATCAAAATTTTGTATCAGCTGGCGCTAGTCTGAGTTGGGATTTGCTCCGTATTGGTCAAATTGGACAAACGAAACGCAATGGCAAAATCAACCTTGAGGCCAATAAAAGAGACACACAAATTTTAGCAAGCGCAGTCATGGCACAAGTCATGATTGCCCGTGAGCAAATGCATAAGCTCGATTACGACTTAACGCTCGCTTGGAAAGCTTTATCTATCCAAGGCGAAATCACAGAAGACCTTCAGGCAGATGTGACCTCTGGTGAAAAGCCAGAGACTTATCTCGTCAAAGAAGAGTTGATGCGTGAGCTGTCCTACATTCGTGAACAAATGGCGCGGGCTGAATTACACACGGCCAAAGCTCGATTGCAACAAAGCATTGGCATCGTCCCAAACTGCCAAGCTCAAACTGCAGAGCCAACAAAATTAGTTCAAAACATTTAGGGTGCAAATAAATGTTATTTACGGATCCTGTTTTTCTAACAAAGTTTTTACCACTTGTTTTACTAGGTTTCTTTGCCTGTCTTTTTTCTAAGAAACGCTGGCATAGCCAAGTCCTTTTAATCGGGGCGAGTTTGATCTTTTACAGCTGGTTCAAGTCCGAGTATCTTATCTTGTTAGTCGGCTCTATGGTTGCCAATTATGTTCTAGCAAAGCAAATTTTGACGCAGCCAGGCACAGTAAAATCAAAACGAATTTTAGGTATCGGCATAGTTGCCAATCTTCTTTTACTCGGAATTTATAAATACCTTGGGTTTCTGACGATAAACATCAATGCCCTCTTTGACATAGGACTCCCTAACCCCGTTCTATTATTGCCACTCGCAATTTCGTTTTTCACGTTTCAACAAATTTCTTATTTGTGCGACAGTCATGCAGGAAAAATGGACGCTGCGTCTCATACACCATTGGAATATGCTCTATTCGTAACTTTCTTCCCGCAATTAATTGCAGGTCCAATTGTGCATCATGCAGAAATGATGCCGCAGTTTCGCACGACGATAACCACAAGTGCGCGCGCTATAATGTTCTGTGAAGGGTTATGTCTCTTTGCTTTGGGCTTATTCAAAAAACTTGCTATCGCAGACTCCGTCGCACCTTATGCCAATCAAGTATTCGCATCAGCAGATGGCGGCAATACCCTAACCAGTTTAACAGCTTGGGGCGGGGCTATGGCTTACACATTCCAAATTTATTTCGATTTTTCGGGCTATTCAGACATGGCCATTGGACTAGGGCTACTCTTTGCCATTCGCTTGCCTTGGAATTTTAACTCTCCTTATAAATCAGAGAACATGTCAGATTTTTGGCGCCGCTGGCATATGACGCTTAGCCGTTGGTTGCGGGATTATCTTTATATTCCACTCGGCGGGAACCGCCACGGTAAGGTTCGACAATACCTCAATAATTTTACAACAATGGTGCTCGGCGGATTATGGCACGGCGCGCATTGGAACTTTATAATTTGGGGCGTGCTTCACGGTGTCTACCTTATCGTCAATCAATTCGTGCGCGCTATCGCCAAGGCTTTTGGCGTACTTGACGTGGTTGAAACCTCAAAGTCTATTCGCTTGAGTTCATGGGCAATTACATTTTTGGCCGCTGTCGTGGCTTGGGTATTTTTTAGAGCCGCCACAACATCCGGAGCATTATCCATGACACAAAGCATGTTTGGTTTCGCCGCTGATGGTGCGGTGCACATAGCTGCTGATTTAAAAACCGTACTCTGGGGCATATTGGCTGCGCTATCAGCTTTTCTATTACCAAATACAAAAGAGATATCTGAGGTTTTCCAAAAAGGTTTATTACGCAGCCCTTCAGCACTGCTCTATGGCTTAGGAACCCTGTCTGGATTAGCAGCATCAGCGGCTTTCCTTGCCTCACTCAGCTTGACGCAATCCCCATTTCTATACTTCAATTTTTAATCCGCTTTAGGACTTAGATTATGACGACGACAACTAAAAACATCGACACGCCCAAAGCAGTTACAAAGCATGTTGGTCAATATTTAAGCAAGTTTCTAACCGCCCTGATAGGGTCGATAAGCTTATGCCTCGCGGCATATACAACTGTCGTAGATAACCTTGTACAAACCTCAACCGTTCCTGCGACCTATAAGTGGTTCTTGTTAAAAAATGCCCCAGGCCCCCGTGTAATTTTTGAATCTGGCTCTAATTCTCACCATGCCATTGATACGGATACGCTAGGAGATGCACTCGGCATGACAGCCATTAATATTGCAGATAATGGCGGCTATGCACTTGAGGATAAAATAACGCGCCTTGAAACTTATACCCGTCCAGGTGACGTTGTTGTCCTCCCCTTAGAGTGGAGTTATTATCACAGGGAGAAACTGACGGATAATTATGTCGAGACACTCTTTAACACTAACCGCGATTATTATCGTTCTATGCCTGTAACAAAACGCCTGAAACGAGCCCTTAGCCTACCGCCAGGAAACGTCATGACTGAACTCTCTAATCGTCGTTCAAGTCGAAATACACCTGTCGATATTGAGTCTCCCGCAAAAGAGTTATTTGTCTTAGCTTTAACACAATCAACGGGTCATCAATCACAGGTAAACCCATCAAAAAAAGGCGAAGGCGTGGCCGAACAAAGTTGTGATGACTACGTTCTTGGAAAAAAACAGCACAGACAAAGTCTCACACTGGGTAAGAATATAAAACCCGCTTTAAGACGCCTGCAAAAACTTCAATCACAAGGTATCGATATTCATTTTGCTTGGCCTGTTCTCGCGGGCGATGGCTGCCTTACGGATCCAGCTTATGTTAAAGGGTTTAGGCAAGAGATTGAAAAGGCCGTCAATAAAGCGGGGTTTGAATTTTTGGGTACCCCAAGTCAAAGTCTCTATAGCCAAGCATTTCAAGACGACACGCCTTATCATATCATCACAGAAGCGACAGACAAACACACGCAACAGATGATTGGTTTTCTCACCGCAAAAGGTTATGGCACTGGTAGCTCCCCGTTGGACATGAAAGCCTTTGCAAGACATCGTTTATTAGAACTAGAACTGGCACAAGCCGCAGACGTTAAACAAGCTGCATTGCCTCTTAATCGAACGATATCAATGGATGACCCAGAGCGTAGTAACCATATCGAGTTTACAGCTGGTTGGTGGGGGTCTGAACCTTATGGCCGTTGGATGCGCGATAACCGGGCTATGTTCCGCGTAACGTTACCAGACGCACTGCCAGCTAACACGATGTTACAAATCAAAGGCATAACGAAATCAGGACGCCCTGAACCCGTTGATGTGTCTTTAAACGGACAGTCAATCGCCTCGGGCTTATTCGGAGACACCCCTTTATTAATCCCTGTGAATGACTTGCCACGCGGAGAAACACTTTCAATCTTTATAGACCTGCCGCAAGCGAGTCCCCCCCAGAGCCCTCTTGAACGTGGCGAGAACGAAGATGCGCGCTCAATGACACTACATTTTCAAACTATGGAACTTACACCCCTTAAAGCTATACGTGCTAACCCGGCACGCGTAGCCGAAACGGTCGCAATCGTTCCTGTTGCCCAATCATTACAATCACCGCCACAGGCAGTCTTTAAATCTAAGGTAGCCTTACAAGGCGAGCTCGCAGACAGCGGCGTCATCGGTGAAAGCCGCATCTCCATTGAGTATGGTCAAGGCTGGTGGGCACAAGAAGATTCAGGACGATGGATGAAAGGACAAGACGCAGACTTTACTTTAAACCTCCCAGAAGTCCCTAAAACGTCGCCCCAAAGCGCCGAGAAAACCTTAAAGCCAATAAGTTATACTCTAAAACTGACAGGTGATTTCTTCCGCAGTAAGCCGAAAACTGTAGACGTGGTTGTGGACGGAAACCTCGCTGAAACTGTTCTTATAACGGACGGAACGATTACATCTTCTTTTATCAAATCAACAGCTAAAACAGATGTGCAAGTAAGCGTCAAACTCGCGGAAATCGACTATCAAAACCCTCAAGAATTAGGGCTATCATCTGATGATAGGACATTGACCTATTTCTTAAAGTCAATCGAGCTAAAGCCAACCTAAGGCCAGTTGAATTTAACTCGCAAGTGACGCTTGGTCAGTAGAAGACGTAGCTTCTGACTGCAGCCAAGTTTCGCGCTTACGGTAAATCGTGGACGGGCTGAGTTGAAGTATCTGTGACGCTTTTGGAATACTCCCCTTACAAGAGGCTATTACAGCTTCGATAATTTGTTGTTCAATGTCGGTCATGGGTTGATTAAGATCAACACTAAGCGTCGTTTTCATAGACTGTGTCGGTGTCATATGTGAATTGTCTTTTGCTAAACCCACTAATTGATAGTCACGCGGTTGCCCTTGTTGCTCACTTTTACCCAGTTTAAGCATATGGAGTTCAAGTTCACTTCCATCATGAACCACAACAGCTTTCCGAATAGTATTTTGAAGCTCACGCACATTCCCCGGCCAATGGTAATCCAATAAGAGCTCTTGAGCGGGTGTAGAAATAAATTGAAAACTCTTGCCTTCTTCAGAGGTATAGGTTTTCAAAAAACTCTCAGCAAGCAAGATTACATCACGGCCTCGGTGTGAGAGCGGCGGAAGTTCAATTGATAAAACGTCTAAACGATAGAATAAGTCTTCGCGAAATCTTTTTTCCGCAACTTCGATCATAGGGTTTCTATTTGTCGCGCAAATAATCCTTACATCAACATCTTCAGACCAATCACTACCAACCCGTTTAACTTGTCCCGTTTGAAGGAAGCGAAGTATTTTGGCCTGTAGTCCAATATCCATTTCGCAAATTTCGTCTAAGAACAACGTCCCACCATTGGCTTGACTGGCCGCCCCTTTTCGGGCCTCTTGCGCGCCTGTAAAAGCGCCTTTCATATGACCAAAAATCTCGGACTCGATTAAATTTTCAGGAATAGCTGCGCAGTTCAACGCAATAAATGGCGCACCACTGCGATCACTCACGTCGTGAATAGCCTGAGCAGTTACTTCTTTACCAGTCCCAGACTCCCCTGTAATGAATACAGCGGCATTTGAGTTAGCTACTTTTTCAATCATCTTATAAACGGCAAGCATGGGCGCGGACTCTCCAATGAATCCTCGAACTTTCGTAGAACTGGTCGTGTCTTTCTTTAGACTATTCGCTTTGGTTTTTTGGCGAACGCTTTCTAATGCATTCTTGACTGTCGTAAGGAGCTTTACAGTAGAAAAAGGCTTAATCAGAAAATCATAGGCCCCCGCACGCATAGCATCGACAGCCGTATTCACAGATCCATTAGCTGTAACCACGATAAAGGTGATGTGTTGAGCACTTCCCTCCATCTCTTGAATAATATCTAGGCCATTCATATCAGGAAGCTGTAGATCAAGGAGAACAGTTGTTACATTGCCCTGTCTAAGCTGTACAAGAGCCTTGCTACCCGTATCGCAGATTTTAGAGCTTATTCCGACTTTTTTTAAATGCTGCTGATACATCAATGCCATTGATAACGTATCTTCAACTATCAAGACATCTGTTATGATATTGTCTGCAACCATTCTATACCTACGCCGCCTCTTCAGATAATTCAAAGAGGTCATCTATGTTTAACAAACAAGTCTGTGCTATTTTAATAGTTGCCCTACCATGCTTTACCATCTCTACCTGAGTATCATCATTACAATGAGAATTAGTTAATGCAGCGCCTTTTGATAATTTAGATAATCCATAGAGCCCTGCTAGCCCCTTTAAACTGTGGCTATAAAACTTGGACTCTTTGACGTTCCCAGCATTAATCGATTCATGCAGGTTTGTTGTTATCTCTCTGAGATCAATTTCAAACTGCCCTTTAATAGCCAAAAGGTCCTCCCCATCCAGCCCATCTAAAAGCCCTCCGGATAGTTTCATTCTCACTGGCTTTGCATCTTGAGTACGGTTTTTATGTATAGAACATTGTTGCGAGATCGCGTTGACGAGGTCTTTCGCATCAAAGGGTTTTAAAATGACTTGATCAACACCATAGTCTTTAAGTTCAGCCGCTTCATTCATATCCCCCATCGCCGTCAGGGCTATAACAGGAATAGCCGCATTAGGGCTCTTTCCTTTACGGAGCCTTTGTACAAGCTCCTTGCCGCCCATCTCGGGCATAAAAACATCCGTTAGAAGCAAGTCAAAGCCACTAATTTCAAGTGATTTCAAGGCTTCGACACCATTGGTCGCGACTGTTAGAATAGCCCCCCGCTTTTCAAGCACGCGGCTCACAACCATACGATTTGTAGGGTTATCTTCTGCTAAAAGTATATGCGTACCCTTTATGCTTGCTTCTGGAAGATCATCTAACTCGACAAGCATATCAATCGCCTCAGTTTGCTCTAAAGGTATATTTACCCAAAAGGTTGAACCACGTCCGAATTCGCTTTCGACGCCAATGTCTGCATTCATAATACCAGATAAAACTTTGCAAATTGTTAGACCAAGCCCCGTGCCTTCTGCAGCCCGCGTATCGACATCTTCAGCCATATAAAATTCATCAAAAAGACGGTCTAACTTAGCGCTCTTAATACCCTGCCCGTTGTCTTTAACCTTACACATCAAACTCACTTGACCGTCTTGCCCAGCAAGCGTTTCAACGATCATTTCGATCTTACCATTTTTTGTATATTTCAAAGCATTGCTAACAAAGTTCATCAAAATTTGACGAATGCGTCCAATATCTCCAAGTAAATGGAGCGACTGCGCATTTTCTTTATTAACAGATAAGACAGTATGTTGGTCTTTTGCTTGTATGGCAAATAAACGACTGATATCTTCAAAGATATCTGGTGCATAAAAAGCTTCATTCACGACCTTAACTGACCCTGAAGAAATTCGAGCATAATCTAAGACATCATTGATAATGCGCAGAAGTGAACGCGATGTTCTCTCGGCCGTACTAATAAGTTGTTTTTGATCTAACGTGAGCTCACTCTCCCCCAGAATATCAAAAATACCGAGAACGGCATTAAAAGGCGTTCTAATTTCATGACTCATCGCTGATATGAATTGTGTCTTTGCACGGTTTGCTAATTCAGCGGCCTCTTTAGCATCAAGAAGCGCCTTCTCTGCGGCTTTGGACTCCGTGATATCGCGGATGTAAGCAATGAAAATGTCTCCAGAAGAATTACGGCTTCTGGATATCGCAAGCTCTGACATGAACTCCTCACCATTAGCCCTCATCGCCTCAATCTCAATTCTCTGCCCTAAAATTTTAGCTTTGCCCGTCTCCCGCATACGGGCCATTCCATTATTATGGGCACCACGATAGCGTTCCGGCACGATAAGCGCCGCCATATTTTGACCAATAATATCGTCTTTTTTATAACCAAAAATACGTTCTGCGGATTCGCTGAATTCAACAATGTTACCGTCTATATCAATAACTATAATACCATCGAGAGACGCTGAAACGGTCGCGGCCATTTGTTCGGATTTTATATCAAATTTTGCTTTAGTTAAATTAAATCGGTAAAATAAGTAGCCCAGTAGAAGCATAGGCAGCATTGCTATTGTAATTATCCAGATGCCATCCATCTCACTAAGCCTTTTAACTGAACATGGCACAAATGTATTAAAGTTCAGTTATAAGTTGCATCGCATTTTTGGTGATTTGAAATCAATATTCCATAAAATTAATTCAGCGTATATGTGCCTAATCGAGCGTTAAAAGTTCAGTATCGCCACCCGAAGCCATGGTATTAACGCTGAGTGTTTTTTCGCTCGCAAATTTATAAAGATACCGCGGTCCACCAGCCTTGAAGCCCGTGCCAGATAAGCCCTGCCCGCCGAAAGGCTGAGACCCGACAACGGCGCCAGTCGTGTTACGATTAACATAGGTATTTCCAACGGGGGCTTTTTTGAAAATCTCGCTCCATCGGCTATCCATGCGCGTATGGATACCAAGGGTTAAGCCATAGCCCGTCGAGAAAGCACTCTTAAGTGTGTCTTCAAGGTCGGACGCCTTATATCGTATTACATGTAAAATTGGACCAAAATGCTCTTGGTCAAGTTCAGAAATATTCCCAATTTCAAAAATATGCGGCATGATATAATTACCGTCTTTTAGCGCTTCACGGATTGGCGTTTTATGGCTTGGCTTACCTGCATCTGTTAGATTTTTGATATGCGCGCCTAAAGACGCCGCGGCGCCCTCGTCAATGATTGGACCTATATCCGTTTTTAGATGACGCGGGTCGCCGATAATTAATGTATCCATGGCGCCTTGAATCATCTCGATGGCCTTATCCGCAATCTCGTCCTGTAGGTACAATACCCGCAACGAAGAACATCTTTGCCCTGCAGACTTAAAGGATGACTGGATAACGTCATCGGTCACCTGTTCAAGAAGCGCAGTACTATCGACGAACATAACATTCTGTCCGCCAGTTTCGGCGATAAGCGGAACTATAGCGCCGTCTTTATTTGCAAGAGAGCGGTGTATTTTCTTAGCTGTTCCCGTGCTTCCCGTAAAAGCGACACCCGCCACAGCTTCATGCTCAACAAGCGCGGCCCCAAGCGCGCCGCCGCCTAAAACAAGCATCAGCACATCAGATGGAACACCCGCTTCATAGAGAATTTTAACCGCCTCAAAAGCGATAATAGGTGTTTGGGGCGCAGGTTTCGTCAATACACTATTTCCAGCAGCTAAGGCGGCAACTGTTTGCCCTATAAAAATAGCTAAAGGGAAATTCCATGGACTAATAACGGCGAACACACCTCGACCGCCAAGCATGATTGAGTTTTCTTCACCATTTACACCGGGTAAGGTTTCTGGGTGCGTGAACTCCGCCGCCGCCCTATCCGCATAATAGCGGCAAAAGTCCACAGCTTCGCGGACTTCAGCGATGCTGTCATCAGACGTTTTCCCAGCTTCACGCGTTAAAATACCCATCAAACGCAGGCTTTGCATCTCCATAAGATCAGCCGCGCGGTTTAATATATCAGCGCGCGCCGCTCCCCCTAAAGCATTCCACGCGGGTTGAGCCTTACGAGCGGCCTCAAATGAAGGTGCAAGATCACTGACATCAAGCGTTTCTGCACGGCCAAGACTATCACTATTTAAAGACGGATTAACTACGGGATGGCTCTGACCAGACTGTGTGCGCTTTCCATATATCAATGAATGAACAGAAAAGGTCTCTGCATATACCGCATCAATAGCAGAGTTCAGTTTCGAAACAGGTAATGAAGATGTCAGATCGAGTCCCTTTGAATTAATACGGGACATACCAAATATGTTTTCGGGCTTTGATATTTTTGGATGCGCAATAGCTTGCAAATTACGCGTCACGCCAACGGGGTCGGGTACGACATCACTTGCAGGCACTTCGGCATCCATGAAGCGGTTTATGAAGGAACTATTGGCACCGTTTTCTAACAAACGTCTGACAAGATAAGCTAACAGATCTTCATGTCCTCCTACTGGGGCATAAATTCTAACGGGCGGAAATTCGCTGTAATGCTCACGGGAAACCTCATAAACGGCCTCACCCATGCCGTGTAGTCTTTGAAACTCATAGGCGCCCAGCGCAGTTTCCCAAATTTTCATAATGGCCGCAATTGTGTGTGCGTTATGTGTTGCAAACTGACAGAATAAAACATCTCGCCGCTTATACATATCTTGCGCACACACGAGGTAAGACAGGTCTGTCGACGATTTACGCGTAAAGACAGTGAAGTCAGGCAGTCCTAACTCTTGCGCGTGTTTTATTTCCGCGTCCCAATAAGCGCCTTTAACAAGGCGCACCATGAACCGTGCCCCCAGTTCTTCTGCGAGATCAGCAACCCACGCAATCACATGACGCGCCCGCCGGCCATAAGCCTGAATGGCCAAGCCAAAGCCAGACCACTTTGAAATATCCATAGCCCGCGCGACATACTCAAAAATCTCTAAAGAGAGCTCTAGCCTGTCCGCCTCTTCAGCATCGACTGTGAGTTTTACATTATGACTTGCGGCGAGCTTAGCGAGCTCGAGAAGTTTGCCGCCAATAACCTCTAAGGCGTCCGCTCTATTCTCAAATTCATACCGCGGGTAAATAGCTGATAATTTAACTGAAACGCCAGAACGTTCAAAGACTGAGCGTTCAAAGACTGAACCGCCCTCATCCATTTGGCCCGTTCGGTTAATCGCATTTACATAGGATTGGTAATGACGCTCAGCATGTTTATCTGTACGTGCGCCCTCACCGAGCATATCAAATGAATAAATCTGAGTGCTTGGGAAAAGTTTTCCGCCGCGCTTAATGGCGCCGTCAATAGTCTCCCCAAGGACAAATTCACCACCGAGAATTTTCATGGCCTGACCAACAGATTTCCGTATAGCAGGCTCGCCTAAACGATTGACCAAACGCCCGACAGCGCCGCTAGGTGGCCCCTCCCAGATACCAGCCATAGACACCACACGCCCAGTTAGTAACAATCCCCACGTGGACGCGTTTACAAGAAAAGACCCCGCCCCTCCAATATGTGAAGCCCAGTCACCTGGCGCAATTTTATCAGCGATTAAATCATCCCGTGTTGCCTTATCAGGAACCCGCAATAAAGCCTCTGCCAAACACATCAAGGCGACACCCTCTTTGTTTGACAGTCCATACTCTTGTAAAAATGCGTCGAGAATTGTTTGCTTTTCAGGCTGAGCGCGAAAAGAATTCACAATAGCAACCGCCTGCGTTTCTATGCCTTTAAGCTCGGCTGGCGATAAACTATTATCACGCAGTAGCTTTTCGATAACGGATTTTTCAGGTGCATATTTATTGGCCGCCAAGTCTGAAAGCGAGAGAGACGTTTTACCTATGACATCATTATTTATAGACAAGACAATCGCTCCATAAGCCGTATTAAAACATTTAGATGTTTAAAAAAGCATAGAAACGATAGAATGTGCTGCTATATTTAGATTATATCAGTTATATAATTCGGTATTTTATAAATTTTACAGACAATTATACCGCATTACGTCTTACGACGTTTTATCAGCACTCGTTTAAGAACTGGGCACCTTATAAAATCGGGTGTTTTTGGTTTCTTCCATGACGAAAAAACTGCTGGTAGATAGAACACCGGGAAGTTCAGCAAGCCGCTTCCCCATCAACGTCCTAAATTCTTCCATCGTCTCTGTACGAATTTTCAAGATATAGTCAAAACCGCCGCCGACCATATGGCACTCAACAATTTCATCAATATTATCGACGGCAAGCTTAAAGTCATCGAAGAGGTTCTCATTCGTTTGATCTAATTTGATTGTCATAAATGTCATGAAGTTTGCCTTCATCTTTACGGCACTTAACTTGGCATGATAACTTTCAATATAGCCCGTTTTTTCAAGCTTTCTAACGCGTTCCAAACAAGGCGTTGGGCTTAAGTTTATTTTTTTGGCCAAGTCCGTATTAGACATACGCCCATCACTTTGCAGGCACATTAGAATTTTTTGATCAATTTTATCGAGAGGCTTCATATACAACACCTTTTAGCGTGTTATACTGGAAACTCAGCAACAAGCCAAACATTACCCCTAAGAACTTACGCCTTAGCAGTTTATAGTGTTGTTTTTGTAAGGCGTCAGTCGCTTAATTTTTATTCTTGAGAAAATCAGATGCACTCGACTGGCTTCCGCCATTATTTTGCGCCCCAAAGTGATTATTCAGCATTGGGAAAGCTTTGACGTATTTACTCAGCCCCTGCAAATCCACACTGCCTTTGTTCCATTGCAATTTGCTTTGTCAATCGAACCGCGTTTTGCGCATAAGCTTCTGTCACAGATCCAAAATTGACGTCCTTGCCGCGTAATGTACTCACGTCTTCGCAAAGGTGAAAAACAAGTTTCGACGAAGATTTATCAGCGCCGTCCTTTGGAGCGATCCAATAGACAACATCACGGCCATTTGGATTATCTGCGTCCTTCGTTGCCTCAGCAACGGCCTCTGAATCATCAGCAATCTCTTGGGCTTGAGCCGCCACAGCGGGTGAACATGCCGTCGTGGGTTCATTGGCCTTAATTTGGGCCGCACATGCATTCATATCTTGTGAATATTGTTCGGTCGATGGCGGATCAAAGTCCACGCCGACAACCGTAGCAAGCGCAGCTAAGGCCAGCCCAATGCCGCCAGCGATTTTTTTATTCTTAGGGTCCATATCTTTATCCATAAAGATAAGAGCAAGTAGCGGGAGGAAAGCTATAACTGTAATAATCGCCCCAAGCTGGTTTTGGACAAAGAATTTAAACTTTTCTTCCTTGGTGGCAGGGTCATGCTTGTTAGACGCTTTCCACATCAGGCTGCCCGCAATCGCAAACACTGCGATAGCAACCAAAATACCGACTAAGAGAGCTAAATTTCCCGAATCGAATTTATTTTTAAGAAGTAAGACAATCCCAAATATCTCCGCGCCAATGGCAACGACCCAAGATACAGACGCAAAAATACGAAGTTTCTTCGCTTTAGATTTTTGGTCCTGCGAGGCTTGCCAAGCATTCGTAACGTCCACCTTGGTAGCAGCTTTATCATCTGTCATGTCGTATCTCCATAATCAACACATCACTCAAATTAGTAAAGTCCACGTGCCATCTTTGAGTTAAGTTTCAAAACTCATTAACATATTGTGCTAAAAATGCGAGTATAATTCATGCGCTAACTGAGAATAGCTTAAACGTAAAATTTATAATCAAGGTTATGATTCAAGCCCCTGTGTCTACGTCCAGTGTTGCAAACTTCGTTTAATCAAGGAATTGACTTATTACAAATGTTCTATATTTGTTCTTGCTCAATGTCCTATGCAAACTCAAACATACGAAAGCGCTCAAACCCGCGCAAACTCCCCGACCTGCCAGAGCATTATTACCACACAAATTTCTGCGATATGCTCACATTCGTTGAGGCGCGCTATGGCCATGTATTTGAACCAGAACATTTAGGGTTCTTAGATGCATTTCAAAGCCTTCCACATGGAGCCCAATGCCTCTATGTGCGCATAGCAGGCCGAAAAGGGCGCGTCTTCGATACGCAGAAATTTCACTATCCAGAAATCTCTGACCTGCCGGCCGCCCTGCGCGCCTTAGAACAATTAGGTTTTATTAAATCGCCAACACAAGACCATTATCAAAGCTGCTTGTCAGCGATGACGAAGCCAGATTTAATTACCCTTATGGCGACCCATATCTGCGCGAGCGGCTTTAAACGTTCTTGGAAAAAAGACGTTTTGGTTGATGCAGCCCTCGCGCATATACCTTTTGAGGTTACCGCCCTGCCCTCAAACTTTATCATTCAAGGGCGGGCCAAGGCTTTACGCTATTTATCCTATCTGCATTTTGGTAAGATTGAAGATAATCTCCAGAGCTTTACATTACGCGATTTAGGTATTCGTAAAACACCTAACTTTAAGACAGATTATAGCGCACGCTTTGATACGCGAGCAGAAGCAAGAGCGGCCTACTTCTACGCTAACGGCCTTCATAATTTCAGGACTGGCAACGCAACTGATGTCACCGATCTTATCGACACCCTAGATAACTGGCCTGCCCCTGAATGCGATATAAGCACCTCTTCACGTGATAAGTTGCTCCAAAAACTTGGCGGCATGTCTGAACGGCTAGACGATATAGAGACAGCCCTAAAACTTTATGACCTCAGCGATGCGCCTCTTTGCAATGAACGCGTAATCAGAATCAGGTATAAACGCGGCGACAAAGATTGGTGCAGAACTAGACTTGAAACGTTGATTGAAAATCCAGGCAGTGATGATGAGTATAATTTTGCTGAGGATTTTTATCAGCGAAAGTTTAAAAAGAAACGCACAAGCCAAGTTACAGATATCCTGAGGCAAGGTGAAGTCTTAGACCTTGATGAAGCTTTCAAGAATGAACCTGAACGTGCCGCGCAAAGATACTATGCGGCCCAAGGGTATGAAGTGTATTTTACAGAAAACAGAATATGGCGAACTTTATTTGGCTTACTCTTCTGGGAAGAGCTTTATTGCTCCAAGACAGCTACGCTCCATAATAGCTTTGAGAACGTGCCCAGTAGCTTGAAAACGGGGACATTCTACACTCAGTTTAAGACCGAGATTGAAGCCAAGTTGAAGACTCTATCTTCAACGCCAAATACATATATCCAAATACTCAAAACCGTTAGCCAATATCATGGCACCCCCAATGGTATCTTTCGGTGGAGTGGTAAAACTATTGATCTCGTCAAGACATTGATTGACGTAGCGCCGTCTGAGGCGCTCGTAGACATTCTACGGCGTATGGCACAAGACTATAAAAAGACACGAGACGGCTTTCCTGACTTGATGCTGGTTAAAGATGCAACCTTGCGGTTTGTTGAAGTTAAAGCCTGCGGCGATGTCATTCGCCGCAACCAACTCACCCGCATCAAACAATTGCGGTCAGCAGGCATTCCAACGGATATTGCGCGTATCGACTGGGTCATCGACCCCAATCAAATCTATGTAGTGGTTGATGTAGAGACAACCGGCGGGCGTCCGGGGTTGCACCGCATGACAGAGATAGGCGCGGTGAAAATACAGAACGGACAGATTATTGATGAATTTCAGACTCTGCTTAATCCAGAACGTTCAATTCCGCCATTCATTACAAAGTTAACGGGTATTTCAAATGAAATGGTGACGAAAGCTCCCTTCTTTGCAGATATCGCAGAAAGTTTTTCGAACTTTATGGGTGACGCTATATTCGCGGCTCATAACGTGAATTTTGATTATGGCTTTATCAGCGCTGAATATGCCCGCATTGGTCAAAAGTTTAAACACGCCAAAATTTGCACATGTTCTTCAATGAGAAAGCACTATCCCGGTTATCGTTCATATAGTCTCAAAAACCTATGTGAAGCGTTTCATATAAATCTAGACTCGCACCACCGCGCCCTTTGCGACGCGAAAGCTGCGGCTGAATTATTATTTTTGGTAAATGACAAACGCGCAGATGAATAAATCGTTTTGAACGCATCGTTGAATTATCGCAGGGCTACCTAACAAAAGGGAAGTGGCGGAGATGAAGGGATTCGAACCCTCGATACCCTTTTGAGGTATACTCCCTTAGCAGGGGAGCGCCTTCGACCACTCGGCCACATCTCCGTCGGCGGGACTAGCGAAAAGGCGGTCATAGGGCAAGCTTAATCTTTCAAGATATGCTTTCAATTTTCGATAATAATTACTCAAACAGAATATAAATTTTTAAAATTTCAGTCCTTAATACAATATTCACCATAAGTTACCGTGATTTTGTCGAAATGATGGTGTTTTGTATCATTTTGAAACATGTCTAGGCTGAAGAAATTTTCGCTATGTTTACCAGATATTTGTGGATTTCGTTTACCACTATCAAAAAATGAAGTGGGTCATAGTCAATGCTTAACAAGAAAAATTCGGTGAATACTTCTCAAGATGAAAAAGTTATGGACGTCAACACAGCGCGTGGAAACGACCAAAAACGAAAAACAGACACACGCAGAACAGAACAGTTAGAAACTTTTGCTGCTGCTATTCGTTCTAGTGAGAAAAAACCTAAGATTGATAGACGTAGAAAACGTAAAACAGTCGCCGACGTGGTACTGCCTGAAAAGCAAACCAATATGGGCGCCGTCAGGTTTGCCTTACGCGCGTCAGATGTTTTCTGGGTTACCTCGATTATCGCTTTGGCCGTATGGAACGGTTATATTGGGACAAATGATAATAACATTATAGCGCCAATAGCCGCCGCGTTATTAGGAATGAGCGTCTTCTTTTCGATGCTTTACATTAATAGAGCTCATAGGTTTGCCCCTGCGGAAACCCTAAGCCAGCACATGAAAACAATATTCGTCGCGGCTTTCAGCGCCTTAGGCCTATGGCTGACAATAGCGTTAATTACGCGGCCAGACACGTTTTTACCCGACGCCCTTGCAAAAGCGGGCCTTGGAGCAACAGCCGTTCTTTTCATCCTGCATGGTCTTTATTATACGCAAATTAAAAGATTGCATGCACGGCGCGCCTTAGCCCCAACGATTGTTATGTTAGGCGCAACAGAATCCGCAAGACGTATCATTGAAGAGAATGCCAAGACCAAAGAACTCAATATATTAGCTATTTTTGATGAACGTTTGGCCCGTGCGCCTCATAACATTCATGGGGTTCCTGTTGTGGGTAAGATTCAAGACCTCATGGATTGGGATCAACTTCCTTATATACATCAAATTGTGGTCACTTTACCGAAAGCGGCACAAGCTCGTAAAAAAGCCTTTGTTGAACAAATCCGCCTCCTCCCTAACCGCATAGCCTTTGTTGTTGATGAATTTGAAGACCTCAATCATGTTCAACAAAGACTCTCGCAGATTGCGGAAGTTGGCATGCTCGATATTAGCGG
>JALZWM010000058.1 GCA_023300105.1 Hellea sp.
GCCTCGCGGCCGCACGAGACGAAGTTTACAAAGGCGTTTAAGATTAAGATATGCCCCATAATAATTCATGGGGCATATCTAAAATAATTGGCACGCAGCTTAATGCGTGCACTCGCGGTTTAAATCGGATTATTTGGTTCAGGACACGTCAAATCAAAGCTTGTGCGATTTGCCTGTGCCATTGATTTTAAATTTTGAATATGCTGTGTCATACTTCTTTCATCATATGTCATGTTAACACACCCAAGTGTACGTTTTGTATCGCCATCAACTATTGCGGCGAATCCTGTGACACCTAACCATGTGTTATATTGCCCAACGAGACCTCGGTCAAAAACCGTATGTGCATTAGAATCGCCATTGCCGCGTGAAATATTGATATTCACATACTCAATCGATGAGTCATTTAAATTCAACAAAGCTTGATTGAGGCGCGGCTCAACAATTCTACAAGGGGCACACCAATCAGCACTAAACATCACGACATAGACGTCTGGTGTTGGTTGCATTGTGTTCCCTACTGAACCTAGACCCAGCGTTAAAACTGTAGCGGCTATGGCCGCTTTAATTATTTTTTTCATCACCATTCTCCATTTGCATATATTATTGCATTTTCTGTCTGAACTGCACCTGAAAGATACAGTTGAGAGAAACACACTATCGTTACTCCCGTGAGAGGGAGGTGTTTATGACATTGCTAATGTCGTAGCTAATGTCATAAAAAAGCCCGCAAATCGAAATTTGCGGGTTTAATTTTTTGATGTTTTACGGCTTAGTTACCTGGATCAACATTATGTGCTGCTGGGCAACGTGTTGTCTTAGACGTCGTTGACGCATTTGACTTATAAGCAGAACCTTGTGCGCGTGACGCCATTTTGCTGATTTCACGGGCCATTTCATTTGCGCTAAATGCGCTGTTTACACAGCCAATTACGCGCTTTGAGTTTGCATCAACAACAGCGGCGAAGCCTGGAAGGCCAACCCACTGGTTGAAGACTGGAACGATGTCGCGGTCAAAAGCTTCATGCGCGCCTTTTTCCCATTTAGCAGCTGTAGACGTGTCGATAATGACTTCTTCAGCGTTAACACCTGAGATAGCCAAGGCAGATGCCAGTTGATCGTCAAGTTGTTGACTGTTTGTGTCTTGAGCGTTACGAAAGTTAACAACATATACGTCAACATTGCTAGCAAAAGCTGTAGCGCCGAAAGCAGAAGTAAGAGCGAAAGCGCTCACGAGTGCGGTAAATTTCTTCATAGTATCATCCTATTCTCTAGAAGTTCGCGTTGGTTCGTGTGTTTCACACTGATTATTATTGAGAAGAGGATATAACGCTGATTGGTAAATTTTCGGCAAACTGGGCGTTAAGGCTGTGTTTACAATGGTTTCCAGAATGGTTAATTCTGCATCTAATCTATTGAATTTATTGAATTAAAATAATTTAAAAAAGATGCGTAAAAGACAGTTCAGTTGCAAAGGCATTAAAAAATCTGCAGGACGCGGATTATCTTAATCTATTGTAAGCCATGTTTATGACTTACAGCTTACGTGGCTGTAATATTTGTCTTACTCAAGCTATCCAAAATTGATTAAGTGAAAACGCGGCCAAATATCGTTTCTACATGCTTGGTGTGATATTCATCATCAAACATATCGCGGACTTGATCTTCCGAGAGAAGCGCCATGACATCTTTATCGGCCAATATGAGATCTAAAAATGCACCTTCTCCGGCATCGCCTTGCGTCCTGAAGAGCTCCCAGACTTTCATCGCATTGCGCTGCACCAAACGGTAAGCGCTCTCGCGCTGCTCACCCGCTTGAGTGAGGGCCAAAAGGAAACGTTGGCTATTATGCAGGCCGCCAAGACGGTCCATATTCGCTTTCATCTTCTCTGGATATACAACAAGATTTTCAATCACGCCTGCCAAACGATGCAAAGCAAAATCAAGGTGAACTGTGCTATCGGGGCCAATGCCGCGCTCAACTGAGCTGTGCGAAATATCACGTTCATGCCAAAGCGCGACATTCTCCATGGCGGGCATAACACCCATGCGCACAAGGCGCGCGAGGCCAGTCAAGTTCTCCGTTAAAACGGGGTTGCGCTTATGCGGCATCGCGGAGGAGCCTTTTTGGCCTTTAGAGAAAAACTCTTCGGCCTCTAATACTTCTGTGCGCTGGAGGTGGCGAATTTCAACGGCTATATTTTCAATCGAAGACGCAATGACGCCAAGAGCGGCGAAATAAGCAGCATGACGGTCACGTGGTATAACTTGTGACGATACAGGTTCAATCGCAAGGTCCATCTTTTTGGCGACATGTTCTTCGACGCTTGGGTCGATATTGGCGAACGTCCCGATTGCGCCTGATATAGCGCAAACAGCGATTTCTTTACGGGCTGTGACGAGGCGTTCACGTCCGCGGGCGAACTCTGCATGAAAACGCGCAAGCTTCACACCAAAGGTTGTGGGCTCGGCGTGGATGGCGTGACTACGGCCAATCGTGATTGTATATTTATGCTCGGTAGCGCGTTTCTTTAGCGCGGCGAGAACCCGGTCCATACCCACAAGGAGGAGGTCAGTGGCACGTGCCAGCTGTACAGATAAAGTGGTGTCCAGAATATCAGAACTTGTAAACCCTTGGTGGACGAAGCGGGCGTCTTCTCCGATAAACTCAGCAAGATGCGTTAGGAAGGCGATAACGTCATGTTTTACAACACGCTCAATCTCGTCGATTTTAGCAACGTCAAATTCCGCAGACCCGCCGCGCTCCCAGATGTTCTTCGCTGCGTCTTTTGGGATAACACCAAGCTCAGCTAGGGCGTCACAGCCATGGGCCTCAATTTCGAACCAAATTCTATATTTTGACGCCGCTGACCAAATTGCGGTCATTTCTTTGCGGGCATAGCGTTCAATCATGGGGACTCACCTTTATATATGAGCGCCTTAAACAAAAGCTAAGCGTGAAGGTCAACCCCAGCCCGTGTGATTATCCTTTTGCCATCTCTTTATTGCGCTCATCAGCTTCGGCCCAGTCCTTAGGCAGGGTTTTCGCGGCCCAGAAAAAAGCGATGACTGAGAGGACGTAAGGCACAATAAGAGTAGATATAGCTAAGCGCAGAGCATGAACTTCACCGTGAGTTTCCGTCAAGGCTTCGCTCATCATGCCTACATATGTAGGGCCGCCGCCTAAGGCTATGATATTTAAGATGAGGAAAAATAGGGCCGTTGACATCGCCCGCATGTTTATCGGTGCGAGTGTTTGAGCCGCTGCAAAACTTGGCCCTAGGTAAACGCCAGCAGATAAGAGGTAAATCGTAATCAATGTAAGATGTAGAGGAATGCTTTGAACCCAGAACGCGGCAATGAGGCAAGGGACGCCAATGATTAATACAGCGCCCGGCATAATGCCGTAAAAACTGATGTTTTTCTTTGCGAGCTTTTCAGTTATTAAGGCGCCGAAATATGTGCCTGCTCCGTACCCAACCAAGTGAATCATACCGAGCCAAAACATTAGCCATTCGAAATTATTGTTATCAGGGTTAGGGAAGTACTCTGGCTTGAAGCGTAATATGTAATCAACCCCCCAAGCTGATACTGCATATCCGCCAAAACTCACCCAAGCGATGCCCATACACATCGCCCACCAGCTTGGGATTTTGGCGAGAGTTGTGATGGATTCAACAATGCCAACAGACTCTAATTTGATATTTTCGCCGTCCATTTGACCGCGTTTAGGTTCTTTAATGACAAAGGCTAAAACGAGCGCCAAGGCAATACCTGCGACGCCAAGGACATATAACGTCCCGCGCCACCCAAAGCTTTCTACGAGTGCGCCTGCTAAAAGGTAAGAGAAGCCAATGCCTATAGGAATCCCAAGTGAATAGACGCCAAGAGCAGATGCGCGTTGTTCTTTGGGGTATAAATCTGAGATTATAGAGTGTGAGGGCGGGGAACCGCCAGCTTCACCGATTCCAACGCCAACACGGGCGAGGAACATATGAAGAAAACTACCTGCCATGCCCGTTAGCGCCGTGAAAGCGCTCCAAGCTATAAGCGATGCCGTGACAATTTTTTTTCGGCTATAGCGATCTGCAAGCCAAGCGATAGGGATGCCGACAATTGAATAAAGAAGTGCAAAAGCGAGGCCTTTGAGCCAACCGAGTTGACTATCTGTAAACCCCATTTCGGCTTTGATAAATGGGGAGAGAATACCAATGATTTGGCGGTCAATGAAGCTCATCACATACATTAGGGTCAAAAGCCACAAGACAATAGTGCGGTAGCGTTTACTTTCGGCCATCTGTGGATTGCTCATGCGTTTCCCTTTTAGTTTACATTAATCCCAAAGTCTTAAACGAAGCGATGTTATCCCGCCCTATTATGAGGTGATCATGTACTGTCACTCTTATTGGCCTACAAGCTTGCACGATTTCTTTTGTCATGTCGATATCTGATTGGCTTGGCGTTGGATCGCCGCTTGGGTGGTTATGCGCGAGGATGATAGCGGTGCTTTCGTGTACGAGAGCGCGCTTGAGAATTTCACGCGGATAAACAGGGGCGCGGTCAACTGTGCCTTGGCCTAAAACCTCGTCCGCGATAAGACGGTTTTTGCGGTCGAGAAATAAGACGCGAAAATGTTCCGTAGATTCAAATTGCATCGCTGAGCGGCAATAATCGAGCAGGGCAGACCAAGATGAAAGAACAGGGCGGCCTAGGATAGATTCTTGTCCGAGCTTGGTCGCGGCGGCGCGTAAAATTTTCAAATCCAAAGCAATCTTCTCGCTAATCCCTTTGACCTCTGTGAGGCGCTCAATCGGGGCGGCGATAACTTCGGCAAAGCTTCCGAATTTCGCGATGAGGTCTTTGGCGATGGGTTTAACATCGCGGCGCAGGATAGAGCGAAAGAGATATAATTCGAGCAGTTCGTAATCCGCGAGGGACTCAGCGCCTTTTTCTGCAAAGCGCGCCCGTAGACGGTCACGGTGACCGTGATAATGCGGTGTAGGTTTTGCGGTGCCCAAAAGAGCGCCTAAACGTAAGGCGGGCAGTGCAGCCCTTTTGGCGATGTGGTGAATATTTCAAGGCCGTCTTTGGTCACGCCAATGGAATGTTCAAATTGCGCGGTTAGTTTTTTATCGCGCGTGACCGCTGTCCAGCCATCACTGAGAATTTTTGTATCGGGTTTACCAAGGTTTATCATCGGCTCGACAGTGAAGAACATGCCTTCACGCAGAACTTCGCCTTCGCCGGGCGTTCCGAAATGCAATATGTTTGGGGCGTCATGGAAAAGACGTCCTAGGCCGTGGCCGCAGAAATCTTGCACAATTGAACAACGCTCACCTTCGGCGAATTTTTGAATAGCGTGTCCAATATCGCCCGTTGTATTTCCGGGCTTAACGGCAGCTAACCCGAGCATCAGGCTTTCATAGGTAATTTTAATCAGCCGTTCTGCGCGTCGGTTTATCTCGCCAACGGGGTACATGCGTGATGTGTCGCCGTGCCAGCCGTCAACAATGACAGTCACATCGATGTTTACGATGTCACCATTTTTCATGGGTTTGTCATTTGGAATGCCATGGCAAACAACATGGTTGATAGAGGTGCAGACTGTGTGCTGATATCCACGGTAGCCCAGGCAGGCTGGCACTGCGCCGTTATCCGTGACGAATTCAAAGGCCGCTTTGTCAATCTGGGCTGTTGTTACGCCGGGTTTGACCAAGGGGATAAGCATATCGAGACATTCGGCCGCGAGGCGGCCCGCCTTGCGCATGCCTTCAAAGTCAGCCTCGCTATGTATCTTAATTGCGCCATCGCGCATAACAGGAGCATCTTTTGCATCAATATAATTCATAGCGGCGCTATAACAGGGCGGTCGAAAAGACGCTAGGTCTAGTTTTCCATTTAACCTGACTTTCCTATTTTCTGGCTTCAGTTTCAGCGGCAGCAATAAATTGCATTAATTTCATGGCCGCAGGCATAGCGTTTTGCCTGAGTTTTCCAAGAATAGCCATTTTTTCACTATCTTCTTTATCTATGTTGGCCACAACTTTTGAAAAGCCGTCGAGACGGTTGCCTTGAAGCCAATTACGAATATCAGCATCTTGACCCCATTTTTGCTGGTTCATCATAAACGCCAGCGTCAACCGCATGTAGTCATGTAAGGTGTCGGGGAGAGGGACGACTTTGCAATATTCATTCTTTTCGGCTTCTGTGTCTTTGCAGGCTTCAATGTGGGCAATGAATGAGGCGGAAAACACAGGCTGATAAGACCGAACTGTTTGTGGTGTGATTAAGTCGCCGTTAAATACGGGTACGTCTCCGGCGTAATCTTTAATAGCGCTGGCTGAGCAATCCACGAAGACGGTGTTAGGCGTAGTTGCGACTTCGCCTTGCTTGAGCGTTATTTTATTTGTGTCTATTTTTAAAACATGACCCATGCGGATAATGTTTTTGATGCGCCGTAATTGTTCTAATTCTAATTGGCTGATGGTCGCGCCGTGGAACATTTGCGGTCGAACATTTGTGTCAAGCCGCAGGAAATAGCCGCAAGCCTCTAAGCGGTCGAACATGTCTTCGGGCGAAGCCGCATTGGCGATAGCTTCGAATTGACCTGCTTGCGCGCCTATCGTGTCGGAAAAGAACTCTATACCTGTTTGCGTGCTCTTTCTGTCGAGTAGCCAAGCATCGCGGGAAATGACCCAAGTGATGAGGTCTGGGTTAACGCCGTTCTCAAGTAGCCAAAGACACGCATCAATTCCCGTTTTTCCGCCACCGATTATAAAATAGCCATCGGGCACGTCAGTGATGCTTGGGAGCTCGTTCAGGGCCATAAAACGTACACTGTCTGCGACGTCAAAATTGGGTGTGTGCGTAGAGGGAACTGTTGTATTTAAATAGGTGCAATTGACGAGTTTATCATAGTCTACGGTATAAGTTGTTCCGCTTAATTGGTGCTCAAATTCACCGTCGCCCTTATAGTCACATAAAGGGAAATATTTGACGCGGCCTGAAGGTAAGAACCGCTGCCGCATAACATCTTCATAATAGGCCATAATCTCTGCACCTGTTGCGAGGTCAGCCAAGCCCTTATTCCAACCAAGTGTATCAAGACGGCCTTGGCTAAGCTCTTTTGAAGGGACACCGTAAAAGGCTGAAGGTTGGTGCAGGGTCACGAAGGGATAGGCAGAATTCCAATGACCGCCGGGTTTCGCAAAACGGTCAACAAGGATAATATTGGCATCAGTTTCGCTTAGAATTGTATCTGCAAAAGCCATTCCCATAGCGCCGCTGCCGACAATGAGGTAATTCGTTTTTAATTTTTCTGTGATGTTTTTTGTCATTGGTTTTACCCTCGTTATAATCACATTTCATAATGCTTACGCGTCGGCAAGTTAAACAGACCAAATAATCTATATTATGGGCTAAGCTTGATGCGGCTTTTTAAGTATATGGAAACACTCTCTTTCACCAAGGCTGAAAACGTGGCATTGCATGAGTACGAACAATGCCTTCTATAGAAAGTTATCCAAATGAAAATTGTTACGGCAGGTATTATCCTCATCGGGGACGAGCTCCTCTCTGGCCGCACACAAGATACGAACCTTGGCACGATTGCGAAATGGCTTGCCCCGCTTGGCGTAGAGGTCGGCGAAGCCCGTATTATCGCCGATGATGCGGATGTTATTAGCCGCACAGTTCGCGCATTTTCAGACCGTTTTGACTATGTTTTCACAACGGGCGGCATTGGCCCAACCCATGATGATATTACGGCGGATTGTATTGCCGCCGCTTTCGGCGTTGGTATTTCTGAGCGTGATGACGCGATGACAGAGCTTCGTACGCGCTACGCAGAAGACGAGCTGAATGCTGCGCGCCGCCGCATGGCTCGTATTCCTGATGGCGCGAGCCTCATTAAAAACCCTGTAAGCCAAGCCCCCGGGTTCCAAACTAAAAACGTCTTCACCATGGCGGGCGTGCCATCGATTATGAAATCTATGCTGGCAGATATAGGGCACCGTATCGAGGGCGGCGCGAAAGTTTATTCCCGCACCGTAGAAGCACCCAATGTCGGCGAAGGCGACGCGGCCAAACCTCTCTCTGATATCGAGAAGAAATTTGAGGGCGTAAGCATCGGTAGTTACCCGTTTTTCAACGCAGGCCTTCACGGTGTCAACTTTGTCGCGCGCGGGCGAGATGCGGCCGTGCTTGATGAGGTTGAGAAGGACTTAAAAACGCTCGTTAAAACAATTGGAAACCTATGACTCTACCCACAATAACATCCGCGACCATAACTACTTCCGATCTCGCGGGGCGTTATAAGTCGACGGCAGGGACGCAAGACGGTATAGACTCCAGTATCATTGCAGCTCTTATGGAGCAGGTGAATAGTGAGGGGTATATCATCATAGAAAATTTATTTTCTCATGATGAGATGGACGCGCTAAAAGCCGATACGCTTGCGCGGTTTAAACACGGTGCAGGACGCAATAATTTCGAAGGCCTTGCCACACAACGGCTTTATTCAATGATGTCGGAAACAGATATTGCTAACCCTATGGTCGAGCATCCGCTGATTATGGGATTACTTGATAAAATATTTGAGCCCAATTATTTGCTCTCGCAGCTTCAAGTTATCAATATCCACCCGAATGAGGCCGCGCAACCGCTGCACTATGATGATGGGTTTTATCCGTGGCCGCGTCCGCGCCGCGCGCTGGGGGCCGCGACAATTATAGCCGTAGATGATTTTACTGAAGATAACGGGGCGACAGTCCTCATCCCAGGCTCCCATGAATGGGGAGACCGCATACCTAACGCTAAGGATAAAACCAAGCTTATCAAAGCGGTGATGCCCAAAGGCTCAGTTCTGTTCTTCCTCGGCACGCTCTGGCACGGCGGCGGCGCGAATGAGGGCGCTAGCTCCCGCATGTGCCTGACCGCACAATATTGCGCGCCATTTTGCAGGACACAGGAAAACTTCTCCCTGTCCATTCCAAAAGCGCGTGTGAAAACGTTTTCCGAGACAATACAGCGCCTCTTGGGGTATTCCATCCATCCCCCGTTTATGGGGATGGTTGAAGGCAAGCACCCTAAACGGGTTTTATATTAGCTGGCCGGACTAGCTACATAATTATGAACAGTTTAATCCTGTTTAATCAAAAACGTGTCTGTTGCGGGAATGCAACAACTTTAAAAAATATTGAATTGGTACTACCAATTATTAAAAATCGGTCACAATAGAGGTTGACAACAAATTATTTTTTGGTTCTCTTGAGTTTAAATACAAAAAAACACACCAAGCTCACAAGGGAAATGATAATGTCACGTTCAAACTCTCAACTCCGCTCTATAAAAACAGCTCTGCTTATAGGCTCTTCTCTATCTATGCTGGCAGCTCCAGCAGCATTTGCACAAGACTCGGCGAGTGATGAAGTCGTTGTCACGGGCACGCGTCAGGTGATTCAGAATTCGATTAACCTCAAACGTCAAGAGACGTCCATTGTTGATGGTCTGTCGTCTTCAGAAATCGGTGAAATTCCCGCTTTGTCAATTGGTGAGGCTCTTGAGACTCTAACGTCTGTTGCCGCGCAACGTGAAGGTAGCGGTGTTACTGAAGTGTCCATTCGTGGCCTAGGTACATTTTTGGGTTCTACGGTCATCAATGGACGTGAGGCAACAAATGGATCAGGTAATCGTTCTGTGAATTTTTCACAATTCCCTTCAGAACTGTTCAATAAAATTGCCGTTTACAAGACGCAAGATGCTAGTCTTATTGAAGGCGGTGTATCTGGCCAAATTCAATTGTCTACTTTGAGGCCATTAGAATACAGCAAACGACGTTTTCAGGTTCAAGTTAAAGGCAATGTTCAGCCTGATAACTTAAACATTAATGATACCGCGCGTGATGTCGGGCACCGTTTAACAGGTAGTTATGTTGATCAGTTCGAAACCGGTATTGGTGATATTGGGATATCAATCGGGGCACAAACCAGAAGAACGCCGATTGCAGAACAAGAAGCACGTTCAACAAGCACCTTTTCATCATGCATCATTGCAGAACTAGATAATGGAAGTTGTGATGCTTCAGGCAATCGCGGGCAGGACGTAGATGACGATACGGGTGATAGAAGAGGCCTTACAGACCCCTTCGTAATCGAGTCATCAACACGTTCGTTTAGGCAGCAAATTACAGAAGATCAGCGCGACTCTGTTTTTGGGGCTATTCAATGGCAGCCAAATGAGCGGATAGATATCAATATTGATGGGCAATTTTCGGAGCGTAACTTTTTCGAAGACCGCGCAGATATTTTGGTTGATGCAAACGATATTCCAAATGCTCTTACACAGGCAGATGCTATTCTGCCTGGTTTTGATTTAACGACAGCCCCAGATGGGTCGCTTCGTACCGCTACCACAACAGGCAATGTTGAACATAATAGCTTTTTCTCCGAGCGTCTTGAAGAGTACATCGGATTTGGCGGTAACATTTCTTATGACATTAGCGACCGTTTAAATTTAACCATTGATGGTTCTTACTCTGACACTCAGAGACAAGAAAATCAGATTCAAGCCCGTCTTCGTTCTGAAAGTGCCGTTACAGCTGGTATTGCGGTTTTGCAAGATGGAACCGAAGCACATCAATTCACGCTCTTGAATTTTGATGTAACAGACCCTAATAGCTTTGACGGAAATGATGCAAATGACTTTCGCGTTAGAGAAGATCTTAACCAACAGGTTGATTATAACATTCAGGCTTTGCGAGGGGACCTCACATACGATTTGGGTAAATCAATTATTACAGATGTCAAAGCTGGTGCGCGTTATTCTGTTCAAAACTTTGATGCAATACCAAGAGTGCGCCGTGAAACAGATGGTAACGATGACGAATTTGCGACGACCTTTAATGGTGAAGAAATTGACTTCTCTACTTTCGGTTCGATTGTCGGAAATGCTTGTGCTGATAACGCGTTCCGCGAATCTAATTTCTTAAATGGTGAAGTTAACGGTAACCTGTTTACGAATGTGGATAGTGACGGTAATGTTCTTAGCGCAGGTACAGGAAATACATTCTTTACTACGTCAGCACTTTGTCTTGCAGAAGCTTTCTTAGGCCGAGAAGCTGCGGCGCCAACTTTAGATGAAATTAGCGCGAACGCATTTTCTGTGGTTGATTTCAACGAAGAAACGATTGCTGCATACGTACAAGCTGACTTCGAAACCACATTTAATAATCTGCCAATTCGGGGTAACTTTGGTGCTCGTATAGTAAATACGGAGCTTGAATCAACCGGTGTACGCGGCGGCTTAACAGTTAATAGAGATGACCCTGATAACCCAGCTCTCATAACGAGTGTTGATGCTTCGGGTGACACAACCGAGGAAATTGGAAGGAATTCTTACACAGAAATTCTGCCAAGCTTGACTTTGATCGCTGATATTAATGATGACCTTCTAGTGCGCGGGGCTGTATTTCGTGGACTTTCTCGCCCTAGCCCAAGAGACTTGGGTTTTGGACGTAGCTTCAGTGTAGGCTCTAACGAGAGCACTGATGAAGCTGTGACTGTTGATGATTTTATTAGTAATGTAACTGCGAATGGGAACCCTTTCATTGATCCTTTCTTATCATGGAACTTTGATGCGGCTGTCGAATGGTATCCTAACCCAGACACCATCGTGGCACTTGGAGCCTATTACAAAACTTTTGATGGAGAGTTGCAGACAGTTTCTCAGGCGGAAACCTTTACCGTCGATGATGACGAATTCACTCAGCAAGTTCAAACTAGAGCTATTGGGGGTGACAGTACTGAGATTTTCGGATTTGAAGCGACTGTCTCCCACGCTTTTGATTATCTGCCAGGATACTTAAGCGGCTTCGGGCTAAAGGGAAGTTATAATTACGCTGATTCTAATTTCGAAGCTGAAGACGGAACTTTTGGTGAAATTACCCAGTTAGATGGCGACGGTAATGTAATTGGCGTTCTATCCGGGATTGTTCCGCCGGTTAACCTGCAGGGCTTATCTAAGCATACGCTTAGCACTCAGCTGTATTACGGCATTGGTGATCTGAACTTAACAGGTATTCTTAAACACAGAAGTCGGTACTTCCAGCCTGGGAACTCTACACCCACGCTTGTTCGTCAAATTGATGATGCTACAACCATCGATGCAAGAGCATCTTATAAAATCAATGATAATATGAAATTGTCTCTAGAGGGTTCTAATCTGACTAACACGGCGCGTACGCAACTTAACCCGACCGAAGATAGCTTGGCTGAACTCAATGTTTACGGCCCACGCTATACGTTGGGGCTCACTGCTAAATTCTAAGATTAACAAAGTTATTCAATTTGCTACAGTCCCATCTTGGGGCTGTGGCTAACGTTTTGACTGGTAAGGCTGATAATCACGAGGGACAGTTTTTATATGGTTGAAAAACGCTTATATCACACTGTGGCAAACCAAATCTTGGAACTCATAGATTCAGGTGTTTTTCCTCCATGGAGCCGCTTACCGGGT
>JALZWM010000059.1 GCA_023300105.1 Hellea sp.
ACGCCCGCAGGGACTTACACAGTTGCTTATGAGGTGTGTGAGGCATTAAACCCAAGTAATTGTGCTGTTGTTGTTGAAACAGTAGTTGTCGTTGAAGCGCCGATTACGGCGGCGGCAGAAACATTCCCAGAGATTAATGGTACTGATGGAGGCGTGACGACATCTGTGCTTGCCTCTGATATGCTTAACGGCGTGGCTGTTAACCCGGCGGATGTGACACTCACTGTGGGCGCGTCTGATCCAGAACTTACTTTGGACCCAACGACTGGCGTCATCACAGTCGCTCCTGGTACGTCAGCTGGCATTTATACCATCGCGTATGAGGTTTGCGAAATTTTGAACCCGGCAAATTGCGCGACTGTTGTTGAGACCGTGACAATTATAGAAGCTGTGATTGAAGCAAGTTCGGATAGTGTGTCTGGGATTGATAGTGCTGATGGCGGTCAAAATGTTATTAATGTGCTTAGTGGTGATACCTTAAATGGTGTTGCTGCGACAACAGACACAGTTGCGGTTACAGTCTCACCTGGTTTCGAGATACCTACAGGTATCACCCTTAATGCTGATGGTTCAATCGATGTTGCGCCAGGAACACCAGATGGTGAATATGTTATTGAGTATCAGATTTGTGAAATCCTGAACCCAACAAACTGTACAACATCGACTGTAACGATTGGTGTTGAGCCCTCTTCAGCCTTATTAAGCGGTGTTGTTTATATGGACAGCAATAACAACAACGCACCTGATGCTAATGAAACATTATTTGCAGGATGGGTTGTTGAAGTCAAAGATGTTAGAGGTAACGTTGTCGCTTCCATTACCACCGATGAAAATGGTTATTATGAGACTGAATTACCTTTCGGTGAGTTTACTGTTTCGTTTTTAAATCCTGATAATGGCGCTGTCTTTGGTACTTCTGAAGTTGAAATAACGGCAAACAGCAAGTTAGAATCAGGTGAGTTAAGTGTTGTTGTTAACTTACCTATTGATCCGTCTGGTGTTGTTTACGATGCGGTCACACGCGCACCAGTTCAAGGGGCTATTTTGAGCCTTGTTGGCAATAATGGTCAGGCGCTTCCACCGCTTTGTTTCATTGATCCTTCACAGCAAGACCAGACAACTGATAGTGACGGTTTCTACAGGTTTGATATTGTTCCAGGGGCTGACCTAGCTTGTCCCGTTGGACAAACAGATTACCGTATTGTTTTCGATGCTCCTCAATCTCATCTTGATACAAACTCCACGATTATCGGCGCTCAGCCTGGCTTCCTCGTTACTGATGCAGGAACTGGGCCACTTCTTGTTGTTGAAGGAACAGGAGCACCGCAAACAGGAGAAGATACAACGCATTACTTTGGCTTCACACTTGGAGCGGGGTCACGCAACGTTATAAATAACCACATTCCTTTGGATCCTATTACATTTGTGCGTAGCCCTATTGATGTAGTGAAATCTACACCGCGTAAAGATGTGAATTTTGGTGACCTTGTACCTTATACAATTACAGTCACGAATACAGAAGATCTTCCACGAATTGACTTGGATATTATCGACTTCACGCCGCCCGGATTTAAATTCGTAGAGGGTAGTTCTCGTTTGAATGGCGAAGCCGTTGCACCAGAAGTTTTAGGCCGCAATCTTATTCTTAATGATTATGACTTTGAAGCGAACGAAACGAAGACTTGGACAATGTTACTCGTCGTTGGGGCTGGTGTTGGGAATGGTGTCTTTACGAACCAAGCTTATATCCGTGACACGCGCGGGGAAGAAATATCCAATCGTGCTGAAGCGGTTGTCCGGGTTTCACCCGACCCAATCTTCGATTGTTCTGAGCTTATCGGTAAGGTCTTTGATGATAAGGATAAGGATGGGTATCAGGATGAAGGTGAGCCAGGAATGGCGGGTGTTAGTTTGGCGACGGCTAAGGGTTTATTAGTTACAACTGATCAGCATGGCCGTTATCATATTGCTTGTGCGGCAATTCCGAATGGTCAAATCGGCTCTAACTTTATCTTGAAAGTTGACGATAGAACATTGCCAACGGGGTATCACTTAACGTCTGAAAACCCTCGTGTTGTACGTTTGACTCGCGGTAAACTCAGTAAAGCTAACTTTGGTACAGCTCTAGAAAATATCATCACACTTGATGTGACTGATGCGGCCTTTGAATCGGGTACAAATACCTTGAGACCAGAATTTGCTAGCCAGCTTGGTCAAATTGTTGAGGCCCTAAAAGGACAAGAATCAACGCTAAGTCTCACGTATTATGCGTCTGCATACGGACGAGAAGATCGCATCACTGAACTTGGGCATCAAATTCAAGATTTATGGAAGGTGCATGGAGATGATTACGACTTAAATATTGAACGTAAGACCATTTGGTCCAGGGGGACTCATATCTCCCAGACTGGTGGAGAGGAGTAAGCCATGACACATTATTCAAAAACACTAAAAACTCTTACAACCGTTTCTGCAATTGCATTAGCCTCGTTTTCAGCCAATACTTTAGCCGAAGCTCAGTCTGCCTTTTCATGGGGACAGGGGAGTGAGGCTGCCAAAACTGATAAAGCTCTATCAGACGCTCAAATTCAGATTAAATATGATGGAATAAATGCAATTCCACAGCTTAATGTGAGTGCAAATACGGGTGATGTTGTCGTCTCTCGTCAAGAGAGTACCACGTTCCAAACTTATTGGAATTATGGAGCCTTTATTAAGCGCGCTGAAGTTAGGATTTTTCCAGCGGACCAATCGGTTCGCGGTAAGCACCTTTTGATTTTGCCTGTAGAGGGCGGCATTGCGACGATGCCAACCAATAGTGGTCTTCCGGATGATCTTATCTATGTCTTGCGTGTTTACGATGCAGAAGGAAAGTTTGACGAAACTGAAGCAAAATTACTATCGCTTATGGACGGCATAACTCCTGAAGCTGTGGATGTTCTACCAAATAGAAAATTAGCAGGTTACGGGATTGACCGCACAGCCATACGTAATATTCGCGTTAAAGGGGGAAGTGTTACAGTTTATGGCCGTGAAGTTAGTAATAATGGACAAGTGTCGGTTTTAGGACAATCTGTTCCAGTCGACTCTGAGGGGCAATTCGCAGTTCAACATATATTGCCTTACGGAGAGCACCGTGTGGGTGTCTCAGTAAATGAAAATGGTCAGCAAACAGTCTTTGATCGTGACATTCGTTTGGATGGTACAGACTTCTTCTATGTGGCTATTGGTGACCTGACATTGGGAACTCAAAGTAGTGATGGCCCCTCAGACTTTTTAGCGTCAAGTGATGAAGACTTCGATGATGTTTTCCTAAATGGCCGCGGGGCTGCTTATGTCAAGGGACGTGTTAACGGAGATTACCTTGTCACGGGTGCCATTGATACAGGCGAAGACCGCTTAAAAGATATCTTTAGAAACTTAGATGATAAGGATGCACGTCAACTCTTGCGCCGTTTGGATGCAGACCGTTTCTATCCTGTTTATGGTGATGATAGTACTTTGGTTGAAGATGCGCCGACACAAGGTCGTTTTTATCTAAAGATCGAAAAAGACGATAGCCACGTTTTATGGGGTAACTTTGCAACTCAAATTACGGGAACTGAGTTTGCGCATCTTGACCGTGGACTTTATGGCGGTATTGCCGATTATAATAGCCAAGCCACAACATCTTTCGGGGAACGCAAAACGCAGCTTACCGCCTTTGCGGCTGACCCAGGAACGCTTCCTGCTCGCGAAGAGTACCGAGGTACGGGTGGATCCGTTTATTTCTTGCAACGTCAAGATCTGTCTATTGGGTCTGAACGGGTGCGTATTGAAGTCAGAGACAAAGTGTCTGGTCTTGTTCTCGAGACGCGTAATTTACGTCCACAGGAAGATTATGACGTAGATTATATACAGGGCCGTATTTTGTTGAGCGACCCATTACAGTCTACTGCTCGCGATAACCAAGTTGTTCGTGATGGCGGATTGTCAGGTAATGATGTGTTTGTGGTCATACGTTATGAGTATACCCCAAGTCTGTCAGATGTAGGAGGCTATACTGTTGGTGGCCGGGCAACACAGTGGCTTGGTGATAAACTTCGTATTGGCGCAACAGCTCAACGTGAGACAACAGGTGCTGCAGATCAAGATCTGATAGGCTTTGACGCTTTATTGCGCCACACTGAAGGAACATACATCAAAGGTGAGTTTGCTCAAACTGACGGACCTGGCTTTGGACAGTCAAATTCTACAGATGGTGGTTTTACCTTTGAAACCTTTGAAACGCGCGGAACCGCCAATGTCAAAGCTGATGCTTATCAGATTGAAGGCGCTGTTGACCTGTCAGACATATCAGGCATTTCAGCTAACTTGAGAGGGTATTACTCTCACCAAGATGCTAGTTTCTCAGGCGCTAATCAATTGGTTGTAGGTGAGGTTGATCGTTGGGGTGTGAGCGTGTCTGCTGATGTTTCAAAGTCTACTCGTATCAATGCTCAATTTGATGAACTTGATTCTTTATTAAGAGGTAAAACTCAGGCGGCTTATGCGGATTTAACGCATAATTTTTCTAACCATATGTCTGCATCTCTTGGTGTACGTCATGATGATAGAGAAATTATAGCAACGGCATTTAATCCATCAGTTGACGGATCTCGTACGGATATTTCTGGTCAACTTGATTATAAAGCGAGTGAGAGAGCTTCAGTTTATGCCTTTGGCCAAGCAACACTAGATCGTGACCAAAGCCGTAGCCGTAATAACCGAGTTGGTCTTGGCGGTGAGTTTGCTCTCAGTGAGCGCTTATCTCTTTCTGGCGAAGTGACTGAAGGTGATGGCGGTTTTGGCGCAAATGGACAAGCTACCTTTAAGCGCTCTGACAATTCAGAGTATTACCTCGGATATGCGCTATCTACCGACCGGTCGGATACAGGTTTTGCGACGCAAACGCAGTCATTAGCAAACCGGGGTACTTTAACCTTTGGCGCGAAGACACGCTTTAGCGATAGCTTGAGTGTGTACGGGGAAGAGCGCTTTGGGTATGGTCCAAATCAGTCATCGCTCACGCATGTTTATGGTCTTACGTTTAATCCATCTGAGGTTTGGAGCTTTGGCGCCAATGTCGAAAATGGTGAAATTGAAGATAATGTTAATGGAAGCTTTGACCGTACCGCATTCTCTTTATCTGCAGGACGCGCGACAGAAGGTACACGCTTTGCGTCAAACCTTGAAGCGCGTTTCGAAGATGGTGTTATTTCAGGAACTAATCGGGACCGTACAACTTGGTTGATGCGTAATACAGCTTCTGTTTCAGCGAATAAGAATTGGGAGCTGCTTGGACGTTTTAACTTTGCATTCTCTGACAGTGATCAATCTGATTTCTTAGATGCTGATTTCATTGAAGGTGTTTTAGGGGCTGCTTATCGCCCTATCGATAATGACAGATTTAACGCCTTGGTTAAATATACATATTTTGAAGATTTATCACCGGCACAGCAAATATCTAGCGGTGGGTCACAAGCTCTGGCGCGTCAAAAGAGTCAAATCTTAAGCGTTGATGGTATTTATGACGTCACAGACAAACTATCTATTGGGGCTAAATATGGCTTCCGTTCAGGCGAAGTTGCCTTGGACCGCACGTCTGATACCTTCTTCACGAGTGATGCACATCTTGGTGTTGTTCGCCTTGATTACCATGTTGTAAAAAAATGGGATATTTTGGCAGAAGGTCG
>JALZWM010000060.1 GCA_023300105.1 Hellea sp.
GCCCCGTAGAAATCTTGATAGCCGCAAGTATTGTCCTGTTAGGTGTTGAGGTCATTCGCAAGCAACACGGCCGCGCAAGCCTCGCCGCGAAGCGCCCATATCTGATTAGCTTGTTCATCGGCCTTATTCACGGCGCAGGTTTCGCAAGCGCCCTGTCCGAAATAGGCCTACCCAAAGGCACCGAACTTCTCGCGCTTTTACTGTTTAACATCGGGGTAGAGCTCGGCCAATTCGCCGTCATCATCGGGGCGATAATTATCCTCGCTCTCATTGCCAAAACGAACAAAAACCTACTCAAAAAATCAGAAACACTCTTAGCTTATAGCCTCTCTAGCATCGCTATGTTTTGGGTCATTCAGCGCATGAGCGAGTATTGGGTTTAGGGTGTGCTTTAATTATATTTGAACATTTTTCAGATACGCCTTGGGTTATGAAAAATTCAAAAGCATTAAAGACTAACTACGTGTTAGTTGATTATGAGAATGTTCAACCGAAAAACTTATCTTTACTAACTCAAGACTATTTTCAGATTTATCTATTTCTTGGTGTAAAGCAAAACCGTCTAAGTTTAGAGTTAGTCGAAGCTATGCATAATTTTGGTCCCGATCGGTCGAAGTATATTTACGTGACTAAAACTGGAGCCAACGCGCTTGATTTTCATATCACATATTACCTAGGTAAGCTGGCAACAAAAAATCCAAATGCTTGTTTTCATATCATTTCAAAAGATAAGGGGTTCGACCCATTAATTAAACATCTCAATACAATTAAGGTCAATGCCAGCCGAAGAGAATCTATTGCTCATATTCCTGCTCTGAGTGTGAAGAAAAACTCAAAGAGTAGTGTGAGCAAAAACTCAAAAAGTAGTGTGAACAAAAACTCAAAGAGTGAAGAAAAAATAAATGTAATTGTAAAAAACTTAAAAGGGCGAGGTAAAGCCAAACCTAGAAAAGAGAAAACTCTTAAAAATACAATTAAAAATATATTTCAACAAAAATTAACAGAATCCGAGGTGAATGCTGTTTTCAACAAACTCGCAAAGTCAAAATACATTACCTCTAAAAATGGTAATATTTCTTATCTTTTACCGAAATAAATTACTTAACAACATAACTCTGCACTAACTTATCCGCTTCTACTACGGCGCAGAATAGATACGACACTAAGCCATGTATTTCGGCTTCTAGGTCTGTTTCGAATTTGTGATTTCAACGTGACGCATCCCCGTGTTACGCCGCTGTGTATTCATCAACGCGGGTTTCTTTATGTCTCATAAATTAAAAACACTTGGATTAGGATTTTTCGCAATGGCGCTTCTGGCGGGATGTGAAACATCGCCCTCCACCGCGCAAAGCAATCAGTTCCCCCCGATTGATAGCTCCCGCAATGTTTTGAGTTTTGCGGACACATTGGATTCAGTTCTGCCCTCTGTCGTGCGTATCGGAAGTTTGCAAGAAAATGCTGAAGGTAAATTAGCTCTAGCAGGCATAGGGTCTGGCGCCGTTATTGATGCTGAAAAAGGCTATGTTGTCACCAATGCCCATGTCGTGGCGGGCGGCAAAGGGTTTTTGATAAATGTACCTGATGGCCGCGTTCTAAAAGCGCGCCTTATTGGCATTGATACGCCCACGGATATTGCTGTGCTCCAAGCCGATGACCTGCGGGTTGACGCCGTTTCAATTGCCAATTCAGATAAATTACGCGTCGGCGATGTCGTCTTTGCTGTGGGTTACCCGCTTGGGTTAGAGCAATCTCTGTCAATGGGCGTGATTAGCGGCTTGGGCAGGTCTGCCTCGGGCGGGAGCTTACAAGACTTTATCCAAACGGATGCCTCAATTAATTCAGGTAATTCCGGCGGCCCGCTTTTGGATAGTCAAGGACGCCTGATTGGCATTAATACCGCCATTGTTAGTAAGAGCGGCGGAAGTAATGGCATTGGGTTTTCTGTCCCAGCCAGTCTCGCCGTCCAAGTCACCGATCAACTTCTCACACATGGCACAGTCAAGCGCGGCTCTCTGGGTATTGTCATGGCGAAGGTAAGTGAAGAGGCATCAGAAAAGGTCGGTATAAATCATTGGGACGGCGCGCTTGTCTCGAGTGTGCGCGCAGGCACGAGTGCTCAAAATGCGGGATTACAAGCGGGCGACGTCATTACAAAGTTCGGCGGCAGAAAAGTTAAATCGCCAAATGCTCTACGCGCATGGATTGGTGTTGCCACACCGGACAAGCCTTACGCGCTAACATATATTAGAGAAAACGGAATTGAAAAAACGGTCGAGATTGAGGTCACCGCCTTTAAAGCGCCCGTGGTCGAGAGCCTTGAACAATTAGGCGTTTCTGTCCGAAAAGTGACCGAAGCAGATCATGTGCCTGCAGGCGTTAAAGGTATATATGTCTCTGGCGTGACCAAGGATAGCCCAGCAGACAGAGCGGGGCTGCAGGTCGGGGATGTTATTAATGCGATTAATAACGAACTCGCGAAAAGCAAGCATGTTTGTGATAAGCTCGTTCACGAGTCCAAGGGACGTGCGCGTTTATTGGTTTATAGATACGGCGTCGCCATACCCGTCATTATTGAATCTTAGGGATGAGGCGTTTGGTTAGAGGTAGTTGAAGTCTGCTATTAGGTATTCAAGGCATTAGACGAGAGGCTTAGAACTTTGGTTTGCTTTTATTTGTTTCACAATTTCATGACTCCGTATTTAGTTAGATCCGAAAATTTACAGAATACCGATAGCTTTCATGATTAAGCGCAATCCGAGTACGGTAGTTATCAAGACAACGCCTGAGCCTAATATATTTCCGAGGAAACTATTTTCATACCTACCCAGAAGTTCTGTGCGGTTCATCGCGACCAATAAGAAAGTTGCGATAATGGGCAACAGAAGTCCGTTAGCAAATTGTGCAGACAGAATAATCGTGATTGGTTTTATACCTGTAAGCGCCAAGGCGGCACCAATCGCTATAACACTTAGCGCAATGATTTTGAATGTTCTGGACTTAGTTCCACCTTCAATGCCTAAAATTTCAGTCATGGCATAAGCCGTGGCAAGGGGGGCCGTAACCGAGCTACTCAGGCCTGCCGCAAAGAAACCGATGCCTAGCATGTATTTTGAGAACGATCCGAATAAAGGCTCCAACTGCTTTGCCATGTCGCCTGCGCCGTTAACTTGCAGCCCCGTACCAAAAATGCTCGCCGCCGCAGTAGATGCAATTAAGATGGTGATGAGGCCTCCTACTCCAATAGCTGCTGCCGTATCGGTGCGGACGGTAGAAAGATCTGAAATGTCAGACCATTTATTCTTTACAGCTGAGGCATGAAGGAACAGGTTATAAGGTACAACGGTTGTCCCGATTAACGCGATGACTGTCATAAGGCTTTCATTCGGAATTCTGGGCGTTACCAAACCCTTGAACAGCGCAATGAAATCCGGCCCAACAGCTATAAAGGTACTAATGAACGCCAAGGCCATGGTCAAAACCAACGCAATTAGCGTTTTTTCAATGTGTTTATACGACCCGAGCAAGAGCAAAAGGGCTGCTAGTGCCGATATTAGAGCGACGGAGAGGCGATAAACAGTTTGGGTTTCACCCAACAGTGCCTGAATGCCTAGTGCGGCGCCTGAGAGGTTCCCAGCCTCATATGCCGCATTTCCAACATAAAGAGCAATAATGACCAAGATAAAAAGTGGCCATTTAAATATAGAAGCAGAAAACATGCCGCGAAGATTTTCGCCAAGTCCCTTTTGAGTGACTAAGCCTAACCGTGCCGACATTTCTTGCAAGATAACTGTTGCAATCGTCGCAAATAATAACGCCCATAAGAGCGTGTAGCCATAATTGGCCCCCGCTAGCGTACAAGCTGTGACAGTACCAGGCCCGATGAAAGCCGCGGCTACCAGCGCTCCAGGGCCAATATTTTTTATACGCTTTATAATAGACATGGCTGTTTTCCTTTAAATGTCAGCTTTACCGAAACCGCCGCCTGTCGGAGATTGTATGGTTACTGAATCTTCTGGATAAACATGGGTTTGACCGCAGCCTCCTAGGTCTTCCACGGCTCCAGATTTTCGTGTAATCCAGTTGCGACCAACTCGGCCTGCTTGGCCACCTTTTATGCCCACTGGCGGAACCTGGCGGTGATCGGATAATATTGAGCATTCCATCTCTTCAAGAAATTTTATGCGCCGCGTAATGCCGTCACCAGCATTCCATTTGCCGCGTCCCCCAGAATGTCTATCAATTACAAACTCTTCGAGCAGAATAGGATATCTCTGTTCCATAATTTCAGGGTCAGTTAACCGTGTATTCGTCATATGGGTATGAACGGCTGCAACACCGTTAAAGTCGGGCCCTGCAGGGCTGCCTGAACATATAGTTTCGTAATACTGATATTTCTCATTCCCGAATGTCAGGTTATTCATAGTACCTTGGCTTGTGCCAAGCGCGCCAAGGGCTGCAAAAAGTGTATTCGTTACGGCCTGACTAGTTTCAACATTTCCGGCGACGACTGCCGCAGGAAATTCAGGATTGAGCATTGAGCCTCTGGGCACAATAACCTTTAGCGGTTTCATACAGCCCGCATTTAGCGGAATATCTTTATCAACGAGGCATCTGAAAACATATAATACGGCAGCTCTTGTTATAGCTCCGGGCGCATTAAAATTTGTGGGCTGCTGTTCACTCGTTCCCGTAAAATCAAGCACTGCCTTACGCGCAGTTTTATCGACAGATATTTTCAATTTTATGACCGCGCCTGAATCAATTTCATACTCAAATGACGCGTCTTCAAGCGTTTCTATAACTGACCTTACGGCTTCTTCGGCGCTATCTTGAATATACCCCATATAGGCATGGACAGTTTCAAGCCCGTATTGACTCACTAATTTATTTAACTCGGCAGCGCCTGTGGCGTTAGCCGCCGTTTGCGCCATCAAGTCAGCTATGTTTTGTTCAATATTACGGGCTGGGTATTGACCTGACGAGAAAGTTTCTTGGATCGCCTTGGTCTGAAAGATACCGCGGTCCACAAGTTTGAGCCCATCCAAAACAATCCCTTCTTCATAAATTGTACGCCCGAGTGGCGACATAGAACCGGGAGCAACGCCGCCAACATCTTCATGATGGGCACGGCTGGCTAGGTAGAAAAGAACCTGCTCATCGCCTTCATCAAAAACGGGCGAAATAACAGTAATGTCGGGTAAATGCGACCCGCCATTATAAGGATTATTCTGAACGAAAACATCACCGGGATTAATTGGAAGATCTCCATCAATAATGACTTTTACTGTTGCATCCATAGACCCTAAATGAACGGGCACATGTGGGGCATTGGCGATGAGATTACCTTGAGCATCGAAAACTGCACAAGAAAAATCCAGACGTTCTTTTACGTTGACTGATTGCGATGTGTTTTGAAGTACCAACCCCATTTGTTCAGCGATCGACATGAATAGATTGTTGAAGATTTCCAACCTAACTGGGTCATACTCTGTTAGCGCTTCAATTTTTTTGATCTGATTTGCATTACGCTTAAGGACCAGGTGGCGATATTTATTTAAGCTCGCTGTCCAGTTTTTTTCAACAATGACAGTGCCGTTAGGCTCTGTAATAATTGCCGGGCCAAACACTTTATGCCCGAATACTAATTTATCGATAGAAAACACAGGAGCATCTAGCCACGCACCATCAGAATATATTTGTCGCATAGCTGCTATTTGTGGAACCTCTGACGTGGTTGCATCCGAGATGTTTTCAATATGTTCGTCGTGGCCGCCGAACGATTCCACGGTTACTGTTTCAAGAATTATATCTTTTTCAGGCGCGGTAAAGCCAAACTGCCTCTGGTGGTTTTGTTCAAATTCCTCCCGCATATTCGAAGGTTTTGAGACCGAGACTTTAATTGTTGTGTCGGTTCCTTTATATCTAACGAGAGCAGACGCATTGTGAGTTATCTGAGGTGAGTTCAACCCTTGCGCTAATAAGTCATTTTGATTGAAGGCTTTTAACTCACTTATTTTGACTTGTAATACGCTTAACTCCGGTGAAGAAATATCTAGTTCAATAACACTTTGTCGTTCTGTACTTATATCCGCTAACCCCATGCCGTAGGCTGACAAGACACCTGATAGAGGATGTAGAAAAATAGTATTCATCCCAAGTTTTTCGGCGACAAGGCAAGCATGTTGACCACCGGCCCCTCCAAAACAGTTCATGGCATAACTTTCTAGATCATAACCTCTTGAGACGGATATTTTTTTAATGGCCTGTGCCATATGCTCAACTGCAATATCCAAAAAACCCTCCGCGACATCCACAGCAGATCTATTGTCATCTAATTTTGCGGCAATATTTTGGAAGGCCTCAAGTGCTGCCTCCCGATCTAGAGCTTCATCTTGGTTTGGGCCGAATATGTTTGGAAAGAAATCAGGCTGAATTTTTCCCAAGGCAACATTGATATCAGTGACGGCTAGATTGCCACCGCGCCTGTAACTCACGGGCCCTGGATTGGCTCCGGCGGAGTCAGGGCCTACCTGAAATCGATTATCCTCATATTTGAGAAGAGACCCGCCGCCCGCTGCTACGGTATGAATATACATCATAGGGACGCGCATACGTACACCTGCGACTTCAGTTTCATAAACCTTTTCAAATTCGCCGGCATAGTGGGATACGTCTGTTGAGGTGCCGCCCATATCAAATCCGATAATTTTATCAAACCCTGCGAGCTTAGCCGTGTGAACAGCTCCAACGATACCTCCTGCAGGCCCAGAGAGAATAGCGTCGCGGCCTCTAAATTTATTTGCGTCTACGAGTCCGCCCGATGACTGCATGAACAGGAGCTGCCCTGGTTCTAGGTCGTCGCCCATCGCGGCCCCTATTCTGTCCACATATCGTCTTAAAATAGGTGTCAGATAGGCATCAACAATTGTGGTTTGGCCTCGTGAAACTATTTTTGTAAGAGGACTAACATCATGGCTGGCAGAGATTTGATCAAAACCTATCTCCTTAGCAATTTTCACGACTTCAAGTTCATGGGACGGAAATTTGAAAGCATGCATTAAGACAATCGCTATAGACCGATGCCCTTTGTCGTAAGCCTGCTGCAATGATTGACGTGTTTTTTCTAAGTTATGGGGAACTTTGGTCGCACCCGTTTGGAATAACCTCTCTTCAATTTCATAAACATCGCCATATAGAAGGTCTGGTTTTTTGATGTCGAGCTCAAACGTTTTTGGGCGAGCTTGATATCCGATTTCGATAATATCCTTAAAACCTTTAGTGATGAAAAGAGCCGTGTCGTCACCTTTTTTTTCTAGCAAAGCATTCGTCGCGACTGTCGTTCCCATCTTAACGGCACTCACAAATTCAGATGGGATAGGGGCATCATCTGCAAGGCTCAAAAATCCTCGAATTCCGTGCAAGGCTGCATCAGCATACGCTTCAGGGTTTTCAGAAAGCAGTTTTCGCGTGAGGAGCCTGTTGTCAGGTGTTTTTGCAACGATATCAGTAAATGTACCGCCGCGATCAATCCAAAACTGCCATTTATCCTGTAAAGCCGAGCCTTCTTTTAATTCCATTCTCGTATCCCCTTGATGGACTAAATAGTCTTCAATTTGTTTATTTTGGTCTTTAAATTGGTATCACGTCTAATTTATTGAGAGTATTTTGGACGTAAAACCCGCCAATAAAATCGTGAGCGCAACTGCAAAAAAGTAACTTCTTGAAATTTTTAGATTTTTTTTATGGCGGGTTTACAGCTTTAGAGGGTCATAGATTGTGGAGGCATGCGTATGATATACAATCATGCAGGATTGATTTTGTGTCTCTGATATGGTCAAGCAGGGCATTAAACATGACGGAGAAGAACATATTCAATCAAAGGACATCCGCATTAAAGCAGGGTGAGCACTGTCATAGTAAGGAAGATTCTGATAGAGAAACTGTGTCTGACTCGTTCCGTAAAAATGAAGGTATGCTGAAAACGTTTATCTCCCGTTTTATGTATCGCCCGCAAGACGTGGATGACATTGCGCAGGAGACTTTCATTAGGGCTTTTAAGGCGGAAAAAAAGGGAGTTATAGAGCACCCTAAAGCCTATCTATACAGCGTAGCCCGCAATCTTGCGCTGAAGGAACTGACAAAAAAATCAACTAAAATGACAAGCTTTATAGAGGATTCTTGCTCGCCAGAGGTCTTAGGGTCAGACGAAAATGTAGAAAAGCAAGTTGGTGCATTGGAAAAGCTTGAACGCGTAAAGATTGCTATCGCAGAACTTCCGCCTCAGTGCCAACGTGTCTTTATAATGAGAAAAGTGTATGGATTTAGTCATAAGGAAATTTCCCAAGAATTAGGTATTTCGGTGAGTACAGTTGAAAAACATATTGTCAGTGGTTTGAAAAGGTGTCGTCAGTCAGTTAAACGGCAAGAGACACCTCGTAATATAGTGCCGCATAAACTTGACCTTTCAGTCCTTAGAAAGGAGAGTGAATAGATATGACTAAACTTCCTTATATCGATAATAAAAGCTCTTCTCCAATTGAATCTGAAGCATTGGCGTGGATTGCTCAGCTAGACGGCGATAACGTATCGGAGAAAGATTTAACCGCCTTCCGTGAGTGGGTAAATCGAAGTCCTGCCCATGCTAAGGAAATTCGTGAACTAAACTCTCTCTGGGGTGAATTAAACGTTCTCACAGATATGGTTGAACCTATAGCTGAGGCTGATGCTGTTTCTCGGCAATTACGCAGACGAGAACACTTTAGAACATGGCGTCGCCGCTGGGCATTACCAGTAGGCGCTCTCGCATCCCTTGCTCTAATTTCAATAGCCGTTTCCAATTATCAAAAGGATAGCAGGCCTGATATCGTTCAGACAGCTCAAGTAAAATTGCCAAAGATCTACCAAACCAGAATCGGCGAGCATCAAAAATATATATTGGCAGATGGGTCAAAGGTTACATTGAATACTGGAAGCAGATTAGAAGTAGATTTTCGCGATGACCAAAGGCGCGTAAGGCTCCTAAAAGGTGAAGTTCTTTTCGATGTTGCCCATGATGCATCCCGGCCTTTTTTAGTATTTGCTGGAGACGGCATTGTTCGCGCAGTTGGTACGGCTTTCGTAGTCTATCTCCAGGGGAATGAATTCGATGTGATAGTGTCAGAGGGAGCGGTTGAACTTTCCTCAGTCCTCCCAACACCAGCCACTGAAGTCCGTGAGCCTAACTCTAAGAAGCTCGCAAGCCTAGGAATCGTAAAGGCGGGTCATAAGGCGAAATATGAAAATGCCGCCGCCTCAATTGCAACATTAAGTGATGTGGAGATGACGACGAAAATGTCATGGCAGAATGGTTTGATTACATTTAATGGGGAAACGCTCGAGGAAGTCATTCAAGAAGTGAAGCGTTATACCGAACTCAAGATTGAAATTCGTGATATTGAACTCAAAACTTTGCAAGTTGGAGGTGTCTTCAAATCTGGAGATACAGAGAGTGTATTCGCTAACCTTAAGGCTAATTTCAATATTGATACATTGACTACAGGGCCCAGTTCTGTCGCACTTGTAAGGCGGTAAAAGTCTTTATTCGTTGCAAATATGTCACGATTTTTAAAAAGAATGAATTTTTCGTAAATTTTATTAGCGGGTTATCGAAGGCTTTGGGTCATAGAGTCAGGCGACTTAGTGGAGTTTGATTTTCGAGCGAGATAAAAGCCTGATTAGAATAAAATATTGAGGAATTTTTTGAAACTAAAACACACGATACTTGCATTCATAATCTGTTGCGGATCATTGAGTTTTTCAGCAAATGCTTTTGCACAATCTGAGTCATATGACATAAAGATTGATGCGACAGGTGCTGTGACGGCACTTAACGTTTTAGCCCTTCAAACCGAACATCCTCTTCTTTTTAATTATAATCAGGTGAAAGATTTTCACGTCAATT